>PBNF01000026.1 GCA_002722995.1 Legionellales bacterium | reverse complement strand
TTCTTTGATGACGGCTGTGATTAATAACCCTGTAGTTGTCATCATTCCTGCTTTGTCGATTATAATAGGTGGGCTTGCTGCCTTGGCTTTCTTGAAAGGTAGAGAGGCTTTTAAAGATGAGATAGGGAAGCAAATAGCAAGGAGTGTAGCACCAGGCATACTCAGCTGGGTGGTTGGTTGTGGTGTTGGGCTTTTAGTGATGTTGCTCTCATCATTTATGCCAGTGATCTCATTGGGATTGGGGTCACCTTTAATTCCATCGCTGGGGATTGGATTAGCCGCCATATTCCTGACTAACGCAGTGTTGTTAGTGAAGCGAACAGGTAATTTTTCTAAGCTGCGGCTTAATATCTGGAGGGCTTTTTTATTTACGTGTGCATCAGCAGGGGCAGTGGCGTTTGGCTTAAGTTCTTTTGTCTACTTTAGTCAATTCAATATAGTATTAGCCAGTGCAGTGTTAGTGGTTTCAACTATTGTGCTCGGGGCTTTTTATTGTGCTACATCAATGCAGTCAGATACTGTAACAGTGAATCAAGGTCAATTTGATTTTGATCAAGAAACAGGTCAAGGCGGGGCTGAGAGATCCATCGAGTTGAGAAATACGGTAAACGGTCTAGCGGCGATTCAGCTTGAGTTAAATCCTGAGGCTAAGAGTGACAAAGAGGATCAAGGGCCAAGCCCAAAGGCTGGTGGTTCTTCTTGAGGTCGTGAATGATTCAGCCATGATTGAATCTTAGCGCTCTTCCAATCCCTCAATCTGAGCTGATAGCTTTATTCAGGCAAGTGCTATATGTTGAGGCATTCAAATAGAATCAGAAGATTAAGTGACTGATTCGGGGCCTCAAAGTATAATATGTGCTATTCATTCAATCACAACATTTAAAGGGAGAGAGATGAAGCCTTAAGAGCGCCGGCTTCATTCAGCCAAGGGTGTTGATTTAAATCTAACTCACCGAATCAGTAGGTTGAGTGGGCGTCATGGTGTCTAATGAGCAGGTGTGAATCCAGTCACAGGCTTGAGTGATGGGGTCAATGGTTTCGTTTAATAATAAAGTGTAGTGATCCATGGGTTCGGTTGCTGAAGATTTTGGGCCTTGATAGGCCTGAAAAGCACGTGCGGTTAAATCAGGCGCAATCACTTGATCATATTGAGCAATGATCCAATAGGAGGGGGGGGGGCTGTTTATTTGCGTCAATGCGGATAAACATTCAGCATCCATTACATTTAAACAGCCTGATAGTGTCAGATAAGGGGTGGGGCCTTGAGCATAAAAAGCCTCGGCGCGTGGGCCAGAGAGTAATCCGGGTTGTTGAGTTGTATCGGTGCAGCACAAAGATCGATTGGGGGCTCGGTGAGCCAATCGTTGTAAACGAGTCAACCAATCCAGGTCATGTTGTTCGCGTAAGCTATGAAATCCAGAAATAAATGGAGTGTGTAATATCAATTGATCAGGTTGAATGAGGGCATTTTTTAAGTGATTCAGTACATGGGTAGCGCCTAAGCTGATGGCCCAATAGGTGATGCCGTTTGGCTTGATGTGCGGTTGTGTTGTGAGCCAAGTTCCAACTGAACCCACTGCAGCTTCATGAGACGGTAAGGCAATATGATGGCGGGGAGATCCTGCACTATGGCCATAATGTGGCCAATCAAAGGTGAGTACTGCAAAGCCAGCCTTCACCAAATGGTGCTTGAGATCAATTAAATGATCAGCCGTGGCGGCCATAGGGGCAAATAGCACAATCACTGGCCAAGGTGAAGGCACTAAAGGTGAGGTCCAAAAGCCCATGAGGCCCGTTGTTTTGTCTAATGTGACCGATTGCGTGGGGGGTGATTGAATCATGAAAACATGCACTTAAATCAATAGCATGAAGAAGATATGTTCAGATGTCCAGTTCAAATCGTTAGGATGACCCAGATGGCTCCCTCAACCCTTTAAGGGATGAGAGGAGAGGCTTCATGCGTGAAGCCTCCTTAACGCATCAGAGGTGTCCCTTCAGGATCTCATTGCTCTTGCAAGAGCTTCCATCTCAAGGTTCTCTATATAGGCAAGGGAAGGTCTTTTATCCGCTAATAAAGCACCATTGACCTGAACATCCTCAAAATTTGTACTTAAGATTTGAGTAATGAGTGCTGTAGTTTCAGCTGTAAGAGATTGTTGACCGTTTATAATGTCCTGACAGAGTTTAATGGCATCCAATCTATCCTGATGCGTGACAACTTCATAGCTTGGTGGTGCAGAAGGTTGTTGAAGAGCCTGTTGTTTAGCGTGTCCTGCAACTTGCCCTGCGCCTGTATAAGCGTGTGCTGCACCATATATCTGATCTAGTTGAGTTGCATAAACTATTGGAGCGTGTCTTGCATTTTGCCCTTCGCCTATATAAGAGGGTGCCGCTTGCCCTTGTTGTGCATAGTGGTATTGTGATGTTGCGGCGTACATGATCCTTGCTGTGAGCGCAATTGCCATCAATCCCATAACACCAGCCAATACCGGAGGCATCACCGGCAAGGGGAATTGAAGCATATGCAATGAAGCAGGGAGTGTAAACCAATGCAGCATGCTGGCAATGTTGATCCACAAAGCGCCTGTTGCTAAGCTTGCAAGACCTGCTGTCACATAAGTGCTGATGCGCCACATTTGGCCTTTTAATGTTTGGCTATATTGTGTATTAAGCGCTTCTTCAATTTGATTTAAGTCACTTTTTTGAGGTTGTCCAGTATGAGTATATTCATTAGCAAGCTCTACTATTTCAGGGTTGGTCCATTTTCGTGGAGTCAATAGTTGACGGTCAGTAAAGTGTTTTCCAAGCATCACCCCTAGGGTGCCCAAAGCCAATTGAAGGGGTACACTTAAGCCCATGGGCAGCGATAAACCCGCCATCGATAGGATCAAAGGTGAATACACGGCCAGTGAGATTAAACTGCTCATTACAGTCAGGCTGAGTATACACTTAAATACGTGATTAGACGGGGTGTCAAATGAAGTCCATAATGTTTTAAGATGAGGGAGTAAGAGGTAGGTTGGAATTAAAACAGCGATGATCAGCATTCCAAATAGCCCGAATAAGACTTTTAGACCTGACTGAATCGGATTTTTGAGGCTATCCTTAAGCGCAGGTATCATCTCTTTGACCCATGTTAAAGCCTCAGTGAACATGAATAAATCATGAATAGATCGTAAAAATGAGGGGCGTTGATCTGGCTGATTGAATTGAATCAGACCTGATGTTTGGCGTGCCAAGGTTTTAAGCAATCTTAATTGTACTCTAGGAGACGTAATGCCTTTGATTCGTTGTCCTTCAAGATGGATCGTGTTAGCCGAGAAAAATAAGGAGTTCCTAAGATCCGAATCAAGATTCAATATATCTTGGTCAAGTTTGAACGCATAATAGAACCCAGTTAAACTGGTCACCAAGGCAATACCTGCAATGATTCCGAAACCCGACAGTGACAGCGCTGGAAGAATAACCTGGATGTGAGCTGTATTGAGATTTATTAAAGCGAACATATTTGTCAGTAAAGGAGTTTGAATCAGTCCATTGACAAGAGCGCTGATAAAAGGAGATCCCACAAAGAAATAGAGTGCACTAGAAGAAAATGCAATAGCCGATACAGTGGATAACAATGTCCAGTTGAGACGAGACTGCTCTAGTGTTGATCGAAAAGACTGAATGTTTATTTTAAAGTCCATGGTGTTGTCCTCTTTAATTATGGTTTCAATGACGAAAATAATCATACGTCATCATATGTTTCTAATATTAAGGAAAGCTTAAATAGATTTTTTTTTAAAATCAGAGTCTAAAATACAGGGGTTTAAGGTGTTTTTTATCAATTTTATCGGTTAGAATACAAATGAATCAATAAGGTTTCGATATGGGTAATTCGCACAAAGGTTATACTGATTTTGGGTTTCAAGATATTCCAGAATGTGAAAAAAACCAGCGTGTTAAAGCAGTTTTTGATCGTGTTGCGCCCAGTTATGATCGCATGAATGACGTATTGTCATTGGGCTTGCACCGTGTTTGGAAACGTGCGGCTGTCCGGTGTGCCGGTGTCGTGAAAGGCGATCAAGTCTTAGATTTAGCCGCAGGTACTGGAGATCTAACACAACACTGGATGAATGCTGTGGGCGAATCTGGTCATGTATATATGACCGATATCAACGCAGATATGCTGCGTGTCGGAACCGATCGGCTACTAGATGAAGGATTATTTCGAGGTGTCACTGCTTTACAAGTTGATGCTGAAGCCCTTCCATTTGAGTCTCATCAATTTGATTGTGTCAGTGTGGGCTTTGGACTGCGGAATATGACACATCACGATAAGGTCTTGTCTGAAGCGTATCGAGTATTAAAAGCGGGGGGGCGATTGATTATTTTAGAGTTTTCTCAACCAGATCATCCTCTCATTCAATCACTTTATGATTTTTACTCATTTCAATGGGTTCCACGATTGGCCCAATGGTGTGTTGAAGATCCTGAGAGTTACCAATATTTAGTAGAATCTATTCGTCGACATCCTCGACGTGAAGTCTTAAAAAAACGTGTACTGTCAGCTGGATTTGATGTGTGCCATATTCACTCCATGAGTGGAGGCATTGTCAGTATTCATGAAGGAGTAAAATTCTAATGAATCGCTTATTCACTCGATTGACAGATGAGCTGAACCGAATATTAGCAACAGACCCTGAAAGTGTTGTGTATATCAAAACTCATTTGAGTGGGCGTGCTTTACGTATTCATCTTGAAGAGTTTAATATTCAAGGGGTTTTAATGTTTGAGGGCGATCGAGTGGTCTGTGAGCTTAATCCTGATCCAGAGTTAGTGATTGATGCAACAATTCGTGGGCGCTTGATGGCGCTGTTAGGGTTGAGTCCATTGGCCGGTTATGCACCACCTGAGGCATGGCCACAGTCAATTCAAATAGAGGGAGACTTGCGATTTGGTGAGGCCGTGAATCAGTGGTTAACACAGTTAGACATTGATTGGGCGGCATGGTTGGCCCATTACTTGGGTGAAGGCCCTGCAGTGGGATTAACAGGATTGATGCACACCCTTCATCAGGGTATTCAAAACCGATTAAGAGATTGCCAGTTGAATACCCGAGTGTTCTTAAAAGATGAAATCACACCTTGTGTTACAGCTCAGACATTAAATTCATTTTTAGATGCTGTGGACGTGCTTCGCAGCGATGCTTTAAGATTAGAGCAGCGTGTTCAGCGCTATCTAACAACACAGGACAGTACTTAATGATTCAATATATTAGAGCGATTCGTTTCATCAAGGTCGCATTATGTTATCGTCTTGATCAATTGATAATGCCTCGATGGTTAGCGCCTTCTTTTTGGTGTATGCCGATCATCTTTTCAAACCGAATAAAGCAGTGTTGTGCTCAAGGGCGAGGACATCAGTTGGCTGCAGCGTTAGAAGCCATGGGGCCTATTTTTGTTAAATTCGCTCAGTTACTATCAATGCGGCAAGACATTTTACCGCAAGATATTGTACAAGCCTTGTCACGGTTACAGGATCAAGTTGCACCGTATCATTCAGGTGTGGCGATGGAGCAAGTTGAGCGATCCTTAGGGCAGCCAATTTCAGATGTGTTTCAGCAGTTTGATGAGCAACCTTTGGCGTCTGCATCAATTGCACAAGTACATTATGGGCGATTGCATACAGGTGAATCTGTGGCGGTTAAAATATTAAGGCCTGGTATTCGAGCTGCAGTGATTGCTGATATTCAGTTGATGTACTTGGGTGCACGAATCGTGTCCAAATGCTTAGATCGTAGTGAAGATTTAAAGTTAGTCGAAGTGGTGGGTGAAATTGAAAGCAGTTTACATGACGAGTTAAATTTATCATGTGAGGCGGCCAATGCTTCGTGTTTTAAACGCCTATTTCCAGATGAATATCCTTTGAAGGTGCCAAAAATTTATTGGCACTATAGTGGATCAGAGGTTTTAGTGATGGAATGTATTCAAGGGGTGCGCGTGACCGACCTTTCAACGTTACATGCACAGGGAGTCAATATGAAAAAGTTGGCTGAACTTGGATTGGATTTATTTTTTAAGCAAGTATTTGAAGCCGGATTTTTTCATGCAGATATGCATGGAGGTAATGTGTTTGTAAATGCGCAAGATCCAGAAAATCCTGGTTATATTTGTGTTGATTTTGGAATCATGGGTGCATTGAGTGATGAGGATAAACGGTATGTGGCAGAAAATCTATTGGCGTTCTTTAATCGAGATTATCGTCGAGTAGCTCAGCTTCATTTAGAATCTGGATGGGTTGCGCCTGGTACACGCATTGATCAATTTGAATCTGCAATTCGTGCAGTTTCAGAGCCTATTTTTTCCTTACCACTTGAAGAAATATCATTTGGACGTTTATTGATTGCTTTATTTAAAACCGTCAGGCGCTTTGAGTTTAGAATTCAGCCGCAATTGATTTTATTGCAAAAAACTTTGATGAATGTTGAATCTTTAGGGGGAATGTTATATCCCCAGTTAAATTTATGGGAAACCGCTCAACCTTACTTAGAGCGTTGGGTGAGTTCCCAAATGGGAGTGCGTGCTTCAGTTTCAAAAATCACATCACAGGCACCATTGTGGTTAGAGCAAATCCCAGATTGGCCTAATATGATTCATCATATCTTAAGATATGCACGTCAACATACCCTTCAATCTTCCCCGTCTCACTCCATTGAATCTTTAAAACCTCAACGTAATTTCAAACAGCTGATTAAAGTGATGATATACTTAATGATTGGAGGCATATTGGGACAAGGGCTATTTCAAATGGGCTGGATTTTAAAGGTGCCGGTATAGCCTATGGCCAGATTTGTGCTTGCTCTATTGGTTATGATGTTAGGATTGCCTATCAGCGCGGCGGTGCCTCATATCAAAGCTTTATCAGCAACTGATGCGGTGTTATTGGCAGTACGGTTACATCCTAATGTGCAACATGCTCAATTAGATCGTGTGTTGGATCGCTTTACTTTAGCCATTGCAAACAACGCATTCATGCCTCAGTATCAATTGTCAGGTGTCAGTCAGTGGGCAACGGGTGTGAAGCCAGCACAATCTGGAACAGCTTCAGTCAGTGTGAAGGCCCCTTGGGGAACGCGCGTCAGTGTTTCAAAAACCCTTCAAAAGGATGGAGATGATACGAATTTAGTCGTATCACAGCCGATGTTGAGGGGGTTAGGGGCCGTCAATCGCATTCAATTAGACAATGCTCAAGATCAAATGACCTTAGGGCGCTT
This sequence comes from Legionellales bacterium, assembly GCA_002722995.1. Classification (GTDB taxonomy): domain Bacteria; phylum Pseudomonadota; class Gammaproteobacteria; order Comchoanobacterales; family Comchoanobacteraceae; genus UBA729. The sequence goes on along the minus strand of PBNF01000026.1, from coordinate 41,232 downwards.
GAGTTTAAGTGATACATTAATGAGTGTTATTAACCGAGCTTTAACGTCATATTGGGCTTTGATTCAAGCAGAGCAAGATTTAAAAGTTCGTCAGTTGTCACTGGATCAAACACGTGCGATACTCAAGGCTTATTCGATTAAAGTTAAAATTGGCCAAATGGCACGTGCAAACTTATTGCAGCAAAAAACGGCTTTACTACAGGGGCAATTAGAGTATCGAGCACAATTGAATACCATTCAAACGGCACAACATAATTTGAAAGTGGCATTGGGTTTATCGCCAGATGCCTCGATTCATATTGTGCATGATCTCAATAAGCTCAAACATTTGAAATTACCCACATTGGATGAGAGTATTCGGCAGGCTTTAGCGCATAATGTAGGCTATTTGAAGCACCAGTTGTCAATGCATTCATTGGCACGAGGCATTTTAAGTGCAGAAGATGCACAGCGATGGCAGTTAGATGCAGAGGGGCAATGGTCTGCCAAACATCATTGGCAAACTGACTTAAAATTATCGATTCCAATACATGATCTGACTCGGCAGCAACAGTTAGTATCTGCACGTGTTGCGTATCGACAAGCACAATTACAATTAGAGCAAGCGCGGCGGCAATTAATTTCAGACGTGAAAATTAATTGGGATCATTGTCGATCACAGCTTGAACAAATTCGATTGGCACAGCAAACAGTTAAATTGACTTATAAAGATTATCAGCTGGCCCAACGTGCAAGGTTGGCAGGTATTAATTCAACCTATGAAGTCATTGCTCAACAAGAAAAATGGGTAGAGGCCCAATTACAATTAAGTGCATTAAAAATTGGATACCTCAACACACTCATATCATTTCATCAACAGTTAGGAACAACATTATCTTTATGGAAGATTCATTTAAATCATTTTGAAGCGAGGCTCACATGAAAAGATGGCCATGTGTTGGTTTAATCTTAGGGATGTTTATTTTAGTTGCGTGTGAATCAAAGCATGATTCAGGGCATTGGGTGACTGCAACATTGGACACTTATCAACCGACCCGCACCTATTCTGGCGTAATTGTTCCTAAGGTTTATCGCCTGATTTCAAGTCCAATCGAAGGTCATGTATCAAAATTGCTCGTCCCTTATGGCTCATGGGTTAAAGATACTCAACCTGTTATTCAGATTTCTGACCCGAGCATTAATGAAAATTATATTAATGCGGTGGTTGATTTTTTAGATAAAAAAGAGAAACAGCGGCGCACACATCTTAAATTTGAAGGTGAGCAATCACTGTTTAAAGCGGGTGTGATTTCTAAGAATGATTTAGAAAATGATCAGTATGAATCTGATGCGGCGAGGATTGCATTTTTACGTGCAGCTTATACCCTTAAGGAGAAATCTAGACTGATTGGGGTCGATTATTCGGCCATTGAGCAGATGACTTTACATGAGTGGCCTCAAACCGCTGATCAATTATTACGACAGATGACTGTGAATGTTCATTTACCCGTGTCCGGTCGATGGATGTCTCCCTTATTTCTGAAATCAGAAGCGGGAAGTGATGTGTCAGCCGCTTATGTGGGAAAAAAGGTTGAGAAAGGTCAAAGTTTGGGTGCTGTGATTGAAACAGATGCTTTGCAGGCTAAATTATTGGTAGATTATAGTTCTTTGAGTCTCTTGAAAGTAGGACAAGCCGTTCAACTGCATAGTGAGATACTTGGGGATCATGTTCATTTAACAGGACAGGTTGAAGCGGTGAGGCGATTTGATGCGGTAACCCCTGAATCAGGACATCAAGGATCATTGCTGTTCCCCGTGATTGTCAAAGTAAATCCATTGCCCAAAGCTTTGAAATCTTCAAATATACTAGGGATTTCTGTTCGGGCTAAGATCTTACTCCCTTCACAGCAACAGTTACGGATTCCTATGAATGCAATTCATACACACAAGGGCCAGCTGTTTGTAAAGCGAAAAGGAGCTTTAAAAGCCATCAGGGTGCCTGTTCAATTAGGGTATGCTGATCTTGAGTATGTTGAAGTCCGTGAAGGTTTGAAAGCAGGTGATAAGGTTTGGGTCAGTGATTAAATGTCGTGAGCTATGCAAGCACTATCAGACGCAAGAGCACTCTGTCCCTGTTCTAAATTCGGTTAATCTTGACATCCATCAGGGTGAGTTTGTGGCGTTGATGGGGCGTTCAGGGTCAGGTAAAACAACATTGCTCAACATTCTTGGTTTATTAGATCAGCCTACATCAGGCACATATGAGTTAGAGGGGCAGTCGATGCTGGGGCATTCTTCTGAACAGTTGGCTGCACTCAGAAATCAGAACATTGGATTTGTCTTTCAACAATTTTGTTTGTTACCGCGATTAACCATTTTTGAGAATATTGTGTTACCGCTACAGTATGCTTCAGGTGATGTTTCCGATGCGTATGCATATTGTCGAGGGTTAATTGATCGCTTAGGGTTGGCGTCATTGATCACACGAAAGCCGGCTCAGTTATCGGGTGGGTAGCAGCAACGTGTCGCCATTTGTAGGGCCTTAGCGTGTCGTCCTCGTTTGATTTTAGCTGATGAACCTACAGGGGCACTTGATTGGCATCATAGTCAAGACATTATGGCCTTATTTAAAATGTTACATGAGCAAGAGGGATTAAGTATTATCATGATCACCCATGATTCAGAGGTAGCCGGCTATGCTCAGCGAACGTTAACGCTTTCGCAAGGGCGGGTCCATTCAGGGGAGCTCACTGAATGAACCATTCATTGATGTATGAAGTGCTGTTAAACCTTTGGTCAAATAAAATGCGGTCTTTTTTAGCCTTGTTGGGGGTTTTGATTGGTACAGCTGCGGTCGTTGCCTTATTGTCTAGTGGGATATTTGCAACCCGTGCTGCAGTGCAACATTTGAAAGCAATGGGAACTGAATTAATTTCAGTTTCAATGTATCCATCAGCACAAACAGCACAAACAGAACATACAGAGCTTACGGCCGAGCAGATGAAAGTTTTATCAAAACAAGTAGGTATTGATCAAATGGCCCCTAGCGCACATTGGCCTGTTGTTGTGTCAGTAGCGGGTCAAGCATTGAATGCAAATGTTTTAGGTGTGACTTATGATTGGGCTGCTATTGCAAAATTTAAGCTGCATTCGGGGCGTTTTTTAAACCCCTCTAATTCAGGCGGTTTAGAGTGTGTCATTGGGCATGCTGTGAGTGTCGCTATTCAGCATCAAGGCATTTTCCCGCGATTAGGCATGTGGCTGTCATTGGGGAATCAAGCTTGTCAGGTCGTGGGGATTGGGCAGTACTGGCCCAGTAATTTTTTCATCATGGAAGATTTAAACCGTAGTGTGATGGTGCCCTTGAAATCAGCACAACAATTTTCAAGAGCGCCTATCGAAGTACATCACCTCCTTTTTAAATTAAAATCGAATGAAGCGCTGTCTGTATTACAGTCACGTTTGCAGGCACGTATTCAGCAATGGTTGCCGAATGCGACACTCTATTTCAAAAATCCAGAAGCCTTGATTGATCAAATTCGTAAGCAGCGTTATAACTTAACTCTCCTATTATCTGTGATTGGAGGGATTGCTTTGTTAGTGGGGGGGATTGGCATCATGAATGTGATGTTGGTGGCCTTGGCGGAGCGAAAGTCAGAAATTGGTCTGAGAATGGCGTTAGGTGCATCCCCTAAAGATATTCAGCGTCTATTTTTGACTGAGGCGGTTGTTTTGACTTTATTAGGGGGAGCTTTGGGTGTTTTAATTGGGAGTTTAGGTGCATTTTTGATTGCATCCTTTTCGCATTGGCAGTATACCTTCTTGGGAATGCCAGTGTTGATTGGATTCTTAATATCTGTCTTGGTAGGAATGTTTTTTGGCTTTTATCCAGCCTATCGGGCCTCATTGCTAAATCCCATCGAAGGCTTACGTAGCTATATTTAATCATTGATTCATGAGGTAGATGAACATGAGAGTTGCATTAATGAAGTCATTGTCACATGCAATGACTTCAATCCAATTTGAAGCCCCTATTTGCTGGGATGATGTTGCTTATGTGTTAGAGTGGTCAAAACATGCTGAGCATGGTCATTTGGCCTGTAATATAGCTTTAGTGCTTTCAAAAATGCTCAAGCAAGCGCCTCGAAGTATTGCAGAGCGACTCAAGCCAATTTTTGAAGGATTAGAGGGCGTCGATACGGTTGAGGTTGCAGGGCCTGGTTTTTTAAATATATGGCTTGACCCTAGAACGTTAGAAACCATTGTGGCCGATATTTGTGACAATCCAACGCATTACGGTACTTGTGATATTGGGCAACAGCGTACAGTATATTTGGAATATGTTTCTGCGAATCCAACAGGGCCTCTACATGTTGGGCATGGTCGCAATGCTGCAATTGGATCAACGTTGGCGCGTGTTTTGAGTAAAGGGGGGTATCGTGTTCAAGAAGGGTATTATGTCAATGATGCGGGCCGTCAAATTCAAGTGCTTGGATTATCTTGTTTAATTCGTGCAAGACAAGCCCTCGGACAGGCGTGTGACCTACCGAATCGTTGTTATCAAGGTGAATATGTTCAAGCCATTGCACGTGTCTGGTCTGATACAGCTGAAGCTCAACTTTGGCTCAATGATCCTGAGCTGATTAATATTTTGGAACAGGGTATTGAAGACACTGATGCGGCCATTGATGCCCGGATTGTCTCAGTCTCTGATCGCATGGGGCATGAGGCTTTCCAATCAATGTGCCAATATGCATCAACCGTGGTGTTATCTGACATACAAGATGATTTAAGTGCGTGTGGGGTCTCTCCTCATTTTTTATCAGAGCAGTCAATTTATGATCAGGGCGCAGTTGATGATTTAATTAAAGATCTTCACTCAAAAGGCTGCCTTGCTTGGCGTGAAGGGGCCTTATGGTTTAAGGCAACAGATTTTGGAGATGAAAAAGACCGTGTGCTCAAACGAGCCAATGGCCAGTTTACTTACTTTGCTGCTGATGCAGCCTATCATCGAGCTCAATTGAATCAATATGAGCATATGGTCAATATTTGGGGCTCTGACCATCATGGTTATGTCGCGCGTATTCAAGCGGTATTGAAGGCATTAGGTGTTGCGCCTGAACGTTTAAAATGTATCTTGGTTCAGTTTGTGAATTTAGTTGAGTCAGGTCAGCGCATCTCAATGTCAACACGATCGGGGTCATTTGTGACGTTAAGGCAGTTAAGAGATGATGTGGGAGCTGATGTCTGCCGTTTTTTTTATTTGATGCGTAAATTTGACCAGCATATGGATTTTGACTTAGATTTAGCCCGCACGCAGTCACAAGATAACCCGGTTTATTATGTGCAGTATGCGCATGCTAGGATTTGTCGATTATTTGATCAGGCAGGTCTTGATCCAAATAACTTGAATGCTTCAATTTGTTTTCAGCATTTAGGTTCAGGGGTTGAGCCGTTATTATGTCATTTGGCTCAATATCCAGATGTCATTGCTCAAAGCATCGTATCCTATGAGGTGCATGGTATTGTGTTTTATCTCCAATCGTTAGCGACTTTATTGCATCGATATTATAATACAGAACACTGTCTGGTCAGTGACATTGACATGCGCATGTCCCGGTTAAAGCTCATGCACGCTGTGCAATGTGTCTTAAAGCAAGGGCTTGAGTTATTAGGCGTTCAAGCGCCGGCCACAATGTAGTCTAATTGGAATAAGGTCTATTGCATTAGAAAATGAATTTAAACGATTTGAAAGAGAAAGTATGAAGCGTGTTTCTTATCATAAGCCTGTACGGGTATCTGCGGTGCATCGTCGAAAGAACGTTGTGAGCCGATGGCACGCAATCGGTGTTGTGATGAGTATAGGTGTATTGTTGAGTGCATTCATGTATGGTGTAACTTATTTCCGTGGGGTGAATGAACAAATTCAGCAATGGAAAGTGTGGGGTTCGAGGCAATGGTTTCAGTCTTTAAAATTTCATTCTGCCCCTATTGTGTATGTAGAAGCGCCTGCTCAATGGTTGCATGCTTCTAATGTTTCAGAAGCTCAGCGATTGGTGTGGGTTTTGGGGGACCATATGTCACAACAGCAATGCAATCAAATGGCAAAATGGATTGATCAAAAAGCTCAATTAAATCTATCTAAAAGGCTGGTGCATTCAGTGCATGTTTGTCAATGGGTATTGGGGCCTTACGATAATGTGATGCAAGCATTTAATGCGCGAGATAGATTGTTTCGTTTTGGGTTTCATGGCAAGCTTACATTAGAGTCGTGGTCTATATGAATAGGATGAAAAGGATATGAGTGTGATGTTAAGAGGCACAACCATTGTGTCAGTTCGTCGGAAAGGTGAGGTTTCAGTCGGTGGAGATGGTCAAGTCACGCTGGGGGATACCGTATTTAAAGGCAATGCTTGTAAAGTTAGAAAATTATATAAAGAAAAAGTGATTGCGGGTTTTGCTGGAGGAACTGCCGATGCCTTTACTTTGTTTGAACGATTTGAGACGCAGTTAGAAAAGCATCAAGGGCAATTGGTGCGTGCTGCGGTTGAGTTGGCTCGAGAGTGGCGTCAAGATAAAGCCTTGAGGCGCTTAGATGCTTTATTGGTGGTTGCTGATTTAAGTACATCGTTGATCATTTCCGGGTGCGGTGATGTGATTGAGCCTGAGCGTGGTATTTTAGCCATTGGTTCAGGCGGTGATTTTGCAAAAGCTGCGGCACTGGCTTTAATGGATCATACTGATTTAAGTACGGAACAGGTAGTGAAGCAGGCATTAACTATTGCTGGTAACATCTGTATTTACACAAATAAACATTTAACAATCGAATCGTTGTCCAAAGATTAAGTGGAGTAGACTATGAGTGAAGCAATTCCCTTAACCCCAGCAGAAATTGTCAGTGAGCTTGATCGTTGGATCATTGGTCAGGATAAAGCTAAGCGTGCAGTGGCTATTGCCCTGCGAGATCGATGGCGTCGCCAGCAGGTTGAGCCAGCGTCCATGCGTGATGAGATTGCGCCTAAAAATATCTTGATGATAGGGCCGACTGGAGTGGGCAAAACTGAGATTGCTCGGCGGTTGGCTGTTCTCGTAAAAGCGCCTTTTATTAAGGTTGAGGCGACTAAATTTACGGAAGTCGGGTATGTAGGGCGTGATGTCGATTCAATTATTCGAGATTTGGTAGATGAAGCGATCGCAATGATTCGATCCACAGAAATCAGTAAAGTTGAAACACAAGCAGAAGAGCTGGCTTATGAACGATTGATTAAAATCTTGCAGCAACAATCAGCATTTGAGGCTAAGACAGAGTCAGAGTTGCTGCATGCATTGAGAGAGGGATCTTTAGATGAGGTTATGGTTGAGGTTGAGGTTTCATCTCCTGCATTAGGCGTTGAGATTTTATCACCTCCAGGCATGGAGGAAATGACAAGCCAGCTGCAGCATCTGATGGATCATCTGAGTACAGAAAAAACCAAGCTAAAAAAAATGACGGTTGTTGATGCTTTACGTTACTTTGTGGATGAAGAATCGGGAAAAATGATCAATAAAGAAGAGATCATTGGTGCGGCGCTTGATGCCGTTGAGCAGCAGGGAATCGTATTTATTGATGAAATTGATAAAGTGGTTAAATCTGAGCAAGTAGGGGGTGAAGTGTCACGAGAAGGGGTTCAGCGTGATTTATTGCCTATGATCGAAGGCAGTACAGTCTCTACAAAATATGGTGCAGTTAAAACCGATCATATTTTGTTCATTGCGGCAGGTGCCTTCATGGGGGTTTCCCCTTCTGATATGGCTTCAGAGTTGCAGGGGCGGTTACCCATTCGGGTGGAATTGAACGCCCTGAGTGCAAAAGACTTTTATCGTATTTTAGTGGAGCCAGATAATGCTCTTACTCGTCAATATGAGGCTCTAATGAAAGTTGAGGCCATTCATCTAAAGTTTACCAAAGGAGGTATTGAGCGAATTGCAATGATTGCACATTCAATGAACGAATCGACAACTAATATTGGTGCAAGGCGTTTGTACAGTGTAATGGAGCAATTGTTGGAATCTATTTCATATCATGCCCCCGATCACGAGCATCAAACCATTAATATTGATGTGCGGTATGTTAATTCTGAATTAAAAGATTTGGTCAAGGCTGAAAACCTTTCTCGATGGATTTTGTAAGTATTGGTTTGATTAGGTTCAATGGCGAGTCTTGTTAAGTTTGAACTCAGGGCTTGCAAAATAAAATGGTTCGTTTATAATTTAGGGACTCGATGCGGGGTGGAGCAGTCTGGCAGCTCGTCGGGCTCATAACCCGAAGGTCGTAGGTTCGAATCCTGCCCCCGCTACCATATAAGGTTGAGTTAATCATAGATTTTAAAATGGGGTATACGCCCTTTTTTTATTTCTATAGTACATACAGAGAGGCGACTGATCACATGGATAACACTTTAACCCACGTGCTAACAAGGGCTGCGAAAGCATCTGGGGCCCAGCTATGGGGGTATGAGTGGGGGCACGATTCAGGTGCTCGCGTATTGCGTGTGTATTTAGATGATGCATTCGGTGTGTCAGTTGAAGCGTGTGCGGTTGTCAGTCGACAGGTTGCTGCAATGCTAGATGCAGAGTGTGATCTCAAGACAGCCTATACATTAGAAGTTTCATCTCCAGGGATTCATCGGAAATTATTTAAGGTGAGCCAATATCAAACCTATAGAGGGCATTTAATTTCATGCCAACTGAGGTCACCTGTTCAGGATTCAAGGAAGATTAAGGGTCAGCTGTTAAATGTAACGGATGAATTGATTGAGCTTGAGTCGGGCGACCGAGTGTATTCAATTCCTTATTCAAATATTGATCAAGCAAACGTGCTTGAGTGAGGTGGTTAATATGAGTAAAGATGGTTTATTTTTTGATCCCAATCAAGTCAAAATGGTGGTTGAGTCTTTGTCAAATGAGAAAGATCTAGCTCCTGAATTAATCTTTGTTGCAATGGAGCGTGCACTGGCTTCCGTGCTGGCTAAAGATTTTTCTGAGCAGGCTCGTATTCAAGTGAATATTGATCGAGATACAGGCGTTTATCACTGTCAGCGTGTATGGACCCTTGTTGAGGATGCTTCAGAAGAATTGTTAGATCAACCTGAGCAATATTTGTCAGTAGATCAAGCTCAAGAAAAAGGATTAGAAGGTGCGGTATTGGGCGAAACAGTCGCTGAATCTTTAACCATTGAGCCAGGGCGTATTTTTGCGCATCAATCAGGTCAAATGATGATCAAGTTTGTGCGAGAAGCAGAGCGAGCAAAGCTTGCAGAGCAATTTAAATCACGTGTAGGCGAGTTGATGACAGGGCAGGTTAAACGTGTAACACGTGATCATATCATCATTGACTTGGGTGATCATATTGAAGCGAGCTTGCCACGAAAAGAGTTGCTACCTCGTGAAATCTTTAGAGTGGGGGACCGTGCTCGAGGTTATTTATACGCAGTAGATCCTGAAAACAAAGGCCCTTTGCTAATGTTAAGCCGTACTCACGCAAATTTTCTAGTTGAACTCTTTAAATTAGAAGTTCCAGAAATTCAAGAGGGTGTTTTAGAAATTAAATCAGTTGCTAGAGATCCGGGTGTGCGAGCCAAAATAGCCGTTAAAACAAAAGATGCACGAGTGGATGCTGTCGGTGCTTGTGTCGGGATGCGTGGAGGGCGTGTGCAAGCCATTTCATCTGAATTGAATGGGGAGCGTGTTGATATTATCTTATGGGATGAAAGCCCTGCCAAAATGGTGATTAGTGCCATGTCCCCTGCAGAAGTACTGTCTATTGTTGTCGATGAGCCAGCGCATGCTATGGATGTAGTGGTGCTGGAGGCTAATTTATCTCAAGCCATTGGTCGTGGCGGTCAAAATGTTCGTTTAGCAAGCCAATTAGTGGGCTGGGATTTGAATGTCATGTCTGAATCACAGCAACGAGAACAGTCAGGGGGATCGGATGTAAATGCTTTATGCCAGCAGCTGGATGTTGATGCTGCATTAGCCGAAATTTTAATACGAGAAGGCTTTTCAAACATTGAGCATTTAGCTAAAGCAGATGCGCAAGTACTTGCGGGTATCTCTGAATTTGATATTGATTTGGCCACTGAAATTTTAGATAGAGCTCAATCAGCAATGATTGCTGAAGCTATAGCCGTTTCAACGTTATCAGAAACAGCTGTACCCGATGAAAGTTTAATGGCGTTGCCGAATATGCCAAAACTAATGGCGCATCGTTTAGCTGCATCTGGAATCATCAGTGCAGAAGATTTGGCAGAGATGTCTGTTGATGAAGTGAGAGATATTGAAGGCATGACAGACCATTTAGCGGCTGACTTAATTATGGCAGCACGCGCACCTTGGTTTAGTGAAGATGAAGATTAAAGGAGCAAGTTGTGTCTGTGAAAACAGTAAAAGAGTTGGCGACTGAGTATCAGCTAGATGCTGAGAAATTAATGCGACTGTTGCATGAGGCAGGGTTAGCAATTGAAGATGAATCAACTGTATTGAATGCAGAAGCGATTGCTCAATTTAAAAATCATATGATGGGGCCTAAAAAGAGGTTGTCTAAGCTTTCAGTTGGATCTGGGCCTAAAGATCAAAAAATAAAGGTATTAAAAGCGAATCCATCTAATCAAAGTGAATTGCGAGGCACATCAACTCAAGTGATTTCAAGTCAAAAGAGTCAAGCTGAAACGGCTAAAGCGTCTTCAAATCGTCCGTCGGATGCTGATGCCGCCAGAGCGCTTTTGTCTGTTAGGCCTCAAGTTAAAACTGAACCTCCTGTGACTGATCCAAAAGTATTAAATGATCAGAAACCGAAGTCTTCAGCAGTCGAGAAAGCTTCATCGACACCTTCTAAAACTAGCTCAAATGCTCAACCCAAGCATAAAAAATCACTGAATCGGCAAGAGCGCCAAGAGAGAGAAGGCGATTTAAAAGCAGCCGCTGAATTAAGTTTGTTGCAGTCTAAGCAAAAGTTCAATCGTCCCACGCAAAAAGTAGTGTGTGATGTTGCTATTCCTGAATCGATTACTGTTGCTGATTTGGCCAATCAGTGCTCAGTTAAGGCATCTGAAGTCATCGCGCATTTGTTTCAATTGGGCGTCATGGCAACGATTAACCAAAGCCTTGATCAGGAGACCGCCGTTTATGTTGCTGAGGCATTAGGGCATCGTGTTACATTGGTTAAAGACAATGAAACACTGTTGTCTGAAGCCCTTGTGAATCCGAATCCTCCTGAGCCACGTGCACCAATCGTGACGGTTATGGGTCATGTTGATCATGGTAAAACGAGTTTATTAGATGCGATTCGACGCAGCCAAATTGTTGATACGGAATCAGGCGGTATTACTCAACACATTGGTGCTTACTTTGTTGAAACGTCAGGTGGAGCTGTAACTTTTTTAGATACCCCTGGGCACGAAGCCTTTACAGCCATGCGAGCGCGTGGTGCTGAATGTACCGATATCATTGTGTTGGTCGTTGCAGCTGATGACGGTGTAATGCCTCAAACGATTGAAGCCATTCAGCACGCAAAAGCAGCTGAAGTGCCTTTAGTGGTTGCGGTTAATAAAATTGATAAAGTGGGTGCTGACCCTGAGCGTATCAAAACTGAATTGATTCAGCACGATGTATTAGCAGAATCACTGGGTGGAGATGTTTTATTTCAAGAGATATCAGCTAAAAAAGGTCAAGGCGTATCGGACTTACTAGATAACCTTGCGCTACAAGCTGAAATTTTAGAATTAAAAGCACCTATCGAGGGCAGTGCTGCAGGGTTAGTGATTGAGTCAGTGCTGGATAAAGGGCTGGGACCTTTGGTGACGTTACTGGTTCAGTCAGGCACTTTAAAGCAAGGTGACATCGTATTATCAGGTCAAGAATATGGTCGCGTACGAACGATGATAGATAGCCACGGGCAGTCTGTTGACTCAGCAGGTCCTTCTGTCCCGGTGAAGGTCACAGGTTTATCGGGTGTGCCTGCAGCCGGCGATGTATTCAGAGTTGTTGAATCTGAGCGTGTGGCTCGCATGCATGCCAATCAATATCAAACAAAACTGAGAGAGAAAAAAGCGGCTCAATCTAAGCCTAAATCACTAGATCAGATGTTTTTAGATGCTCAAGCAGGTGAAACCATTACCCAGTTGAGTGTTGTGATTAAAGCTGATACACATGGCTCAGTTGAGGCTATCTCTGAAGCTGTTAAAGGTTTGGCTTCAAATGAAGTCGATGTTCGTGTCATGGGTGCAGGCGTAGGTCAAATCACAGAATCAGATGTTAATTTAGCTGAAGCTTCAAATGCCATTTTAGTTGGATTTAATGTGCGTGCGAATACTCAAGCCATTCAGTTGATGCGCAGTGCTAAAATGACGCCTTTCTATTGCAGTGTAATCTATGATTTAATTGATCATATTAATGTAGCAATTTCTGGTCTTAAACAGCCAACTTATACAGAAAAAATTATTGGTTTGGCTGAAGTGCGAGAAGTATTCAGGTCATCAAAATATGGCTTAGTATCAGGATGTATGGTTTTAGAAGGTGCTTTGCAGCGTAATGCAGATGTGCGCGTGCTCAGAGATGGTATTGTGATCCATCAAGGGGCATTGAACTCATTGCGTAGAGGAAAAGATAACGTATCTGAAGTTAAAACAGGTGTTGAGTGTGGTTTAGGGATTAAAGATTATAAAGATATTAAATCAGGTGATCGCGTTGAAGCGTTCACGCGAGAAATGATTTAGTCGGAGTCATATGAAATTTAGAAAAGAGCGCATGGCAAAACAGATTCAACAACAAGTGGATCAGTGGTTTCGTTCATCTGTTGAATTGCGTTCTATCCCGAATGTAACCTTAACTGATTTGAGTATCTCAGATGATTTATCCTATATTAAGTTATATGTTTATGCCGATTTATTGCCGAGTGCTGAGCGTGTGGATATGCTTAGAGCACTCAATCAGTTAATTCATCAGTTTAAAAAACAAATTCGTGATCAGTTGAAGCTCAGACGTATTCCAAAGTTTAAGTTTTATTATGATGATCAAGAAGTTCAGCGTAGAGCTTTGATGAGCGTTTTAAATAATCTTGACACTTGCAGTGTTGAATCAGAGTGATGCCATGATGATGGCTGCTGTGATTTTGCTCGATAAGCCCAGCGGATTGACGTCGCGTCAGTGCGTGAATCATTTTGTTCGAATGTTTAAACAGCGTCGTGTTGGGCATGGTGGGACATTAGATCCATTAGCGACAGGTATGTTGCCGATTTGTATAGGAGAGGCGACTAAGTTTTTAAGGTTTTTTCTTGAATCTGACAAATCTTATCGAGTTGAGTTATCCTTAGGGGTTCAAACCTCAACAGCCGATACAGCCGGTGAAATCATTAAAACATTACCCGTTCCTCATTATGATCAGAATCAGCTTGAGCGGATACTTGAACAATTTAAAGGTGTGATTCAGCAGAAAGTGCCTTTAGTGTCAGCAGTAAGGGTTCAAGGCAAACGGTTATATGAATGGGCAAGATCGGGTCAATCTGTAGAGTGTCCCGTTCGAACAGTGAGCATACATGGCATCCATTTAATCAAACACTCTGAACATAGTATTACCCTAGACGTAGAATGTGCAAAAGGGACTTATATTCGCGCTTTAGTTGAAGATATTGGCCGTGCTTTAGGAACATGCGCCCATGTAAAATATCTACATCGCCATTGGGTGGCACCTTTTCAGGATTGCATCATGGAGCCATTAGCGCTATTCGATGAATCAATGGATGTAATGAAAATAGGCGCAGCAGACTTTAAAAGCATGTATTCCCTCGATGCATTATTTTTGAAATGGCCTCATGTCGTGCTCAGTCCCCTTCAAAAAAAACAGCTGTATTTTGGTCAAGCGCTCTCTTTTGATGCGTGCTTTAAATCGGAACAGCAAGTGGCACTGTATACTGAGGATAAAAGATTTTTTGGTGTCGGGGTGTATGCAAATCATCGTCTTCAATCAGTGCGTTTATTAAGGGCTTGAAGCAGTGGCATCATATTTTACTTGTATTAAAGTTAAGGGTATTGTTTGATTTATGTTGAGTTTTATATTAATCTCGCGTATTAGCATTAAGTGAGTGTGTCTTGTTCATTCGGTAGTGAGTACACTTTTATTTTGAGATAGATAACAACGGAGTTATATAGTGAGTTCTGCAGTCAATGAGTATGCAAAGGTCATCGAATCTTCAGCAAGAAGTGAGCGCGATACAGGGTCCCCTGAAGTACAAGTGAGTTTATTGACTCATCGGATTAAACAACTCACTGAGCATCATTTTAGTCATCATAAGAAGGATAATCACTCTAGAAGAGGGTTGTTGAAGATGATTAATATGCGAAAAAAACTACTAAATTATTTATGGAAAAAAGATCAAAGTCGTTACTATGACCTGATTAAAACTCTTGGGCTAAGAGATAAAAAACGTATCTAAAGTTTGCGTCATTAACATCAAATAGGAAGCAATTGTGAATAAGAAACAGGTTACTTTTAAATTAGGTCAGGAAGATATTACGCTTTCTACGGGTGTGCTTGCGAAACAAGCTCAAGCTTCAGTCCTTGTCACCATGGGAGATACGTCTATTTTAGTGACAGTGGCTGCGCAGAGCGCTCAAGGAGAAATTAAAAGCTTTTTTCCATTGACGGTTGAATGCCGAAAACGCGCATATGCCAATGGTGAGATTCCTGGAGGATTTTTTAAGAGAGAATCACGTTTAACTGAGCAAGAGATTCTTATTTCAAGAGCGATCGATCGATCATTAAGGCCTTGTTTCCCTAAGAATTTCTATGACGAAGTTCAAATTTTAGCAACAGTGATCTCCCATGATCCAGAGCATTTAATTGACGTGCCGGCTTTAATAGGTGCTTCAGCTGCATTATATTTATCAGGGTTGCCTTATCAAGGCCCTGTTGTTGCTGCGCGAGTGGGGCGTCATGGTACATCATTGGTTTTAAACCCAAAGAAAACGGACCTTGAGACTTCAGATTTAGATTTATTGATTTCCGCCAAGCAGGATGCTGTTATCATGGTTGAAGCGGGTGCTCAAGAATTAAGTGAATCGATCATGCTGTCTGCGATTCATCATGCGTATGAGCAGATGCAACCTGCTATTGAGGCGATTCAATCCTTCAAAGCTGTTGCAACTGAAGCCACTTGGGATTGGCATCAGCCGCCTAAACTGGATGCAGACCTTACGCAGCAAATCACTCAGGCGCTCGAAGCGCCTCTGCTTGAAGCGTATGGCCATCAGGCTAAACAAGCACGTCATGCTGCAATTAAAGCAGTTAAAACTAAAGTCTTAGAGGATTGGACTCAGCCTTCAGCAGATGATCCACAACGTGCTGTGGTGTCTGCTGCGGCATTAAATCTCCTGATCAGTGAAGTAGAGCATCGTGTGGTGCGTCAACAAGTGGCTGATCGGCGCCTTCGCATTGATGGGCGTGCATTTGATTGTGTTCGACCAATTACCACTGAAACAAATCTATTACCAAGGGTTCATGGATCCGCACTATTTACCCGCGGAGAAACTCAGGCATTAGTGACAGTGACCTTAGGCAATGAGCGTGATGCGCAAATGTTAGATGGTGGCGAGAAAGAATCTTTCATGTTGCACTATAACTTTCCTCCTTTTTGTGTGGGAGAAGTAGGGTTTATGGGCGCTCCAAAGCGTCGTGAGATTGGACATGGAAACTTAGCAAAGCGTGCGGTCTTTGCTGCAATGCCTAAGGACACCGAATGTCCTTATGTGATTCGTCTTGTATCAGAAGTCTTGGAATCTAATGGTTCTAGTTCAATGGCAACAGTCTGTGGTGCAAGTATGGCGCTGATGGATGCTGGTATTACCTTGACAGGGCCTGTCGCCGGAATTGCAATGGGGCTACTCAAGCAAGATGATGATTATCTTATTTTATCGGACATCTTAGGTGATGAAGATCATTTAGGTGATATGGACTTTAAAGTTGCTGGAACACATCAAGGCATTACAGCCCTCCAAATGGACATTAAAATCAGTGGATTGAGTAAAGAAACCCTTGAAAAAGCCCTTGATCAGGCGAAAGCAGGTCGATTACATATTTTATCTGAAATGGCGAAAACCTTAGAAACATCTCGCCAGGAGTTGTCTCCCCATGCCCCTAGAATTGAAATGTTCAATATCAACCCAGATCGAATCAGAGATGTGATTGGTCGTGGCGGAGCCACCATTCGAGAAATCATTGAACAATGTAACGTTGAGATTGATATTAATGATGATGGATTAGTTAAGTTGTGTGCAAAAAATGAAGCAGGTTTATCTCAGGCGCGTTCACGTATTGATGAGCTAACAGCTGAGATTGAAGTCGGGGTTGTCTACACCGGAACTATTGTTAAAATTATGGATTTTGGTGCTTTTGTGAATGTGTTGCCAGGTAAAGATGGTTTCCTACACATTTCTCAAATTGCGAATGAACGTGTTGAAAATGTCTCAGATTATCTGAAAGAAGGTCAAACTGTTACAGTTAAAGCAATTGAGATTGATAAGCAAGGGCGGGTTAGGGTCAGTATGAAAGCGCTTCAAACAGAAATTTCAGGTTAAGATTACTGTTCAAAGCACTGAATATTGTCTCTTTAGTTTAAATAATAATAAAAGGAGGCTTTTAAAGTGCAGGGCATGTCCTCGTTCTTGACAGTGGTTAGGCACTTTAACACAGTGCTTTTTATTATTAGATTATTGCTGCTCACACCTTTATTTATTGATGTGATGTCATCTTATAGTGCACTGGTATCATTGTATATGTTCGCGCTAGCGCTTTTTATTACGCTGATATGGACGTTGATAGAATACTGTTTAAAAGTCGATGAGGATAAAATTTTAGCTGGTATTACAAGGGGGTACTCTGGTTTAACTGAAGTTCATTATCGTAAAATTAAAAAGTATTATGATCAGAATGTTCACTCTTCTGATCTTTATGCTGTCTTATTAGATCCGATTTTGTTTTTATCGGTCATGTGGTCTTTAGTGAGTATTTATTTAGAATCGACGGGATACGTTTACCGAATTAATCCTCATGTTTTAATTATTATTTTTTCAGGTTTATTAGTTATTACAGCATGTTATGCAAGCATTAATCAGTCCGAACATGATCAATCAAATCAAAAGGAACGACAATTTTTGACTGAATATTTTAATGTGAAGCAATCTCAAACGTCGAATCATCAGTGTTTGCGGCATCGGAAGGAGTCTTCTCTAACATCTGTTTGGCTATACCGTTTATTTGCTTTAATTTTAGGGCTTGCTACATACTGCTTTGTGCAGTTATTAATGCCTTTACATCATGTATTAGGTCCTCCGGCATTGTTGTCATTATGTCTTTCAGCCATCGTCACTTATTGGGCTGGAAGGTTGCATGAAAAAGGTTTTCTTGAGATCTGTTTTGACTTGAGGCCTTATCTTATTGCTGCTTCAGGGTTCCAAACACTAAAATTGATGCTTCAGAATGCTGCTATATTATGGCTAGGTTGGCCTTTAAAGATTCAAAGTTCAGATCATATTGTTTTTTTTAAGGTTGTTTTAGTCATCTCTTTTATATTTGGTTTGGCTTTATTTTGTCAAGACTGTAACAATGTATGGTATGACCCTTATCGCCTATTGGTGCGTCATTGGAGACCTAAACAAGCTGAAAAGAGCGTGTCGATCGCTCAACCTCAACCTCAATCTCAACCTGAACCTGAAGCTCAATTTGAATCTAAAGCTTGTTCAACTAATCGATGTCGTTAGGGTTTAGTCTTAATATTCAAAGAAAGGTTGTAATCGTGTGATTGAGATTGCTTCAACGTCCATGCCCGTTTCAGTCAAGTATTTAAGGTGTATTGAGGGCCTTTGATATTTTTAAATGAGGTGTTCCGAGATCACTGCACCAATCTGCTAAAAGAGTCACTTCAAGTTGACCTTGGTGGGTGGTATATGTTTTTCTTTCGAGGTGTTTTCGATGAAAATGTCCAAAAATCAGTTGCGTTGCTTGAGGGTGTTGTTCATGTGCTTGATTGATACCCAATTGGGTGGGCTGCATACAGATGGTGCTTTTATGATGTTTTGAATAGCGTGATGAATGTTTAATCCATTGAGATAATTTAATTTTAAAAGCATGTGGAAAAAGATGATAAATGGTTTGAAGTGTTGGAGATCTCAAGTACTTTCGAAGTGTTTGATATCCAGAATCATCCGTAGCTAAGGTATCCCCATGCATTAAAATAATGGATTCATTAAGATGCTGAATACACAGGGTATCTGCAGTGATGATTTTAACACCAGTGAGGTTTTCAAATGCCGAGCTCAATAAAAAATCATGATTGCCGTGTAAAAGTGAAATAGGGTAGTTCTGAGTACAATGATGAAATGTTTCAATGATGGGCTTTAGCCAGGGCGCGTGATATTCAGTATCGGTCCAAGCATCAAATAAATCTCCTAAGATATATAAATGATCTAGGTCTTTAGGAAGATGTTTCAACCAATTTAAGAATCGGTGATTTAAGCTGGGGTGATCAGCTGACAAGTGAACGTCAGAAGTGACAATAATCGTTGGGTTCATGGCTGAATTAATTGAGTTGATATCAAATATAATATCTGATTTTTCCTATAAAATCTATGTTTTTATGATTTGGCTATGCTAGTCTATTGAATTTATGATTGAGGGATAAGATGACACGTGACATCCAATTATTTGATTCCAAATCAAAAATGAAGCGCTTATTAACGCCCCGTGTTCCAGGTGTCATTGATTTATATGTTTGTGGTATGACCGTATATGATCGATGTCATTTAGGGCATGCGCGTGTGATGGTGGTCTTTGATATGATTGTACGTGTGCTGCGTGCGATCGGTTACACAGTAAATTATGTCCGGAATATCACTGATATTGATGATAAAATAATTAAAAAAGCCCATGAATCAAACAGGCTTTGGACTGAGGTTGTTGATCAGTACATCGATGCAATGCATGAAGATGAGCGTGCATTGGGAGTGGTTCCACCGAATCATGAGCCTAGGGCAACTGAGCACATTCAATCGATGATACAGATGATTCAATCTTTAATGGATCAGGGGCATGCCTATGTTGCTGAAGATGGTGATGTATATTTTAATGTGCGATCTTTTGATCGTTATGGTGAGTTGGCGAATCAGAACTTGGAAACGTTATACCATCAAGCCAGAAAATCATTATCAAGTGCTAAGCATCATGCGCTTGATTTTATTTTATGGAAGCAAGCTAAACCCGGAGAGCCCAGTTGGCCTTCTCCTTGGGGTGAAGGGCGTCCAGGTTGGCACATTGAATGTTCTGCTATGTCGAAAGCTTTATTAGGGCCTTCAATTGATTTGCATGGTGGAGGGATTGATCTAAAATTTCCGCATCATGAAAATGAGATTGCACAATCTGAATGTTCGGCTCAATGTGCTTTTGTGAATCATTGGTTGCATGTAGGGCATGTGTTGATTGATGATGAAAAAATGTCAAAATCATTAGGAAACTTTGTAACATTAGATGAGCTCTTTTCGTTATATCATCCAGAAGTGATCCGATATTTACTGTTATCGAGTCATTATCGTAGCCCTGTTCATTACACGAAAGAGTTATTAATCGCATCTCAACGTTCATTGTCTCGGTTATATGGAGCGCTCAAGCAAGTGTCTGCAACGCAGATAGATCAACAAGCTTGTAAGCCATTTTATGATGCATTACTTGATGATTTTAATGTCCCGCAAGCTCTTTCGGTGTGTTTCAAATGGGCGGGTGAAATTTTTTCAGCATCAAGTCGTCAGGTGATAGATACAGGTGTTGTAGCCGCTAATTTAAAGCATTGTCTAGGGCTTTTAGGATTATGTCAGATGGATCCAGCCTCTTTTTTACAGGATGAACATCATCTATCGATTGATGTTGAGGTTATTCATCGAGCCATTGCTGATAGAAATGAAGCACGCTTAAATCATGATTGGGCAACCGCGGATGCAATTCGAGCAGATTTATTGGCTCAGGGTGTTGTGCTTGAAGATGTGGCGGGTGAAACAATTTGGCGTAAAGCTTAATATTGATTTGATATAAAAAGTGTTCAATCATTTCGGCATGGCTCAGTGCATGTTGTGTAGCATCCATGCTGAACTTTGAGATCTATCTGAATTGAGGGCATTGCATGGTGTGTGATATTTGCAAAAGATTTAATCTCTTGATGTTAAAATGGGTGGATTGAATCAGAGGGTCAGCGCTTGCTGTGCAATCAGGTGGGGCTTCGTTCCATAGTGCTAAACATCATGATGTGGAAGATCATTCGAAGGTCTGGTCGATGATGTTCGGTTTAAGAGATATTATGTCTCAATCTTGTGTTGGTTTTGTCTTTGATAAGCCTGCCAAGTATTCAGGAGCAATGCGGTGACCGTCATTGGCCCAACACCACCGGGGACAGGTGTCAGCCACTGTGTGCGGTGTAAAGCTGCATGCTGTGGAATATCACCCATCACACGACCTTCAGGAGATCGATGAATGCCGACATCAATAATCATTAAATAATCTGTGAGCCAGTTGGGATCAATCACATGAGGGTTTCCAATCGCTGTAATTAGACAGTCAGCTGTTTGAATATGATCTTTTAAATGCCGTGTTGCGCTATGGCATAACGTGATGGTTGCATTCTCATTTAAGCACATCAGGCCAATTGGGCGTCCAACCGTGATTGAGCTGCCAACAATAACGGTGTTTAAGCCAGACAAGCTTAATTGATAATGTTGTAACATCAGCTGTATCCCATACGGTGTGCAAGGAGTGAATGTGGGGTCTTTTTGGATCAAGTGGCCTAAGGCATGTGGGTGTAAACCGTCTACGTCTTTGCTGGGGCGAATGGCTTCAATGATGTTGAGTGGATTGATGTGTCGAGGCAGTGGCATTTGAACTAGGATGCCATGAATGTTGGCCTCATGATTGAGGTGCTCAATCAATTGTAAGAGTTCTGATTCAGAGGTGTGATGAGCTAATTGATGGCTAAATGTTTCAATGTTAACCCATGCACAGGCGCTCTTCTTTTTATTGATATAGAGCGTAGAGGCAGGATCTGATCCTATTTGAATGACTGCCAAGCCGGGTCTATTTTCATGGGTTATAAGGTGGTTTTGAATCTCTGCTTTAAGTTGATTTTGATAGACTTGTGCACAGATGTTTCCATCAAGTAATTGAGCTGTTTTTTGACAATCTGAAGGCATGTTTGAAATCGCTTAATTATCTATTCCAATAATTATAGCATGTTAGGGCGATAGGCTAAATTAATTTTATATGATTTGATTTTTTTTTATATTTTGTGTATAATATTTTGTTGTGAGTCATGCAAAGTATGGAGCAATGAATATGGCAAAAGGAAAAACACGCCATTTTATGAAGACCTTTATCGATATTCCTCGTTGGGTCGGTGTTGAAGAAATTGTTACAGTTGCTCGGTCTGTTAAGAGTTTAGGTCGAAGCCTATTTGTACCCAAACAGCCCGAACGCATTGAAACGTTCGAACAAGCTGTTGAACGTTTAGATTTAACAGAAGATGCCATTAAGCAGCGTTGTCGACAATATTATATGTTCGCTGTGATCTACGCTATAGCCGCTCTATTATTTATGGGATATGCCATTCACGTGTTGTTCCTTAAGCATTATTTTACTTTTATTACAACCGTTGTCTTAGCCGTTTTATTAATGACCTTCGCTTTTAGGGAGCATTTTTGGTATACACAAATGAAATATCGGCGTTTAGGATTTACTTTTCAAGAATGGTTGAAGTCAGTATTTAATTATTAAAAAAAAAACGAGGGACCTGAATATGTTTAAAAGAATTCTAACAGCTTGCTTAGTCATGTTGCCGGCGTTTGCCGCGTTTGCTGCACAAACCCAAGATATTAATGCTGCTTTTTCAGGGCAGACAACAGAGCCTTTAACCGATTTGTTTTCTCCAGTGCCGCTTGATTTATCAATGCAGTATTTAAGAATGATTTTTGGTACAGTTGGAAATGTATTAATTGGTCAAGGTGATGATTTAATTGCACAATTGTTTGGGATTTTTAACTCAGGCTTATTGGTGTTTGTTGGAGGGTTTGTATCATATACCGTCTTTAGGTCGGTTATTAATACCTCACAAGATGGCGGTATGGCAGGTGGACAAGGCAAAGGAGGCAATGCTTGGACTGTTTTTAGAATTGTTTTAGGCGTGTCTCTATTAGTCCCGATGTATCAAGGTTACAGTATGGCTCAAGTTACTGTGATGTGGTCAGTGAAGCAAGGCGTTGGGCTCGCAGATACTATGTGGGCATTTACATCAAACTATCTCTCTGAAAAGAGAGGCGCAATTATGCAGCCTCCGACTGATAAGTTATATGAAGATCTTTCAACAATCTCCGTAGATGGTACTTCAGGTAGCCAGATGAAGGATTTAATGAAATCGGCTGCATGTTTAGCTGTTTTAGATAAAAGTGGACATGAGCTAATCCAAAAGTCACAAGCGAATAATGGGAGCGCTATAACTACAACTGCATTTTCTCCTGCCATTCGTGTAGGTACTGAATGTGGAGCATCAAGTTCAGGTCAAACACTCTGTTTTGGAACAGTAAAAGCCCCCAAAGTATGTGGAGCATATGAATGGTCTAAGTTAGACTCTTCTGTACAAGACTCAGTCAAGATCAGTTTGTTAGGGGCTTCAGAGAACTATTTTTATTTAATGAAAAACTTATATGATCAATCTACTCAGTTTTTTGATGCCCAATCTAAAAATGGTGCTCAACAGTTTGAAAAAGCATTTCAAAATGAGGATTTAACTCAATCATTTACTTGTTCTAAAACCCCTAATGCCTCAGTTTCAGATACATGTTTACCTGCCATTGCTCTAGTCTCAGGTGCGACACACTATTATAGCGCAATTAAAGCTGCGCGTATTCAGCCTGATGGAGACAGCACTCTAGAAGATAAGAAAAAAGCTTGGGCATCAGAAGCTCAAAAGCAAGGCTGGATCACTGCAGGACAATCTTATTATCAAATGGTGAGCGCTGATAATACAGCACCCACCCAGTTGAAGCCCCTCAGTCCAAAGTATTTTTTCACACGTTTAGCGAGTGTTCCTACCACAAATCCATTTGATTCAATGGCTCCTAAGTGTGCCAGCTCAACTACACTTGCTTCAAAACTGAAATATAACATTGGAGATCAACCACAGTTGAATACTCAAAATGGTTTTTACACTTTGAATCAGAAATCAAATTTTGCGGCCTGTATCATGTATTCCCAGATCAAAAGTATTTACACGGGTCATGCTCAAGTCAAAATCAATCAAATTAGACAGTCAAGTTTATATGGACAATTAGAAGAAAATAAAGATGAGAATCAAGTTGCTAAAGGAACAACCTTAGACAATGTTAATCAAATTACAGCTCAAGCCTTAAATATGTTAGTTGGTCAAAATACTATGGTCAGGAATTTTGCAAACAGTGCTTTTTCTGACAGTGCAGAAGGGCCTGTAGCTGATCAAAGTTTCATAGTTTCTTTCTTTAAAAATGAAACGCTTGATATTGCTGTATACAATGTTCAAAGGATGATTGTTTTAGTGATGTCAGATCTGATTGGAATTAAACCATTTAATAAGACTAGCTTAAGTCAATTATATGATGATGGCCCAAATTACAATCGAAAATTAGTTACAAAGAGTTTAGAGTGTAGTAATACGATGGCCTATTGTTCCTTGACTGGAAACTTTGATCAATGCTTCAGTAAAGCGATTGATAATGAATGTATTCAAGTTGGAAAAGGTATATTGGGATCAATGGCCAGTGCTCGTGAAGGACGGCCTGTTGACCAAGTATTTCTCGTGACAAATATAGGATTGTCCATGCTTAATAATGGTGTTCAATATTTATCAACAACCATTTCAGGCATTTATGCTTTAACAAAACAACTTACTGAGGATATAACACATTGGATCGCAACAACGGGTGCTGTACTAAGTTTTGCTGGAATTACTGCAGAGGTGGTAGCAAAAACATTTCCTTTTGGAGCAGGATCATTCCTGGCTCCAGTTGTAGCCGGAGCTCAATCTATCGCACAAGTAGGGTCAATACTGGGCACTATGTACTATAAGTTTAATGTAACAACTTTAGGTATCTATTTGCCATTTGGTGCAACCCTAGCTACAACTTTTATTGGTATGGGCGTCACAATGGGTTTATATTTGCCTTTGATCCCCTTTTTAACTTTCTTATTTGCAGCAATTGGTTGGTTAATTGCTGTGATTGAAGCCATGATTGCCGCACCATTGGTTGCACTAGGCGTGACACATCCGGAAGGGCATGATTTATTAGGTAAAGCAGAACAATCATTAATGTTACTATTAGGGATATTTGTTCGACCTGCTTCCATGTTGCTTGGTTTCATCATGGCCATTACATTGAGCTATGTAGCTATGGAAATGCTGAATGTTGGATTTATTTCAATGATGCTCAATTATATCACCACTGATTTAGGCTCAAATGCAGCTACAGTCAAACTCATTGGGTTTTGTGGTGTGTTGCTTGTTTACACATATGTTGCAGTGGCGGTCATTCAACAAGCCTTCAGTATGATTTATCTTGTCCCTCAACAATTACTCCGTTGGATTGGTGTTCAGGAATCACCTTCAAATGTAGGGCAGATGATGCAAGAGGTTCGTGGAGGTACAAAAGAATCTGCAGGTCAAGCCGCGCAAGGTGGTGCTACTGCCGCGCAAAGTGCTCCACAAATGCAAACACCACAAATACAATTTTCTAGCACTAGTATGAAAGAGAAAGATCATGATAAGGTTGACGTGGATGATGATGATAGTGCTGATGGTACTGGTACTAGTACTGGTAGTGGTGGTAATGGTGGCAGTACTGGTGGTGGCGCATCGGCCACCTAGTGTGTCTAATTAAGTAAATTTAAAACCCTTCTAATACTGACTGAGTGGGATCTAAAATGTTGAAACGTAGTTTATTACTATTACAAATTTTCTTCATGATATTAGGTTCAAATGCTCATGCAATGGTGGATTCTCAGACATTTTTAGCCGACGATTCTTTACGTTATTTAGATCAGATTTTTGGTGGTGCTTTTGGTGTAATCGGCACACAATCGAGTATGATTGCACCATTAATGAAGTTTTTTAACCTAGGGGTCATTGCCTTTATCGGTGGAGGCATCGCAGTCTCAGTTGGAATGAGTGTTGTGAATACAGCGCGTGAAGGGACAGCAATGGGCCGTGCATTACCTACAGTCTGGTACCCCTTACGCGTGATTACAGGTGTCATATTATTAGCGCCTGCAGTAAGTGGTTATTCAATCATTCAAATGATTGTGCTTGCTGTAACCATGCAGGGGGTTCATTTAGCAAATATGGTTTGGGATAAAACAACTGACTATGTTAAACAATATGGTGGAATTACGGTTTCTCAATTACAACCTTCACCCTTTGATGTTGATGCTCAATTTAATACACAAGATTATACCAATGCTTTAAAATTTGGTCAAAATCTCATGGCATTAGGCGTCTGTTTACGTTATAACCAAAAACTATATAATCAGATTATAGAGGCTGAACCCGTTAGTATTCAAGCGATGTCACCTTATCTTGGGTATCGACAAAATTGTACAGATAAACAAAGTTGTCCAGTTTTAAAATCTCCTGTATTGGCTTCAAACAATAAGCATTTTTTAACTCAATTATTTGTCAGCAATCCCAAAGACATTTATGGTGCAGTATATCAGGGACCTCAGGGACATTTTATTTCGGAAAAATCCTGTCAAATAAGCATTCCTCAGGCACCATCATGTTCACCAGATATAAGTCGTACTAAATGCAATCAGTATCAATTTGAGTATAATCAATCAATGAGCCAGGCGGTTCAAGTATATACTCAATCATTACTACCAGTTGTTGATTTATTATTTCAGAAATGTAGAAATCATGCATGTAAGAAAGTTCCACCAGTGGGCGTTTCCCAACTTGTTTGTTCTAACGATCAAACAAGTTGTCCAGGTGCTGATATGCTCGCTGAATCGGCTCAAGTCTTTTTAAACGCGACTCAGCTAATACAGCAAAATTATTTGGCTAAAATCAGTCGTGAACAAAAATTAAAACAAGGTCAAGCTCAGCAGTTTGCATTTGGAAGTGGTGGATGGATTACTGCCGGCAGCTTTTACCAAGTCTTAACTCATTTTTATCCAAAGCCAGATCAAAAAGATTTACCGCTAACTTTCAGAACTAATCGTTTGGGATTTGATGCCAATCCTAGTGGTGATACAATGAAAAATTATTATCATTATGCTCAATATTTAAATGATTACTTGACAGGCAATAGTGCTCAACAGAATCAGGAGGAATCTTTTACACAAGCTGCACTAAAATCCTATCATGAGATGCATTCTACAACGAATACAGATAATTCATCTCCAGTGGGAATAGACAAACAAGATAACGTACGATATCTTACAGACCCTGAAGGTTATGTTAGAGATCGGTTATACATTAGTTTAATTAGAATGATGCCGAGAATTTGTCCAGACTCGCCTAATGCAGACTTGTTAGGTGTTTGTATAGATAAAAAAGATGGAGTTGAAAACTTAATTAGTCAAATTCAGAACCCAACAACAGCAGCAAAAGCACGTCTTAACTATCAACAAAAAATGGAAAGTGTTGTTGAGGCACAGAAAGAAATTGAGGTATTTAGCCAAACTGATGCATGGGATTGTATGTGGCGACAGTTTCTTCCGCTTCCTATTTGGAGTACTCCTAAAAGCAACTGTAAGGAAATGATACAAGGTGATGATACAAACCTTACAAGTTACTCTTTCAATTATATTGTACATCCTTGGAAGATATATGAGGCAATTAACCTCAATGTAGATAATTTTAAAGAAACACCTAATTTTAAAGTAGTTCAAGCTGTTGGTCGTGATATACAGGTTTATATTTATCAAATAGGTAAAGCCTGGCTTGATGCATTTTTGCCTCATGAACCCCCTACAGAAACTTCTACTGAAATAAATTCAGAAAGCCTGTCTGGATCTAAAGATCGACCATTGCTTCACAACCTTAATGTAATTGATACAATTTCTAAATTCGGAAAGAATATTCTCATGGCTAATGTAAATTTCTTAACGAATATTGTTCAAGATATTTATAAATCACAGGTTTATGCGGACGTTTATTTTACAATGGAAAAAGTCAAGCTTGATCTCGCTGAAAAAGCTGCAAGCCAAATTCCAAAAGGGCTCTATAAAGCAGGTGATGTTGCGCTTAATTTCGCTAATTCAGCCCCTCCTTTTTCACTCTTACTGATTCCTGTAGCGGTTGCTGCATACCTTGCAGGATCAATTGGGCATTATGTTGCACTTGCTTTAAAAGCTGAGTCAATCACCGTACAGTATCAGCAACAACTGTTTAAATCTCGTACGTTTATTTATATTCCTCTAACACTTGCAGCGACTATGCCGATGGTCTTATTAGGAATGATGACTTGGTTATTTTTGCCCTTCTTGCCATTTATTGTCTATTTATTGACAGTTCTAGGCTGGTTTATTGCTGTTATTGAAGCAGTTGTTGCAGCACCCTTAGTGATGGCAGGTGTCACCAGTCCTGTAGGCCATGAATTTTTAGGTCGTGCAGAGCAATCTGTGATGTTGCTCATTTCTGTTGTAGTACGCCCTATCTTAATTATCATCAGTTTTATTATCGCAATACTGGCAACCTATGCGGGTGTATGGTTATCCTCACAATTGATGATGCGGGTGATGGCAGAACTAATGCATATGATTTCACAAGATAGTAGTGGTTTATTAGGTAGTTATTTTGCAATACTGTTTATGAGTTATTTTTATGTATATGTTCTCTTTCAAATTGTTAATCAATGTTTTGCTTTGGTCTATGAAGTGCCTGCTTATGTCATGCGTTGGATTGGGGCACCTAGAGAGGAGACACCTAAAGATGCTATTTTCTCCATTCGTTCTGAAGCGCAACAAATGTTTGGTCGTGTCGCTGATAACAAATCAACTGTAGCGGCTGTTTCCCAGATGTAATTGTTCCCTTAGAGCTTTTTCTTCTGAACAGTGGTGTTCTTTAGGTTATGTAAAGACCCATTATGTTTAGTTAAATCAAATTCTCTGAATTACCTAAATATACATATTATAATATGAGGTCTTAGTATCGTTCAAAAGATTAATTTTTTAGCAGATTTAAGCTAATAAGCTGTTTTTTTTAGGGAATGACGGAAAAATCTTCGAATATATAAAAATTAAAAGCTTCCAGTCGTCAGTTGATGATTGATAAGAATTTAGAATAAAAGTAATAAGATTCATAGGTATAAAAATGAGCATACAGTGCATTTAGCAGGTCATAGCGAAGTGAAAATTAACTAGAACTGATGACACTTTTTCTCTTATAGAGTAGATGAAAGGATAGATTTGATAGGCAGATATTTTTGACTCGTAAGCTAAATTCATTTAGTCATAGAAGACTAAATATGTTAAAAAGATAGTGGCATATTATTAAAAGAATAAAGGAGTAAATATCATGATAGATGGACAGTCTATAACCTCATATTCTTTAATTACTATGGTAATTCATTCAACGGAAAGATAAGTTTTATAATGAAAAGCCTTAGATTCTCTGATAATTTTAAATACGAAATTCAAAGGGATTTAGGACTCAAAGATTGAGTAGAATAAATAAGGATCTAGATTCATTCACTTTTTTGATGTGTAAAGTAACGATATGTCTGTTCTGAAATGATACCTGCTTTAAACTTTTCAGTAGCATCTTGATGGAGCGTTTGTCCGTGTTCTTTAAGTAATTGTCTTGTTTTTTCTGTGACAGCAGTAGGGTCACAAGCTAATAATTGGTCACGAAGATCATCATTAAAGATTAAATATTCACGTAGAGGGGTTCGGTGACCATCTAAAGTTGGAACCAGTGTTTGAGAGATGATCAATCGAACAGTTTCAATAATATCTAAGGTGCGACCGGTACGCTCATCTTTTGGGAAGGTCCCTACAAGACGTCGAAGTGTTTCTGAAACACCATTTGTATGTAGAGTTGTGTAGACTGGGTGCCCTGTAAGTGCAGCTTCTAGAGAAGCTGAGATGGTTTCTGCATCACGAGATTCTCCAACCAGAATTAAGCGGGGTTTTCGTCTAAGGGCATTACGAACACCTGCTGCGAAATTTTCTAAATGTAAGGGGATTTCAGATTGACTGATGACCGCAGAAGGGGTTTCAAGAGAATCATATACAAACTCGATAGGAGATTCATAGGTCAGTATTTTTCTATGACAATGAGGGTCTTCTGCAATATGACGAATAATCGAGGCAAGTAATGTGCTTTTTCCAGAACCCGTCGCGCCCGTAATATATATAATTCCATCATGGGGAGTTAATGCTTGAATCAGAGGACCTGGCAAATTCATAGATTCAATATTTGGAGGATCTGTTGGGATAGTTCTCAAAGTCAATTGAATCCCCTGATGACCTTCAACTAAACAAGAAGTCGCATTGACACGATAGCGATGACGTGTCATTCGATCAGGTTTAAATTCATAATTCGTGTCAATATCTGTGTCAGTCAGAAGTTGTGCTGTTCCATTAGGGCCATAAATAGCGTTTAAAATACCTCCGACTTCTGAATTGGTTAAAGCGCGTCGAGTATTTGGATAAAGACGACCATGGATTTCTGAGAAAATTGGCATGCCTGTTTGTATTGTAATATCTGAAACCTCTAAGGTGCTGCAATGCTGCAGTAAGTGATCCAACTCTCTTTGAGTCATGCGTTGAGGTTCTTTAGGTAGCAACGCGCGAGATTTTATATCTTTATTTTCTTCCATAATAATCTGTTTTGCGTTTGGATTTCTGATGAACCGGTTCATGCGTAAGCGCTGGATTCCACTCTTGTGGTCGGTCATAATTTAAATCAGAATGAGCTGTAATTCTCAATAGCTGATCATTCACTCGTATACGACGTTTGTTCCCTGTAATGCCAAGGTGAGCTCGTGCAGTTTGTGGAGCTGAAACCATATTTTGAGCATAAAGCGCATGGTAAAGGGCCATGCCTGAGAAATCACGCTGCATTTCACCTAAAAGAGTAATCAAAATGGTATTGGCTTGTTGAATGCCTTGCTGCCAGCCTTGAGGAATAACTTGGTCCCAAATATAGCGTTCATAAGCATTTTTTGGCAGCAAGCTTGGGTCAGGAGCCTTTGGAGCCTCATAATTAAGCTTGAGGTAGTCTCGCCAAGAAGGAGTGGTCGATACAAAACGGGCAGGTTGAATAATTTCAATGACCCGATCTGATAAGCGAATCGTATTTTCATTAAGGTGTAAGGTATCTTTGCTGTCAGATAAAACAGGTGGAAGTAAACTATTTTTCATCAAAAGGGCGTTAAAGTTGAAAATGGAATCAAGAGATTGTGCATTAGAGTCAAAGACCATTTTGATATTGCCTGCTTGCCAGGCTAATCCAGATTGAGCACCATAGGTGAGTGCTGCATCATGAACTGCAGATAACCTAAGTTTTTGTTTGCTGGGATCAGCTGCTTCTTCTAAATTTGAAGAAGTACAAGCTACATTAAAAATAAGTAAACACCATGCAGTTACTGAGAGTTTTACCAGGTTGAGCCGAGACATTCTCAATATTCCTTACTTTGAATTAGTGATACTGGAGTTCAATTTGTTTGTGTTTGGCATAAATTTTAATGGTTGCATTACGTTGAATTTGATAACTCACATCTCGAACAATATGCGCAACGGGAATGTTTTGTTTATTGATGGCGATCAGTAATGGAATCGTGGGTTTTTTTCCAATAATATTTAGAGTGTAATGACTGGATTGGGCAAGTTTCTTAAGCAAAGGTTCTACAGGCCCTGTCCAATCAACAGAAGCTAAGTTAGCCATTCCAATTTTTTCAGGTTGAGGTGTGACAGGGAATTTTGCTTCAGGGTGAACAGCACGCTCGATTTCAGCTAATTTTTTTAAAGATTCCGAGACTGATACGGCCGATTCAGACAATAATATTTGAGCATGTTTTTGATTTTCTTGCGCATCAGCATTGATGCTACTGAGTAAATTTTCAGTGTAAGCTAAATTGCCAGTTCCACTTTGGTGTACCGCTGTAGGGCCACAGGCACTTAGAATGCAAGAAAATATAATAGATATTAAGAAAGTTGAATGTTTTGCAAGCATCATCTACAGCATCCCTACATTAAAATCTATCACTATTAGGCAGCAAAATATACTGACTTGTCAAGCAGTAAATCAAATGTACAAGGGGGGTATCTGAATCATTTTATAAAAGCATTGAGTTCGAAGGAGGGGTTGATTGTTTTAAGATTGAGATTTAAAGTATTGGTTTGATCATGATTCAAGGGAGCGCACAAAGATATGGTTGCAAAATTTCAAGGTGTGGCCAGTTGGCGAGATTCAGCAAGGCGTCCTCGATTGTGGATATTTGATGCTTATGCGACCTTTCCCTTATTATTATTATTGTTCCATATGTCTTGGTTTACTTTTGGAATCGCGATTACGGTAATGGTTTTTTTGAAGGGTATTGACTATTATGGATTTAATTTAGTTGTGTTTGCTCGATGGATTAAAACAACGTTAGCAGGGCCCAGGAAAATTGCAACGCCCTGGTGGTTATAGTGTTATGAATGCAGTAGGTGAGCCATGGATGTAAAAGATCAGTGTATAGCCCTTTCACGCGTGATGGGGATTGATTACGGAATGAAAGGCCGTGACCTAACGTATGAAGAGGTGTTTATGGCGAACGGTTTTCTCCCTGCAATTGTTCAACGTGCAGATAAGGTTTCAAATTTATGTTTCGGTTATGGTATTGGAGCTGAGTTTATCGATGACCCGAAAGGAACGTGTGGGAAGCGTGTTCAGTTCGATGACAAAACTCCAAATTCTGTCCGAATGATTTGTATTGCTGATGTGCTCTGTGAGCTCGTAACAATGTCACTTTCATCTGGCCGGACAATGTTGGATGAGTTGTTATATGATTAATGCGCTGATCGGATATTGGGTCTGGCTCTATTGATTCATGATTCGATTGATGTTATTTTTGTGATGATATGAAGTTAAGCTGAAATTTAAGATAAATGAGGTGTCTAATTGACTGAATTCAACGATGTTAATGAAGCTTTGTCTGAGTTGAAGAATGTTGCGAGAGTTTGTGAAAAAGCCGCTCAAACAAGCTCAGATGAGGCCTTGAAAGCTTTGGCGAGCTCTGTGAATCAAGCCGCTGCTCGTGTCGAAGCTGCAATGAGTGCAGCCCCTCATCTGAATGCATCTCCGGGTCTAGGCTTAGGGGGCAGTCATAGCCAACCGCATCAGTCTGAGTCAGGAAAAGAGGAAAGCACTTCTGAATCAGAATAATCTAAGAGATGAATCAAATGTCAGATGATAAAAATCAGTTAATTTCACAGTTGATAGATATTTTTGACGATTTGCTTAAGGAAGCGGGTTGGGATAGTTCATTTTTGTTAAAGGTTTCTAAGAAACGATTACTGAAAGCAAAAGAGCAGTTAGAGCAAATCAAAGCGCAAGAATCCAGTGCGGACAATGCTGAAAAAACTATTAGACAGTCAGGCGTATCTCAAGACCAAATGGTTGTATTTGTTTCGTTGTATCAGGCTGGAGGGCATAACATCAATCTATGGGAGCAGATGTTAAAGGTTCTTTCCTCTTGTAGTTTGGGGCGCCCAATTTACGCAAATGAGGCAGATGTTCGTGCAATGATTGAACAGCGTCCGGATCTTCAAAAAGAAGCTTACGTTGAAGTTATTGTTAATCAAAGTGCTTTAGTTGAGCTGCCTCAAAGTAAAGTCCCTAAAGATGGATTAGGGGCTTCACTATTAGTCTTGAAGCCTAATTCAATTAATATGGATTGTGTTCGAATGTTTACGCATGCGAATCAAATGCAGTATCACTTTTTAAGTGGAAAGCTCATTTTAATAAAGTGAGAGTGTAAAATATTTTCTTGAAGAATGTTTTATTTCTTTGTTAGACTACTTTTGAATGATGGCCAATTTGGGAAGGCCTGTGATTGAGCATTTTACTTTAGACGTTTCAATCAGCTTCAAAACGTATTAATCATCTTGTTTTAAACGATGAGCATGGAGAGTTTAAAATCATGGGACGTGGGGGGCAGCAACAATCATCAGGCCAAGGGTCGATGGACTTGCTATATATCTCAATCTTCTTTGTGTTACTCATTGCAGGGCTGTGGTATTACCAGCACGCAACAATTGTCGATTGGCTTTACCGGTTAAAAATTTATGAATTAAATGCAGTTATCTGGGTGATGTCTAAACTCAATCCGCTTCTCAAGCAGTTTGGATGGGAGGGGGCTGAGTTAACAACGATGCTCGCAATAAGAGAGGTGTTGTTACAAGCTAGCTCAGAATCTGTTCAATTGAAAAATTTCTGGAACTCAATTCAATCTGTAGGGATTTTTTTAGCTTATCCAGTCTTTGCTGTAAGTCTTTTAATGATGGTCTTTGTCAACCTTTTTTCCGTGGCAAATCGGTTTAATATTATCTATAACATGGATAAACTAAAAGCAATTCATCAAAGCTTGTGGCCTTATATTACTCCAGTTGCTAAATTGTCGCTGGTTGATGAATCTTTAGATCAAATGCCGTGGGGTATGTCCAAGCGTCCTCTCGAGTTTTGTGAGCAAAATAACATATTAATTCATACAACAGTCAATGGACGCCCATCAATTGCAGTGGATGAAGGAATGGCTGAAAAAGTTTTCTCTTTGCAGATGGGCCCTTTATGGAAAGGCTTAGATTCTTTGCCACCACACGCGCAAGCATTGTTTGCTATTTTTGCTGCAAAGGCGGAAAAAGATACGGCTGGAGCCAAAAAGCTACTTGAGCAAATTGCTTATTCCTCTTCGAACCAAGGAAAATTAGATTTTTCTGGGACACGAGAGTTATTATCTAAACATGTTAGAAATAGTAAGGTGATTGGACGTGCTGTGGGGCCACATGGGTACATTCTAACTGTCATGGCTTCAATGTTAGAAGCTGCTCGTACAGATGGGGTATTAGCAACCGCTGAGTTTTTATGGTTAAAGCCAATCGATCGGCCCTTATGGTATATGCTAAGTAGTGTTGGGAGACAAACTGCTTTTTCAGAAGTGGCCGGTCCTTTTTCACATTGGCTGATTGAAAAACGTTTGAGGCGACCTTTGAAAGTACCTAATGTTGTGACGGCTATATCGGCTTTGAAGGAAGCCATTGCTGATATTAAATATAATCCTGATGGATTTTAGTTATGAGTAAACATTACCAAAGAGGTTTAAGCTCAAACCAAGAACAGCGTTCTTCTGCTTTACTTAGAGATACGCGACCGTTGGCTCAAAAGATCAATGAAGATATTTTGAGAAAACCTTTAAATGCGACGGTGCTTTTATTTGTTCTGGGTGCGGCTGGTTTTGTGATTCCAGGTTTAATTGATCTGTTTTTACTCTTGTTATTGTTGTTTTTCAGTGTCATTGCTTTTCAAAGTAGTACACTGCCTTTTCGATTGCCTAAGCGAGCTAATCAGAAAGATAAAAACGATTTAGCACCCGGAACCAAAAAACCTCGCGAGGCACGTGGTATTTATTTTTTCGGTAATTCAGTAGATTCCAATGAAGAGCTTTGGTTTTCAAATGAAGATATGCGAACACATGTTCTAATTTTTGGATCAACAGGTTCAGGTAAAACAGAAACTTTGTTGTCACTCTCTTACAATGCATTAATACAATCCTCCGGTTTTATTTATGTGGATGGTAAAGGGGATAACTCTCTATTTTCTAAAGTGTTTTCAATGGTTCGATATATGGGTCGATTGGATGATTTGCTGCTCATTAACTTTATGACAGGTGCTCGAGACATTTCAGGCCCTCAAGAAAGAAGGCTTTCAAATACATTAAACCCATTCTCTCAAGGATCTTCGAGTATGTTGTCTAACTTAGTGGTCAGCATGATGGATTCGAGTGGTCAAGGTGGTGACGGAGATATGTGGAAAGGTCGGGCCATTTCATTTGTAGAAGCCTTAATGAAAATCTTAGTTGCCATGCGTGATTCAGGTAGTATTTTGCTTGATGCAAATGTAATTCGTAATTACTTTGGTCTGGACCGTATCGAGGCAATGGTGCTTGATAAAGCATTTATCCGGGATGGTCAGTACGCTGTAAGTATGGAAGGCTTGGCTGATAATATCATCGAACCCATGAAGAATTATTTATATAATTTGCCAGGTTATAATAAAGAGCGTCGAGGCAAGCAAGTATCTCAGGTGTTTGAGCAGCACGGCTTTATTACAATGCAATTGACACGCGTGTTCTCTTCTTTAGCTGATGCATATGGTCACATTTTGAGAACTAAATTAGCTGAAGTAGATTTAAGAGATGTTGTATTAAATCGAAGAATTTTGATTGTTTTACTGCCCGCCTTAGAGAAATCTCCTGATGAATTGTCTAACTTAGGGAAAGTGATTATTTCAACATTGAAAGTGATGATGGCTGCGGGTTTAGGTGATGAAGTTGAAGGCAGTTACAGTGATTTGATTTTGAGAAAGCCAACCAATGCAGAAACTCCGTTTTTATGTATTCTAGATGAGTATGGGTATTACGCGGTGAAAGGCTTTGCTGTGGTGCCTGCACAGGCTCGTTCTTTAGGGTTCTCGGTTGTATTTGCTGGACAAGATTTGCCGGCCTTTCAAAAGGCTTCAAAAGAAGAAGCCGCTTCAATTGGTGCAAATACAAATATTAAGATTTGTATGAAATTAGAAGATCCACAAGAAACTTGGGAGTTTTTTAATAAAACAGCGGGCGAATCTTTTGTAACGCAAGTTGAAAGTTATCAAGCTAATTCAAGTACAGTCTCCAATGCTTACCAAGATAGCAAATCTGCAAAAGTTGAAAAGCGAGCTCGGGTCGACTTATTAGACTTAAAAGAACAGGTTGAAGGTGAAATGCACATTTTCTTTAAATCGAAAATTGTTCGTGCACGCGCGTTTTATGCTAACCCTAAACCCGTTCAGGAGTTACGTCTGAATCAGTTTTTGAAAGTTGATTTATTGGAAGACGCTCAATTATACACCCTTGTTAAGGGTATTGAAGATTTTGAAGCACTGTGCCGATCAGGCTTTAAACCAGTGTCTCTAAATAGTAACCAATTGATTACACAAGTGGTACAGTATTTTAATCAAGGGCAATTGCCTTCTTTGGTGGATCGTGGAATGTACGCATTGGTCAGCTTATATGATCAGCATCAATCTCAGGGAGAAATGCTTGAAGTAGAAACGTTTACTGGACAAGCATTGAATATTTTCATTGATGTGGAGCTTGATTCATCATGTTCTTATATTTTAGGGGGATCAGAATCTTATGGCGCAGCGATGCTCAATAAGAAAACATTGTACGATCAACTCTTATATATTGAAAAATTGATGGGCGTTGATGAAGTTTCTGCTGCTCAATTTACTTCAGATTTAATTGATGACATCCAA
The DNA here is from genome assembly GCA_002722995.1 of Legionellales bacterium. Lineage (GTDB taxonomy): Bacteria > Pseudomonadota > Gammaproteobacteria > Comchoanobacterales > Comchoanobacteraceae > UBA729. Next base: position 4,663 of record PBNF01000026.1, on the reverse strand, counting down.
TCAGCCACTCATTATGCTGTACCTTCAACGCCTCTGATAGATGTTGAGTCATTAACTCAAACTGTAAATGCTTTAGTGTCTGGAATTGGGGTTGTTAAAGATCAGCATATTGAGAATGAGGCATCTGAATAAGGAGAATATCATGCGATGGGGTACTAAATTCATGATAGGCATTATGGTGCCTTGTTTAACATTGTTGAATGCGTGCATGCCAATTCAAAGTGAGTCAGTGGCCGCTGGAACAAATACAGATGTGTATACATGTGGTGAATCTCCAGTAAAAACAATAACGCGTAATCAATTGATGAAATCTTTATTAAATCAAGGCGTGCAATTGGCTCAAATTGGAGAGGGAACTGAGCTATGGATCCCAAATAAATTAATTTTTACAGCTATGAGTGCAAATTGGGTATGCCCTGATCGCGCTAAACATTTAATGCGTCAAATTGCTGCATTGATTCGCTCTTATGATTTGATTGATTTAGATATTAAGAGTGAAGTGATTTCAACTTCCACAACACGATTTGTGCGTTCAATCGCAGATCATAGAGCCGAGACAGTTGGAAGCTTGTTGTGGGATTTTGGTTTAGATGCCCGTATTGTCAATATGAGAGGTATTGTTTTGATGCAGTCAAAACCTAAGGGTGATAGGCGTGGATACACGATCATTCATTGGCGATATTTGAATCAATCAAAGATCTAAATAATCTGAAAATGAATAGTTGTGTCTTCACTATGAGGCTGATAGGATAGAAAAGTGGTTAAACAATTTTAAGGGGTGGGTATGGATGCCGATCATGATGCATTAGTTTCTATTAAACTCCGTCGAGATTTTTATCGAGATGGCTATCGTCGAGCTCAATTGCTTTGTTTGATTTTGGCTGTAATTATTGTGATTGAAACCATTGCTTTATCTTGGGTGAATACACGTCCTCCACAGGTGCAGTATTTTGCAACAGATCCTGAAGGAAAGTTGACAAAAATGCATCCTTTGAATCAGCCACTATTGTCACAAGAAGCCTTGCTATCTTGGGCTAACCAATCCATTGTCAGCGCATATACTTACAACTTTGTTGATTATCGAAAACAATTACAAACACTCTCTTCACTCTTTACTCCTGATGGATGGAAACAGTTTCAAGCTGCCCTGGTTCGAACTCGTAACTTAGAGACAGTTATTGCAAAACAGCTTGTGACCACGGCTGTCGCCACAGGTGCCCCAATCATCGAGGACCAGCGTGTTATCAATGGTCGTTATTCTTGGCGCATTAGTATGCCTATATTGGTTAAATATCAAAGTTCTAGTCAAAATTATTCGCAGTCATTGGTCGTTAGAATCATTGTACAACGAGTGCCGGTATATACGAATCCAAAAGGTATCGCTATTGTTCAGTTTATTGCGCAGTAATCTTTTTGGTTGATAGTGAGGAAAGTCATGAATATACAATTACGTCAGCGAGTGAAGCAAGGGTTAGTGCTATGTACGTGCATGATCAGTTTAACGGGTGTACAAGCTGCTGATTCATCACAAGTGGGGTCAGGTGGCGTGAGTACCCAACAGCTCCAAGATATACTGGCTAAAGTTCAGTCTATGGCTCAATCAAAAACCGCACAAGTTGCTGACCCAGCTTTCGATAAAACAAAACGTGCACTTTTCCCTTTATCTCCTGATCAAATTCATGAGTTACGTTATGAATATAATCGAACAAAACAAGCCTCTGAAGTGACAGAAAAAGTGCCTCCTAAACCTGTTGCATCAGCGATTGTTGTTAATTTATCACCTGGCAGCACGCCGCCAGTCGTTCGATTGGCATCTGGATTTGTGACGTCGTTGATATTTTTAGATTCAAGTGGAGAGCCTTGGCCAATTAAAGCGTATGACATTGGAGACCCTCAAGCTTTTAATATTCAGTGGAAACCCAGCACACCGGATGAAGAAAAAAGCGGAGAGAGTATGGGGAATACAATGTTAATTCAATCATCTAGTATGTATCGACAAGGTAACTTAGCAGTGATGCTTAGAGGTCTCAATACGCCAATCATGTTGACACTTATTCCTGGGCAACGTGTTGTAGATTATCGTTTAGACGTGCAAGTTCCAGGCTTAGGGCCTTTAGGGAATAGTAAAGAAATGACAAGTTTGCCCACTGAAGCTAATCCAGATTTATTAAATGTCTTAAATAATATTCCGCCTGTAGGAGGTAAAGCATTGAGCGTTTCCGGTGCAGATGGACATGCGTGGTTAGCGGGGAATACTTTATACTTAAGAACCCCCTTAACGCTGATTTCTCCGAGTTGGGTTTCTACAATGTCTAGTTCTGATGGTCTTGTGCATGCTTATACATTGACGCCCGCTTCAGTCTTGCTTGCATTGCATCATGGTAAATTGGTTAAGCTTAAAGTGAAAGGATTTTAATCATGTCAAATGATCTGAATAAGAAAGAACTATTTTCAGGAAGTATGCGGAATCGGTTACTTTTATTTATAGCCTCTGTATTGGGTTTGATTGCTCTTGTTTTCCTGATTAATCATTATGTTAAATCCTCAAGTTCAAAATCTGAAGAGACCTTAGGCAGTGCTCGATTGAGGTCTTCTCCGGATATTGGCTCAATTCCTGGGAATAAGGTTGCAAGTGATGAGTATGTGAAGCTTGAATCGGTTAAGAATAAAGAACTGGTTAAGGAAGCAGAGCAAACAGGTAAAAGCGCCATGCCAACCCTGACTCGTGAAACATTGAAATTAGAATCATTCCCAGATGTTGATGAAAATAATAATGATAATATCAAAAATGCTGCTCAAGCCTGCTCAGAGGATGCTTTAATTAAAGCTCGAGCTGCAGGTGTTTTAGCCAGTGAGTTGCGTTGTAAAGGATGTAGCGCTGCTGCATTGAAATCTGCGGGTTTTTCAGTGGGTGAGTTGCGTGTTGCTGGCTTCAGTCCCAAAGTATTAAAAGCAGCTGGATACACTGCAAAAGAATTAGCCTCAGCCGGATTTTCAGCACAGGCATTAAAAAATGCAGGTTATTCGATTACTGATTTAGCTCAGGCAGGATATAATGCCGCTGATTTAAAATCGATAGGAATCTCTGATAAATCATTATTATCTTCTGGATTTTCTCCAAGTGAATTGTTAGAAGCTGGTGTAACCCCTCAATCACTCAAGGCAAGCGGTGTCAATGCCGAGGCATTGTTACAATCGGGCTTAAGTGCTGCACAGCTCAAAGCTGCAGGATTTTCTGTTGATGATCTTAAAAAGGCAGGTGCTTCTGAATCTCAATTAGAGGCTTCTGGATTATTGAGTTCTGCAAAACAGAGCTGTTCTGAAGCTGAATTAAAAGCAGCGCACCTCAAAGGTGTTTCTGCGAAAACATTTAAGTTAAAAGGATGTTCAGCTGCGGTGCTTCGTGCTGCAGGATACAGTGCTGGAGAACTTAAAGATGCAGGTTTCTCTGCAGGTCATTTAAAGCAAGCAGGCTATTCAATTGATGATCTTAAGGCAGCTGGATTTGGACCTAAAGCATTAAAATCCGCAGGCTTTACAGCCGCTGAATTAAAGTCCGCAGGATATAGCCCAGAAGCATTGAAGTCAGCAGGATACAGTGCCGCTGATTTAAAGCCACTAGGGTACTCTGCTGATGAGCTCAAACGATCAGGTTTTTCTGCAAAAATGCTGAATGCTGCAGGATTTAGTCCCAAGCAGTTAAAATCAGCTGGATTTTCAACTCAAGACCTTCTCAAAGCAGGTTTTAAACCGGCTGAATTGATGGCAGCCGGTGTAACAGCCGATGCACTAAAAGCTGAAGGTGTATCAGCAGATCAATTGCGTCAAGCTGGTGTTTCTGCTGCTTCATTAAAAGCAGCAGGGTTTACTCCTTCAGATTTAATCCATGCAGGCTTTACGCGTGGAGATTTAGTCCGAGCAGGTTACACGCCTAATGAACTATCAGCTTCAGGGATGAGTTATTCAGGCCATTCAGCCGTTTGTTCTCTCAAAAGAGCTCAGCAAGCACGATCACAGGGGGTTTCTGCAAAAGCATTGGTAAAGCAAGGTTGTCCTGTCAGTGTTTTAAAGTCAGCAGGTTATAATGCAAAGCAACTATTAGACGCAGGCATGACTCCCCAACAACTTAAAGCTGCAGGATTTTCAGCTCAGGAGCTTTACCAAGCAGGGGCATCACCTGAAGCTCTAAAAGCTGCAGGTTATACGCAATCAGATTTACTCAGAGCAGGCATCAGCCCTTCAGTTGTGAAGAACCTAGGCGCTTCAACATCCGATATACGATCAGGTTGTCAAGTTGAAGCCATTCATAATCAGTTGCAACATGGTGTGCCTGCAAAACATTTCAAATCTCTGGGGTGTAGTGCGAAAACTTTATTAGCGGCAGGGTATTTGCCTGAAGATTTACACAAAGGTGGTTATGATTCAAAGGATTTGTTGAGTTCAGGTATTTCTCCCAAAGCCTTGAAGCAAGCAGGTTATACAGCATCAGAGATTGAAGCAGCCCAATCCAATGGATTATCTGCGGCACGCGCAAAAGAACTTTTGAAATCTGGGATGAGCGTGGATGATTTAAAGCGAGCAGGGTATAGTGCAAAAGCACTACTGGCTGCAGGCCTTTCACCTGAAGCCTTGAAGCAAGCAGGTTATACAGCATCAGAGGTTG
>PBNF01000025.1 GCA_002722995.1 Legionellales bacterium | reverse complement strand
TTAAAGGGTCAAACCCCATTGCACCTTGCTGCATTCGAAGATCATTCACAGAGCCTCTCTGCTCTTCTAGAAAAGCTCACAACTGATCAACAACTTGAGTGTCTACAGGCCGAAAATTTAAAGGGTCAAACCCCATTGCACCTTGCTGCACTCAAGGGCAATCAGGAGAGCCTCTGTGTTCTTTTAGCTGATCTCACTACTGCTGAAAAACTTAAGTGTCTACAAGAGCAAGATTATGAAGGCCGAACCCCCTTGCTCATCACTTTACTCTATAACCATAGCCATCTCCATTTACTTTTAGAAGGCCTCACCAATGAGGAAAAAATTTCATGTCTAAAAGAGCAAAATTCTGAGGGTCAACCTCTCTTGCACATTGCGGTACTCTGCAACAATACAGAAAACATCCATGCACTGTTAAATAATCTCACTACTGAGCAAAAAATTTCATGTCTAAAAGAGCAAAATTATGAGGGTCAAACCCCCTTACACCTCGCTGCACTCTATGGCTATCAGGAGAGCCTCTGTGTTCTTTTAGATGATCTCACTCCTGCTGAAAAACTTAACTATCTAGAAGAGCAAAATTATGAGGGCCGAACCCCCTTGCACCTCGCTGCACTCAAGGGCAATCAGGAGAGCATCTCTTTACTTTTAAAGGGTCTAGATTTTGATCAAATCATAAGACTACTTTCGATTCAAGATCATTCTAAAAATACACCTTTAAGCTCTACAGCTAATCACGACATTTTCATTAAAATGTTGAAGGATCAAATACCTTTTTGGAGTAGGCATTTCACTTCTAATTTACAAAACACAATAGATCAATTATTAACAACTCAAGAACCAGCTCCCTCAACACCCCATTCAGAGCTCAGATCAAGTGATTTGATGGATTCTAGGGGACATGAAGGTAGTGAGGGTGATCGCCTTTTAACTCCAACAAAACCAACACGTCAATCTGAACAATCCTCCCCTGGTCCTTCACTCTGAATTTCAAAGCAGTCTATGAGATGAACGCACACATCTGCATACTTCATCATTCATGCAATTGCTGAAAAATAATTGAACAACCTAAATTAGATGAATTAAAATACATTGATCATCTGCTTCAATCACTCTATTGTGAGTAGATCCATTGCATTCATAGACTGAATAAGGATACTGAATGACTGATATTAAAACACGGGAACCCAATGTTATTTTAGTTGATTCAAATGATCAACCCGTGGGAATTGCAGGAAAATTAGAAGCACACCAAAAGAACTGGTGCCATCGCGCATTTTCAATTTGCCTGACTCGCAACGAAGGCTCTGAAATCTTATTACAACAACGTCACCCTGATAAATATCACTGCGGTAGCTTGTGGAGCAATGCGTGCTGTTCACACCCCGCTCCAGGTGACCATTTAGCCACCTCGGCACGTAAAAGATTAAAATTTGAAATGGGTATAGATCATAAACAACTTCAACATATTGGTGCATTTTATTATCAAGCCACACTCTCAGATACACTTTCAGAACATGAATTTGATCATGTATTTCATGGTGTCTTTGAACCAGATGATTGTCTTTTTAATAAGACCGAAGTAATTGCTATTCAATGGATCCATCGCAGTGATTTAGATCGAGCCCTCCAAACACACCCAGAGCACTACACCCCCTGGCTCCCTCAATTATTAGCACTGCTCTATCAAAATATTAATTAGGTATCAATATTTTCAGCAAGCTGGGCATTTTCCTCAATAAAGCATTTACGTGGCTCTACTTGGTCACCCATCAAGGTTGTAAAAATTTGATCAGCTTCAATGGCATCTTCTATTTTTAACTGAATGAATGTACGCGCTTCGGGATCCATTGTTGTTTCCCACAGTTGCTCTGGGTTCATCTCCCCCAAACCTTTATAACGCTGAATACCCAATCCTGATCGAGCTTCATTCATCAACCATTGTATTGCTTCTGATACTGTTTTAACTTCAAATGATTTTTGACCACGACAAACCACCGCTCCTGGTTGTAAAAGTGTCGCGGTAAGCTCACGGTAATGCATGAGCTGCTGATAAGACTCACCTACAAAAAATTCTGGACTCATGGTGACGTGCCGATGATGCCCATGTTGAACTAAATGTAACGTAGGTAAGTATAAGCCATCTTCTTTATCTTCATGTAACGCCACTTCAATACGATCTGAACTGTTTGAACTCAACTCAGAATCTAAACATTGATTCAACTCTCGAATCCAAGCCTGTACGGTCGATAAATCTGTTAATTGATCCCTCAGTAATGGCTGGATTTGAGCTGTAGCAAGGAGTACTTGATCAGTGTACACACTTGACCAACGCGTAATGGCCTGCTGAGTGAGTCGATACTGCTGTGCTAGCTCAGATAAAGCTGCATGAGCCAATGGAGGTGCCCCTTCTGATACAGATAACTCAGCACCCTCTAAAGCTAAATCTAACAAAAAATCTTGTAATTCAATGTCATTTTTCACGTAACGCTCTTGTTTACCTTTCTTCAGCTTATAAAGTGGTGGTTGTGCCATGTAAATGTAACCACGCTCAAACAACTCAGGCATTTGACGATAAAAAAATGTCAACAATAAGGTTCGAATATGTGCACCATCTACATCTGCATCGGTCATGATCACAATTTTATGATATCTCACCTTATCAGGGTTATACTCATCAGAACCAATACCACACCCCAAGGCTGTAATCAGTGTCGTGACTTCGTTTGAAGATAACATTTTATCAAAACGTGCTTTTTCAACATTAAGAATCTTTCCTCTTAAGGGCAAAATTGCTTGTGTCCTGCGATCTCTTGCTTGTTTAGCGGACCCTCCTGCAGAATCCCCCTCAACAATAAACAACTCAGAAGCCGCAGGGTCTTTTTCCTGACAATCTGCTAATTTTCCAGGCAATCCACCTAAATCAAGTGCTGTTTTTCGACGCGTTAGCTCACGTGCACGTCGTGCAGCTTCTCGGGCGGTGGCGGCTTCAACAACTTTGCCAATTAATAACTTAGCTTGCTCAGGATGTTCTTGTAAAAATTCAAATAAGCGCTCTGAAATTGAAGACTCAATGATAGGCCGAATTTCAGATGACACTAATTTATCTTTTGTTTGTGAAGAAAACTTAGGGTCTGGCATTTTAACAGAAACCACGGCTGTTAAACCTTCGCGACAATCTTCACCACTGATAGCGCTTTTCATTTTTTTATCTAAGCCCTCTGATGTCATATATTTATTTAATGTCCGTGTCAGAGCTGTTCTAAAACCGATGAGATGTGTACCACCATCTTTTTGAGGAATATTGTTGGTAAAGCATAGTATGTTTTCTTGATAACCGTCGTGCCACTGAATGGCCAAATCAACGGAAACACCACTGGTTGTATCAGAATGATGCAAAGTAATTAATGTTTCATTGATAGGCGTCTTATTTTGATTTAAGTATTCAACAAAAGCTTTAGCCCCCCCTTCATAATGAAAAGTATCTTCACGATCGGTACGATCATCTTTCAGCTGAATACTAATGCCTGGATTCAAAAAAGCTAACTCTCTCAGTCGTTTGACTAAAACACTGTATTCAAAAATCACTGTAGAAAAAATCTTTGAACTTGGCTTAAAATGAACAGACGTTCCGGTTCGCTCAGTGGCTTCTAGCCGTTCTAAAGGCGCTTGAGGCACTCCATCATGATAGACCTGTCGATGAAGATAACCTTCACGGGCAATAGACAATGTCAGTTGTTCAGACAGTGCATTGACGACGGACACACCCACACCATGCAAGCCACCTGATATTTTATAAGCATTATCATCAAATTTTCCGCCTGCATGCAAAACCGTCATAATCACTTCAGCGGCAGAGCTTCCTTCTTCATGAGCCCCTACAGGAATACCACGTCCATCATCTGAAATAGCCACTGACTCATCCGCATGAATGTGTACGCAAATATTTTCACAATGACCGGCTAAAGCTTCGTCGATAGAGTTATCAACTACTTCAAAAATCATATGATGTAAACCTGATCCATCATCAGTATCACCAATATACATGCCTGGACGTTTTTGGACAGCTTCAAGTCCTTTTAAAACTTTAATTTTGGAAGAATCATAGACATCATTATTAGACACAGTTACACCTTTATAGAAAATTACTTTGTATGATCAAAATCATAACACACATTGAGCACAATGACACACCAGAGCACTTGATTTAAACAATATCAAGGTTCATTTAGAAGCGTTTAAATAGAGGGCCTAACAAAACATAAGCACCATCCATCTCTTTACTAAGCTGTATGATGAACCTTGAGCAGTTCAACGGTAAAGATTAGCACACTATGAGGAGGAATAGCACCTGGAACGCCTTGTGCACCATAAGCTAACTCTGAAGGAATATATAATGTCCACTTTGCACCTGGTGTCATATGTTGCAAAGCCGTTTGCCAACCCACAATCACTTGATTTACACCAAATGTTGCACTTTGCTGCCTCGCATATGAGCTATCAAATACAGTGCCATCAATCAATCGGCCTTCATACATCACTTCAACAGTGTCTGTCAGTTTGGGCGCATCACCTTCACCTTTAATTTCAACTTGATATTGTAGCCCGCCTGGTAGCGTTTGAACACCGGGTTTCTTTAAATTATCTTCTAAAAATTGAGCCCCCTGTGCTTGTGGGGTTAAATGTTGTGTATCAGTTGTCATTTGAGCTCCTTGAGTTTGATGAGATGGATCAGCCGCCGTCGATGCGGGCAATGCTAAAGAAAAAGTAGAGAGCCCTAAAAGACTCCAAGCCATGATGCGTAGTAATCTTGTCATCTGATTGACTCCATATATTCAGGTTAAAATAACAAGCTTATTGGCTTGCTGGCTTCAAATGCACGACACTATTCTAGATCATTCAATCTCTTGAAATCTATTTCAAATTAATCTCAAATAAGACATTGAGTCTATCTTTGACTTGAAATCTATTCTAAAGAGCCCCACGCTTTGAAGAAAAAATCAACTTTAGATTAAAACAAATCAAGTCGAAACGCAACCCAAATATTCAGATAAATCAACAACCTTAGGGTGAAATACTGTTGCAAATGATTCGTTGATAACTTCAGGCTGAATACACGTCAAAAAAACCTGCATGCCACTTTCAACTAATGTGCTGATAACGTCTGAACTCCTTTGTCGATCAAGCTCTGCAGTTAAATCATCTACTAAATAAATGCTCTCAATCTGACGATCCGTTTGAAGCAGAGCACCTTGAGCCAAGCTTAAGGCATAAGCCATGAGTTTTTGCTGACCTTGAGACAGCACGTGGAAAGCCGAATGCCCATCAACCTCACACAACACATCAGCACGGTGTGGACCCACTCGCGTGAATCCAACACTTTGATCCCCCAGTCGACTCAATTTTAAAGCTTGATCAAACGAATCTGACACATCCCAACCTTGCACATATTGAAATTCAACACAAGGCAATCCTTTAGCAATATTTGCCCAAATAGGCCGAAATACAGCCTCTAATCGCTTAAGGTATTGCTTTCTATATTGATCTAATTTCAACCCTGACTCAACCAATAAGGCATCCCAGTGCATCACATCCTGCTGCTTCGCTTTTAGCGCACTGTTACGTTGGATCAGTGCTCTTTTATAATGGCGCCAACATTGTGCAAAATCATTAAAATGATAAAATCCACCCCAGTCTAAACGCGCTCGACGTTCCTTAGGCCCTGAAGCGAACACACGATGACTGTCTGTGTCAATGAGTAACACTGGCAGCAATGCAGTTATTTCAGAAAATGAATCACATACTTCACCATTGCGCCTCAACCTCACTTGACCTGTTACCCTTCGTTCAATACCAATTGTATATTGAGCTCCATCTGAATCGGACAAAGTCGCATGAATACAGAGTGCATCAGCATGATGCTCAATCATTTGATGGCTGAGATGGGTTCGTAAAGATCGCCCACGACTTAAATAATAAATCGACTCCAAAAAGCTAGTTTTACCGCTTCCATTGGGCCCAACGATTGCAGTGAATTCGTTTAACTGCTCTAATTTAAGTGTGCTTAAATTTCTAAAATTGAGCACTGAGAGAGATTGAATTTGCATTACAATGTAAGCGGCATAATCAAATAACGTGCCGCTGCACATTCACCTTCAGTTTCCACTTCTGTTAATAACACACTATTTTGACTGTTGGTCAAATGTATCTGCATCTGATCGGTTTTAATAACATTTAACACATCCAGCACATAGTGAATATTAAATGCAAGTTTCAAAGGCGCGCCACTATACTGAATTTCAAAAGCATCTTTTGAACTTTCTTGATCAGCATTGTTGGCGCTGACTTCTAACTGATTGTTTTCAAAAAATAAACGGGCCCCTTTAAATTTTTCATGTGATAAAATTGCAGCACGAGACAATACTTGCTTAAAAGCAGCACACTCAACAATCGCAATATGAGCTGCTTCAGGAAGATCCAATAATGCGTCACATTTAGGATAATCACCTTCAAGCAAATTACTGGTCAATACAAATTGCTCTGTACTTATTTGAATATGGTGTTTTGAAACCAACACCTGTGCTTGCGTTTCTGATTCAGACAATAATCGCATGAGTTCTAAGACGGCCTTCCTGGGCATAATAATCTCAGTCAAATCAGAGGCTGTTGCAACCGGCCCTGAACTCAATCGAGCCAAACGATGGCCATCTGTTGCCGTTGCACACAGTGCATCTGCATTGAGCTTAATATGCAATCCATTCAGGAAAAAACGAACATCTTGGTGGGCCATGGCAAAGTAAGTTTTTTGAATGGTTTGGTGTAGTCTCGCCTCTGAAACGGTGATTGATGCATCTGCTTCCCCCAGTGTCAATATGGGAAAACGATCTGCAGGTAAAGTGGCCAGCTTAAACTGAGCTTGACCAGATTCCACGCTTAACCAACCCTCTGTCAGCTTAAACACTAAGATTGAGCCTTGTGGCAAAGTTCGACAAACATCCATCAGTTTTCGACAAGAAACAGACAATGAGCAAGTCGTTTGAATCGGTTGAGCTAATTGAATACGTGTGCGCAATTCAACCTCTGAATCACTTGCAATTAATTGTAAATGTGATTCATGAAGGGTCATATGCACATGTGACAAAATTTGTAATACTTGTGATGATTCCACTACGCCTGAAATTGTTTTGAGCCCTTCTAATAAAACGTCTCTTTCTATTGTCCAATGATATTCAGTCCCCTGAACACTCGGCTGAATGTCAATGTCTGCTAAATGATCCATAATCTCCTCTCAAATTAAATAGATAAAATTTTCAATAATGCTTCATATTCTTCTTTTGAATTGATACAAACATCAAGCTTTTCTTTTACTTTTCGACAGGCATATAATACCGTAGTATGATCCCGCCCTCCAAATGCTGCCCCAATTTCAGGTAGACTTTTTGAGCTAAATTCTCGGGCAAGATACATTGCCATCTGGCGTGGCCAAGCCACAGAGCGCGTCCTACGTTTAGCAGCAAAATCAGACACTTGAAGACCATAAAACTGTGCAACCACTTTCTGAATGTTTTCAATCTGGGTTGTTTTAGCATGAACCACCAACATATCAGACAGCGCTTGCCGTGTAAAATTTAAAGTGATTGCTTGACCTGTAAAGTGTGCGTTAGCAATCACACGCTTGAGCGCGCCTTCAAGCTCACGCACATTGGCGCGTACATGTTGAGCAATAAAAAAAGCAACCTCTTGAGGTAAATTCACTTTAGATTGATGCGCTTTTTGCATTAAAATAGCAACACGCGTTTCAAGCTCTGGAGGATCAATACTGATTGCAAGCCCCCAACTAAATCTAGATTTTAAACGATCCTCTAATCCCTCAAGCTCTTTAGGGAAACAATCACTGGTTAAGACAATTTGTTGCCGCGCATCCATCAACGCATTAAATGTATGGAAAAATTCTTCTTGAGAACGCTCTTTTCCCGCAAAGAATTGAATATCATCCACCAATAACACGTCCACCTGACGGTAACTGCTTTTAAACTGATCCATCTGATTTCTTCGGAGCGCTTTAACCATATCTGTTACAAAACGCTCTGCATGTAAATATCGAACATTTTTGCCAGGATCTTCATCCAATATTTTCCGACCAATAGCATGCATTAAGTGGGTTTTACCTAAACCAACACCACCATAAATCATCAGTGGATTATAGCCGACGGCGGCCCCTTGCCCGACTTGCATTGCCGCAGCAACTGCAAGCTCATTGGAGCCACCTGTTACAAAGTTTTCAAACGTAAATTGAGTGTTTAATTGAGCCTGCTGTGCGAGTGATACATGATCAGATCCAGCTGAGTCTGTAGAAGGTAAAGCCACTGAATCCTGTGTTTGCGACTGCACGGGTTTGCTGCCGACCACTAAACGAACCTGAGGTGAAGATTCAGGTAAGTGCTGTTTAATATGTTTACAAATTTCTGAAAAGTAATGGTCTCCCACCCATTTCAAAACAAAATCATTTGGAGCGAGCAAATACAGCCCATCTGAACGCCAATCTGCTTGCAAAGGACGCAACCAAGTGTTGAATTCTTGTCGAGACAACGTATGCTCAAAATGATTTAAACACAATTGCCAAGCCGTTTCTGACATGCCGTATTGCCTATACTATATTGAATTAAAATGTAACATATGAAAGCCGATGTTTCACGTGGAACATTCAGCTCTACGCGATCACTTCGAACAGCTTAACGCTTGCGCAGTCAAGATGCAATCTCACTCAAAAAAAGATGATGATTAATCTGTTTGCATATTCAACCATTGTTGACAAATTAAAGCAGCTGATTGGCCATCTACTGCTGCTTTACTCAAGCCTTTTCGACCGTATAGATTAAACAAATTATCACGCGCATCGACTGTACTATAACGCTCATCAACCTCGACACATTCAATTAAAAAATATTCAGAAAGTTTCTTAGAAAAAGACCTCGCTTGCTGGGTGAGTGATTGAACACGACCATCTGCGTGCAAAGGCAATCCAACTAAAAAGATGTCCGGCTGCCAATCATTGATCAAGGGCTGAAACCTTTCAAAATTGATACGACCTTTATCCATTTTAATAGCACCCAGCGATTGAACCACACCAGTTTGAATATCTCCGACAGCGACTCCGGTTGAGCCTAAACCATAATCAAAAGCAAGGCATCGACGCAGCCTGTTCATTAGAGAGCTCCCAACATCATACCGGCTTTTCGACACGTAATACCCAAAATGTCTAGCATTAAGCCATAGCGATCTGCACAGGGGGCTTTAAAGAAAGAAGATTCCACATCAGGTATAATATCCCATTGCCCCGAGATCAGTTGATCATTCACATATTGATCCGTTAAAATTGTGGCACCCAGCACCCACTCACAGTCCATGAAATCGGAATCATTCGAAAATCTATTCAAAGTCTTGTGTGTGACCATCTCAACACATATGGCCTCTGAATCATAGTACAGCATGAACAAAACCTGTTGAGCAATAGGCCCTCCCTTCAGAATTGTGCGGTCCTCAAAACATTTGGCCCAAATCGTATCATGATAATATAGGGGGTGATTACACATGCCTTTAAGATGTTCAGCACGTTTAAAATCAATTGACCGATTTAAAACAAAACCAAGACACCCGTTTAACCCAATCAAATTTCGGGTGACTAAAAGAACGGAGCGATTCAGATAATCATGATGTCCTGCATGAGCGATGAGGAAATAGGCATCTCGTTGCTGGATGTTGGATAAAACATTCATCTAATGATCCTCATAAACCATTGAATTGCCATGCTTTTTAAACCAAACCTGTAATAATTTTAAAGCCGCAGGAGTCATCCCTGCAATACGACTGGCCTGACCCAAGGTATGAGGCTGAATATGATTAAGCTTCTCAACGAGTTCAGAAGATAAGCCTCGAACAGTTGAATAATCAAACGCTTTTGGGCAGGGTTGCAATTCATGCTGCTTTAATCGATCAATGTCTTTTTTCTGACGCGCCAAATAGCCTTCGTAACGCTGCTCAGTCATCCAATAGTGCAGTGCCATCGAATCAAGGTCTCTAAAAAAATCTATGCGCCTCAGTGTTTTCAAGTCAATATCTGATCGCTTTAAAAAATAAAGAGGTGAAATGGATTCATCAGCCTGTTGAGGTAAAAATTCAGACAACGCTGAGTTCATCAACGTTGTTCGCGATAACAAATGAGCAGACAAAGAGTGCCAAACCCTTTTTTTACACTCCACCGTGCTTTGAAATTTAACCCAGCGGTCTTCACTCACCACCCCTTGCTGATAACCCAATGCGGTTAAACGTTCATCGGCATTATCTTCCCTTAAAGAAAGCCGATATTCAGCTCGACTGGTAAACATTCGATACGGCTCTTGTGTGCCCAATGTGACTAAATCATCAATCATCACACCAATGTAAGCTTGATCGCGTCTCAAAATGAGGGGGGCTCGCCCTTGTACAATGCTTGCCGCGTTAATTCCGGCGATAATACCCTGTGCTGCTGCTTCTTCATAACCCGTTGTTCCATTAATTTGTCCACATAAAAACAAACCGTTCACATCACGCGTTTCTAAAGTAAGAGATAAAGCTTGGGGATCAAAATAATCATATTCTATCGCATAACCAGGGCGTGTGATCCAAGCGGATTCAAGCCCTGGCATCGCCCTCACAAAATCACATTGCACACTAAATGGCAGGCTTGTTGAGATCCCATTAGGATAAATTTCATTCGAATGTAATCCTTCGGGTTCCAAAAAGACTTGATGATGCGGTCGATCAAATCGCTTCACTTTATCCTCAATTGAGGGACAATAACGAGGGCCAACAGCGCCTGGGGTGATAGCCCCTGTAACCATAGGAGAACGATGCAAATTATTTTGAATAATCTCATGGCAACGTTCAGAGGTTGTGGTGATGTAACATGAGATTTGATCGGGATGTTCACTTGCATTACCCAAAAATGAAAAAACGGGCACAGGATCATCGCCTGGTTGGGCTTCTAATTTTGAAAAATCAATGGTGCGAGCATCAATTCGAGGGGGAGTGCCTGTTTTTAGGCGACCCACTGGCCAACCGTAAGCCCTTAATTGATCTGATAAGGCATTTGAAGGTGGATCACCTGCACGCCCACCCCCTATTTGTGCTTCTCCAACATGGATACGCCCCCCTAGAAAAGTGCCAACAGCTAAAACAACCGCTTGAGCACGTATTGATTGGCCTAAAAATGTTTTAACCCCCACACATTGATTGCCCTCGATCATCAAAGACTCAATGGTTGACTGGAAAATAGATAAGCAATCCACTTCACCCAATAAATCATGTATTGCTTGACGATATAACCCTCGATCCGCTTGAGCTCGCGTTGATTGTACCGCCAAGCCTTTACGAACATTCAGCATTCTAAATTGAATACCTGCTCGATCAATCGCTCGAGCCATTAATCCATCCAAAGCATCAATTTCTTTGACAAGATGACTTTTACCAATTCCGCCGATTGCTGGATTACAAGACATTTGTCCGATGGTGTCGATATTTTGCGTGATTAAGGCAGTCTTTGAGCCCATACGAGCAGCAGCAGCTGCGGCTTCAACACCCGCATGCCCCCCCCCAATAACAATAACATCAAATATTGAATCTCTCACACGTCAATCCAACTTAAAAAGAGCACTATAATAAACTTTTTAGACGATAAAAATCAATTATTTTCAAGCATTAAGCAAGAATTCATCTAACACTTCATACTGACATGGACCTTGACCAAGCGATGAACGCAACAACTGTACACGCTCAACATTTAGAGTGAGATGAGGGACCAATGAATACGTTTGAACGTCATTCACAAAAGAATAATCTTTTAATAGCGTCACATGCGGTTTGAATTCAGATGAATCCATGCGCCACCCCAATTGTTTCGATTTCATTTTTAAAAACTCATGTATTTGAGCCAGATATAAGTTTGGTTGAATATACGCCACCCAGCTTAATTCGTTCCCTCGATCTAAACAACCCAAATGATCTACAACACACTGAAAACGATCATATTGACTTAGACAATCAGACAAAAAATGAACCAAAAGCGAAAGATCAGAACATTTAAAATCAGAAAAAAAAGCCAGCGTCAGATGCAAGGTTTCATACGAAGGGCTCTGGGTGATCAAAGGTATTAAGTTATTCGGTTGAGCACACTTAAGTGCCTCTCTTGCTGTTAAACAAGGGATGGCAATAAAAAGACGATACGTCATAGTGATTCCATTCATTTAATTTAATCTATCAAGTTCAATTAAAATTTCTAAAAAAGTCAATCATTTCAGAATCAAAGGAACATTCATTTTAAAACAGATTGATTGTAATCATTTACTTTACAAAGCACTTTTAAAAACGTTAGCATATACATTCATAGAGGCTAGGAAGCACCGTGTCTAATCTGTTTAGAAATACTATACACACCGCATTGTTGCTTATTTTAATGGCAGGATGCGTTCCTCTAACATCCGAACCCTCAAAAGATCACAGTCTGATCCAGGTTGTTCGAGGCCCTCAAGCCCGTCAGCCTTCACTTAAAGTCATTCATTTACCTCGGGAAACGTGGATTGTTTTATCCTCTGATCAATTATTTAAACCTCATTCCGCAACACTTAAGGACACCAGCAAACAGACACTAAACCGTGTATTATCTCTTGTTAAAAGCTATCAATCCATTCACATTCAAGCGTTTACAGATCAAACGTTAAGCCAGAATTCGCGATGGACTTTAACACAGCTACAAGCCAATCAAGTTGCCGCTTATTTATGGACACATCATATTTCAAGCCATCGCATTTCAGCCTCTGGTAGCATTCGACCCAATCGTTTTGCATCGAATCACTCTACAACAGGTAGTGCGATGAATCGACACATCAAAATCGTTTTAAAATCAGCCCCTCATTAAAACATCGATTTGGAGACCTAATATATGTCTATCAACCTCATTAAGTCTTTCAGTATCGTATCTCTTATGTGTCTTGTGTCTCATACAGCACTGGCACAAGTTAGGCCTATCAAAAATCATTCAACCCCAATAGCAACCATTCATTTGAATCGTATTCATACCCTACAAATAGGAAATCATGTTAACCTTCATGTAAACATTAAACCTCAAACAAACCTACTCAAAACCAAAGACTTGAATCATCTTAAAATTGATGCTCAAGCCCCTCATACACTGAATATCAGCGCAATCAGCACAGCCCATGCATCCATCACCTTAAATCAAATTCCACAACACATTAAATTAACTGGAAATGGAACCCTCACACTCAAACAATATAAGCAACGCTCAACACCTTTAGTCATTGACACTCGAGGCCCAGGGCACATTAATCTCCAAGGTTGGTTTAACATCCGTCGAATTGAAAGTCATTCAAACTCAACCATCCGAGCATACTGGGTTCATTCAAAACAAATCAATATCAATGCAACCAACGGATCCATTTCAATTGCAGGATCAACCCATCATTTGCTAGCTAAACTCTCAGGAAATGCAAGGCTTGATGCAGCTTCATTGAACAGTCAACACGTTTGGATTGACTCGACTGATCAAGCGTTAGCTAAAACCAACCCACTCAACAGTCTAAATGCCGTAGCTAGAGGCCATAGTCAAATTGCTTATCTTCACCAACTTCCCTTAAGCCACATTCAAAGGACCTGTCATGATCATGCTAATGTAGTGTTTGTTAATCATACCGCTCCACTTTATAGGCAATCTCACCAGATTCCATCAAAATCTCATACTGTCCTTAGAAAGCATCCTATTGAAAAACTTAAGTATTTCTAATAAAATAGTTTTAATAAAAGTAAAAACCATGGACAATAATGAGGACGCTTTATTTAATAACACTTTTCGTTTTATCAGTAACAGCAGAGGCCGCACAACCTCCGATTAGTAGTTTAATTTCAATGAATTCAAGCACCGGTATTCGACTGTTTGAAAGCACTCCAATTCAGTATAAACGTGATTACTTTCAACTCTCGCAGTATTTTAACACTCAAGCAACGAAAACACTCTGCAGCATCG
The DNA here is from genome assembly GCA_002722995.1 of Legionellales bacterium. Lineage (GTDB taxonomy): Bacteria > Pseudomonadota > Gammaproteobacteria > Comchoanobacterales > Comchoanobacteraceae > UBA729. The sequence goes on along the minus strand of PBNF01000025.1, from coordinate 26,858 downwards.
CATCTGCAAACATGTTGTTAAATCGATTTAATCACATCGGAGATGATTCAATTCAACCTTCTAAGGCTCATTTCATCACACAAATAGAATTGATGAACACCTCGATGAAACCTTCTTTAAAACGAAAAATACTCAAACAAGGATTATATTTACATGAGCTTGCTGATGTGCTGAAGCTCAATCAGGTGAAAGTGTCGGCCCACTATTTGAATCATAAACGAATCGAATCTTTTCGAAAAGATCTTATCCAAGCTTTAAATCAAGAGAACACCCACCTGATTATTAATTATGATCGCACCGCACTCGGACAATCAGGACAGGGGCATTTTTCACCCATTGGGGCCTACCACCCCACCAGTGATCGATTCTTAGTCATGGATGTTGCAAACTATCGATACCCCATGGTTTGGGTTAAAACTGAAGATTTATTTCACGCAATGCAACAACCTTATAACAAAGGGCATCGAAGAGGATACTTGATTGTTCAGCGCCCTTGACGAGCTGTTATGGCTTGATATTGATCTGATTTAAAAAACCTTAACAACTGATTCAAAGCATTAGCTCGATGACTGATCTTGTTTTTCAAACAAGATGATAGTTCTGCTGCAGTGCACTGTTGTTCAGGCACATAAAAGATAGGATCATATCCAAATCCACCTTGCCCTTTACGCTCAAAAGTAATCATTCCTTCCCAATAACCTTCAAACACTACAGGGGAGGGGTGATTTGCAGCAAACATCCAAACCATTACACATCGAAATCGAGCTGTTCGTTCAGATTCAGGTATGTGCTTCATTCGAGATAATACTTGATCAATATTAGCTTCAAAGTTTTTGTCTTCACCGGCATAACGCGCAGACCGAACACCTGGTTCACCGTTCAATGCATCAATTTCTAAACCTGAATCATCTGAAAAAGCTTGAAATCCTGTTGACTGACAAGCATGTCGTGCTTTTAAAATTGCATTTTCAATAAAACTTAGCCCGGTTTCTGGAATATCCTCAACCCCTAAATCAGTTTGTAACTGAATATCATACGGCAATGATTTAAACCGCGCTCGAATCTCACTTTGCTTGCCAGTATTTGAGGAAGCAAAAACCATTGGCTGTTTCATCAAGTCACTCCTTTAAATTATTGACTGAGTCATATTGTTAAGGTTGCTTTTTGGGGCGCTTCCAACGCTTGACATATTTAAGTTTTGACCTGGGTTCAATTGTCAAACAGTCTTCAGGAGCATCCGCTCGAAGCGTTGCACCTGCCGCAACAAAAGCTCCTTTACCCACTGTAACAGGCGCGATTAACTGAACAGCTGCACCCACAAAAGCACCTGCTTGAATCACCGTGGTGTGCTTGTTTGCGCCATCGTAATTACAAGTAATCACCCCTGCACCAATATTGACTTGAGAAGCAATGACAGCATCCCCTAAATAACTTAAATGTTTGGCTTTCACACTCTGTCCAATATCACTACGCTTCACTTCAACAAAAGAACCTAATTGAGTGGATTCACCCACCTTAGAGGATCGAATAACTGCATACGGCCCAACTTGTGCAGATCGATTTAATTGAACTGACTCACACACTGAATAAGGATGAATCAGCACATCAGGCCCAACTTGAGTATTAAAGAGATAGGACCCAAACCCTACACGAGCACCCGATGCAATAGAAGTATCACCAGATAAAACAACATTAGCATCGATCCAAGCACCCGATTCGACCTTCACATTCCCTCGAATATTAATTCGATGAACATCTTCAATATGGACACCTGCTTGTATCCAACGCTCTGCTTGCCTAATTTGTAATATTCGACTGATTCTCGAACACTCTAATGGGGTGTTCACACCGCATAAGGAATCACCACCTGAAGCATGCCAAACCTGAAGCGTTGAGTGCTCAGCTAACCATTGTGGTAAAACATCTAACAAGTAATACTCACCTTTTGAGGCATGTGGTTTGATATGTGGAAGGGCCTGTTTTAAAAAGTGAACAGGTGCTAAGCATACCCCTGTATTAATTTCACAAATATTTTTTTCACTTAAAGAAGCTTCTGACGCTTCAACAACGCCCAATACCTGACCCTTTGAATCTCGAACAATACGCCCCAACATATTTGGATCTGTCACGGTAGTGGTCAACAAGCCAAAACCTTGTCCTGTTTGATCAATGAGTGCTTGTAAATCTTCAGATTGAACACCGGGTACATCTCCCAGCAAAATCAATACTTGTTGTTGATCGTCTAAATATTGAATGGCTTCTTGAACAGCATGCCCTGTGCCTAAAGGTTGAGATTGTTCAATAGACTCAACATCTGGGTGCGTATGCTCAAGATGGTGCTTAACAGATTGAGCATTTGGGTGCACCATAACAAGTGTTCGATCGACTTTCAGAGGCTTCAAAGCCGCAAGCACCCAATCTAACATTGGGCGACCGGCAACCTCTCTCAATGTTTTAGGCACTCCAGCCCCCATTCTTGAGCCTTGGCCTGCGGCTAAAATAATAACGGAAAGAGACATGAATATCCCCTTAAAACGAACTGATTTCCTAAAATGATCTTAGAAAAGAACACACGTATTTAAACCCTTGATCATACTGACAATGGTTTTAAAAATATAGTAAAAGATTAAATCGAATGAATCTATGAAGTCTCAAGCTTTAATACGTAAGTACTGTAGATTAAAATTAAACTATTGAGCGGCTATTTGATCAAATTATAAAAGATCAGTATACAAAACAATGTAAATCGTTTAAAATATTGATTTTAAATCAAACTCTAAGAGAATCCATCATGTGTGGCATTGTTGCTGGGTGTGGCACTGAATCTGTCATATCCGATACACTAAAAGGTTTAAAAGCCGTTGAGTATCGTGGCTATGATTCTGCAGGTTACTCCATCATCCATGAAGGGGCACTTCATACCCAAAAGGCAGTTGGCACCGTAAACCACCTCATCGATCAGCAGCATTACTTCTCTAACACTGCCATTTCACACACACGTTGGGCTACACACGGCGACCCCTCTATACGCAATGCACACCCTCATATGAGTCATAATAGGGTTAGTATTGTGCACAACGGTATTATTGAAAATTACCAATCACTCAAAACTTTTCTAGCTGATCACGACTACACCTGTGTCAGCGACTCTGATAGTGAAGTCATTGCGCATTTGCTACATTTTTATTACCAAACAACACACTGTGCGCTTGAATCTCTCAAACGCACCTCAAATCAACTGATCGGCAGCTTCGCTATCATTGCATTATTTAAAGATATTCCAGATACACTTTATGCAACTTGCCAAAAGAGCCCTTTAATTTTAGGTCAAAGTCATACGGCTCATTGGTTGGCTTCTGATGCAATTGCACTGGCTCATGTTGCAGATCAATGTTGGGCGATACCCGATCAACACTATATGGTATTAACCCCCAAAGATCATATCCTGCTTCCATTCAAGTCTGTGAATCCATCTCAACTCAGCTTAATCGAATCTATTGAAGCACAAGCACAAAATAAAGGTGATTTTGATCACTTTATGTTAAAAGAAATTCATGAACAACCGAGCAATTGGACTCAAATTATTGAGACCTATTTTAATACTTCAACCCATCATGCTCTTTTCCCTCAAAAACCCAAAAACATTCACATGGTTGCCTGTGGTTCAAGTCATCACGCCGCATTGACCGCACAATATTGGTTAGAATCCATTGCACAGATTCCAAGCACAGCCTATATCGCCAGTGAGTATCGAGATCGAACAATTCAAGTACCCAAAGACTGTTTATTGATTTTAATTTCACAGTCCGGTGAAACCGCTGATACCTTGTCTGCGCTTCGAAAAGCTAAGCATTTAGGCTACTCAAACACACTCAGTTTGTGTAATGTTGCACACAGCACGTTAAGCCAATCCACAGATCATAGTCTACCTTTGTTATGCGGCCCTGAAATTGGGGTAGCTTCAACTAAAGCCTTTACTGCACAGTTGTGGATATTCTTAGCATTAACCGTCTATTGGGCTAAATCTTCTGACATCGATCCTCTTGATACAATACAAGCAGCAGAAGCCGTGTTGGCCCTTAAACCCAACATCCAAGCAATCTCAAAAAAACTAGCCTCATTTAATAACATTTTCTTTATTGGAAAACATTTAGGCTACCCAATTGCAGAAGAAGCTGCTTTAAAATTGAAAGAAATCAGCTATATTCATACACAAGCCTATGCTTCAGGTGAGCTTAAGCATGGTCCATTAGCTTTAATTGACGATCAACTCCCCGTCTGTGCGGCTATTACGCCTCATTTATCTCTTGAAAAGCAAATTACCCACTTGGAAGAGATTGCTGCTCGAAAAGGAATATTAGTTATTTTTTACCAAGGTCAACCCCTCATTGACTCAACTTTTTCAGAAGCTTTAAAGCTATCATTACCTCAAACAGCTCATGCAACAACCCCTATGATCTTCACCCTTGCTTATCAATTGTTAGCCTATTATGTTGCTGTTGAGCGTTCTTGTGAAATTGATCAGCCTCGGAATTTAGCAAAATCAGTCACTGTCGAGTGATTTTTTGATTTTGTTGTTACAAAATTCAAAAGTGTTGTGATCGTATACAGTGCTTCAAAAAGAGTTTGAATCATTATTCACCTAACGGTAGTAATCGATCAAAAATTCTATTAAATTATGAATAAGTGTTGTCGGATCTTTAATCGTATGCAAATTCGAACACAATTCATTTTTTTGAGCTTTATTTTGATTGCAAGCTCAAACATTTTAGCTAGCTTCCCAAAACCCGCTCCTCCAGTGGTAAGGGTTCAACGTTTAAGCTTAGAAAGCGTTCAAGATTACCGGTCAACAGTTGGTACCCTTCGCTCAAAATATCAAACTCAATTAAAAACAGAATCCCTCGGTCGTGTACAGGCCATTTGGGCTCAATCAGGTCAAACTGTTCATGCACATCAATTGATTCTTGAATTAAATCACGATATTGAAACAGCTGATTTAAAGCAGGCTCAAATACAAAGAGATTATTCAAAATGGTTATTGAAACGCACTCAGAATCTTTACGAAAAAAAGGCAGTTTCAACTCAAAACCTCAAACAAACCAAACAAAACTATTTGATCGCTCAGGCCAACTGCATTAAACTCCAAGCGCGGTTAAATCAAAAAATGATTTACGCCCCTTTTAGCGGTCAATTAGGTGTTGTTCAAGCTCGATTAGGCCAATACCTTCAGCCCGGTTCAGCTGTTGCTTATCTCAGCAATACAGACACACTGTGGGTTGATTTTTCAATACCTCAAAATTATTTTTCGTACATTAAACCTCGAGGCACTGTTTTTATTTCATCTGCATCTCAACACTTGACGACAACCCCCGCTCAAATCATTGCCCATGATCCCGTTGTTGATGAAAATACTCGACAATTAGCCCTTCGCGCTCATTTAAAACATCCGGCTTCAGCACACATTAATGTTGGCTCAAGCGTTACAGTCTTAATCCCTTACGGTGCACGTGAACAACGCATCACTCTTCCAGAATCTGCCATTGAACTCAGTTCCGGAGGAACATCTGTCTTCGTGTTAACTTCATCTAATCAGGTTCAAAAACGAAAGGTAAGCCTCGGGTTCACACGTCCTGACGGCTCTGTTATCATTCAAAAAGGTTTAAAACCCGGTGAAACAGTCGTGATTTTAGGAGGGTTAAAGTTGTATGACGGCCAAACAGTGAGTCCTAAGGTCATGCCAGGACAATGAATACCGATATTTTCATCAAAAAGCCTGTTTTTTCAATCGTAATCAATTTAGTTTTAGTGCGTATCGGCTTGCTCAGTTTCAGCCAACTCACTGTTCGACAGTACCCTGATGTCACCCCTACCGTGATTACAGTACAAACCGCCCAGGTTGGTGCCAGTGCACAAGATGTTGAAAGTTTCATCACAACACCTATCGAATCACAACTATCTGGAATTAAAGGTTTAGACCTCACTGAATCTATATCAAGCCAAGGCCTCAGCTCAATCACCTTAAGATTTGAAACCGGTACTGATTTAAATGAAGCCCTCAGCCATGTCAACAGCCAGGTTCAAGCGGCTCGCTACCAATTGCCCGATGAAGCAGAACCCCCTGTTGTTCAACAAACAGACTCAAATTCTCAACCTATTATGTGGTTAAGTGTGACCAGTCTCTCTAAAAACCGTTCAGACTTAACGCATTACTTTATCAATCAAGTACAACCTCAATTACAAAATATTCCAGGTGTTTCAAAAGCACAATTGTTTGGCCGTCGTGATTATGCGATTCGCATCCATTTAAATCCAATCAGTATTTGGGCTCACCAACTCAGTTTTAATGAAGTAATCCAAACTTTAAAATTAAATAACACCTACCCACCTTTAGGAACTTTAGAAGGCCCATTAACACAATATACCACTCAGCTGACACACACCCTCTTTTCACCTGAACACTTTGGTCAAATAGTGCTCTCGAATCACCATCATCAAAGGGTTCAATTAAAAGACGTTGCACGCCTTTCGTGGTCATCTAAAGATTTAAACTCTGCACCTGAATTTGAGGGCAAACCTGCTATTTTTATTGGAATTTTTGGAACGTCAAAAGCTAACCCGATTGAAGTTGCACAAGCCACCCAGGATCAATTGAAAACGATTAAATCAACCCTGGATTCAGACATGAAGATTCATACCGTTTGGGACAGCTCTAAGTTTATTCGTGCATCGATTCAAGACCTAACTCATACATTATTTGAAGCCATTTTAGCAGTTACAGTGATCACTTTACTCTTTTTAGGCTCATTGAGGGCCGTATTGATCCCTACGATCGCCATTCCTATTTCATTAATTGGCACACTCACGGCTCAATTAATCCTAGGGTATTCAATTAATTCATTCACTTTGTTGGCTATGGTCTTAGCGGTAGGAATGGTGGTGGATGATGCAATTGTTGTATTGGAAAATATTCATCGTTATATAGAAGAAGGCGATTCACCTCAAACAGCCGCCTTAAAAGGTGTTCGACAAATTCGATTTGCAGTGATAGCAATGACACTTACCCTAGCTTCTGTTTATACCCCCATTGGTTTTATTCGAGACAATGCAGGGCGATTATTTCAAGAGTTTGCTTTTACATTGGCCTTTAGCGTTATTTTATCGGGGTTTGTCGCTTTAACCTTGTCCCCGATGCTTTGCTCTAAAGTCCTCAGGCATGAAAACACTACATTATCGCTCCGAGTGGAGTCTTTATTTAAAAGTCTTGCTGTACATTATGGTCGTTACTTGAACACTATTATCACGTATAAAAAATCTTGTATTATTTTGATGCTATTCATGTTTTCAGGGTGTGCTGCTTTATTTATGTTTTTACCTAAAGCTTTAATCCCTCAAGAAGATGTGGGCGCCATTTTAACTTTTGTCACAGCGCCTGAAAGCTCAAACCTTAAATACACCCAGGCTCAAACTAAAGCCGTTCAAGCCATTCAACAATCGTTACCTGAAAAAGAACACTTTGGCATTGTAAACGGCTTTCAAGGCACTCATTCTGCATTAGGGATTCTCACCTTAAAGCCTTGGGGTGAACGCCCTCCCATTCAACAGTTAATCATGAAAAAAGTACTGCCTCAAATGATGAAAATTCCAGGGATCATTGCTTTTCCAATGAACCCCTTTAGAGTGCCAGGATCCGAATCAGGGATGCCTGTTAACTTTGTAGTAAAAGGTCATGTAGAGTTTGATGAATTATCTCATCGAATGGAGCGTATGATCAGTTATATAAAAGATAAATATCCTTATTTTCTCAACCCAAAAAGTTCGGTCCAACTGAACCAATCAGAGCTTAAATTCAAGATTGACCGCGAAGCAGCCAGTGACTTAAATGTTGATACTGCACAGATTGGTCAAGCCCTGTATTATGCTTTAGGTGAAGGCGTCGTAGGGCATTTTGTATTCGATCACCGCAGTTATGATGTATTATCTCAAATTGATGCAGATCATCGATCCACATCACAAGGACTCAGCAGTATTCCCATACGAACGCGACAAGGTCAGCTCATTCCTTTATCCTCTTTACTCACCGCTCAGCGTTCAATTGGTGCACCGAGTTTGCCTCATTTTGAACAAATGCGTTCAGCGACTTTATCTTTATTACCTGTGCCTGGTTTTCCATTAGGCAAGGCCATCGATCAAGTCGTCAATGTGGCTGAACAATTCTTCCCTAAAAATCAGTTCATGTATGATTTTGGAGGAGAATCTCGAGAATACATTGCCGCTCAAGGACATTTATTACCTTTGTTTGTTTATGCCCTAGTCTTTATCTACTTAGTACTATCTGCGCAATATGAAAGCTTTAGAGATCCAATTATTATTATGCTCACAGTACCTCTTTCAACATTAGGCGCTTTAATAGCTTTATTAATAACGGGGAGTACTTTAAATTTATACACCAATATCGGTATTTTAACCTTAGTCGGATTGATCAGTAAACATGGCATTTTAATGGTCGATTTTGCAAATGATCTCAAATCAAAAGGTCTATCCTGTATTGAAGCCATCACTCAAGCAGCACAAACACGTTTACGCCCTATTCTTGCAACAACTGCCGCCATGCTGTTAAGTGCTTTTCCACTGGCTTGGGCTTCAGGTGCAGGCGCTGTAGCACGCAATCAAATGGGCGCTGTGATCATTGGAGGAATGCTCATTGGCACGCTCTTGTCTTTATTTATTGTGCCAATTATGTACACCCTACTATCAAACGATAGAAAAACGATCAATACTCAATAAAATCGAAAATTATTTTAATAACCGTTTTAACTCATCCTGTATCCGGCATGCTTTCACAGTCACTTTTATCTTAATTAAATTTAATGTTCTATTGGCTTATTGATGATTAAAGTGTTAAACCACATTCTTCAAATCATCTTATTTTAATTATCTTTATTGATAGGCAAATGTTAGAATTATTTTAAATAATTCTTTAGACGCTTACGTTTTTTTTTAATCATACATGCATTTTAATTTTAAACACTTATTTTATCCAATGATAACGATCATAAAACAAAGATACATTCATGCTAGATCACTTTATAAAATAATAACTAACACCATTTAATCAAGTAATGTTTAAGTGCTTTGATATCTTCACCTATAAAAGCAATGTAACGATCTGGTCTAACTAAGCAATATTGTCTGGAATTTTTTGAAGATAACCTTCTATTTTTAAAAATTTTAATATGATACTTAGATTCCCAGCATTTAGGAATGTCTCCAATATCATCAAATAAATAATACTGATCTTCCATTTGAATAGATTTGTTAAACAAATAACGATCTCCTGAATAAACTTGATTCTTAGGTTTTGAAAATCGATCAAATATTGATCGATAGCTAATATTAATTTGAGCAATCGTATTATTGATGACATATTGAAATGATTTAAGGCTCAATAAGTACTTAATCATAGGTTTAAGAAGCTTAATGATATGAATTGACTTTAAAACCCACTGACTCATTCTTTTGGAGCGCTGAATCACCTTTTGAGCAACAGGTCTTCGTTCTTGATGGTAAGTTAATAACAATTTTCCGTGTGATTTGTTTTTAATCACACGTGATAATTTCCAACTTAAATTAATGGCATCTTGAATTCCAGTATTCATGCCTTGTCCACCTGCAGGAGAATGTACATGTGCAGCATCGCCTAAGAAAAAAACCTCTTTATATTTATAATCTTTTATTAATTTTTCATGTATTTTGAACCTTGAGAACCAAGTGGGATCTCCCATTAAAAGTGAACTTGGAATAGTGGCTTTAAACATGCTTTCAAAAACTTTTGAGTTTCCTTCTAAATTTTGATTAAAGTCAGCTTGACTGACTTCTGCTAAAAAACGATAACCAGACTTCATCGGAAAAACCATTAAAGTAAAATGTTTTTTCATTCCAATTAATATTTTATGATCGAAAGATTTTGAAAGAGTTGCTGGAGCATCCATTAGAATAAATTGATAAGGATATTCCTCTTGATGATATGGCCTATTTAAAGATCTACCCACAAAACTATTATAACCATCAGCGGCAATTAAATATTGAGATTGAATCAAACTCTCTTTTGAAGAATATTTAATTGTAGATTGAATTCCAGATTCACTTTGAAAGAATCCCTTAAGTTCAGTACAGTACTCAACATTAACATTATGATCTGTTAGATAATTTAAAAGATATTCTTCAGTTTTGTTTTGAGGAACCATCGATAAATAGTTATATTTTGAGTCAATAAATTCTGATAGATTTATTTTAAAACAAGGCTTCTTATTTAAGAACAGAACACTTTGATCAACTCTTAAAGCATGATCTAAAAAGATTTTTGATAATTTAACTTCTTCAAATAACTCCAATGTTCTTGGTTGTATACCGATTGCATTAGATGTTTGTGTTGGTGAATTTTTTTTATCAATGATTCTACATGAAATGCCATAGTGTGTTAAGAACACAGCTGCTGTTAAACCAACAGGACCTGCACCAACAATTAATATATCTGTTTTTCCATCCCATTGACTCATCACCACAACCTAAAATGATACACCTCAATTATAGTAATAATTGATAGGATTATGTTTAATATTAAAACTCAGTAGAGCTTATAAACCTTCATGCCTTTTTATTTAAATTAATTTAAGATGTTTTTTTAAGTCATTCAAAAATAATAAAATATAAAATCAGTCGTATACCCTAAAAGTTATCCACATTTTCTTGTGAATAACTTGTGACTATCTTATGAGTACAAGATTAGACTTTATTAACACCCAAAATACTGCACACTCATACACAAGAATATACCGATATGACCACATAGTTACTCACATCGAAAAAAGAAATTAACATCATGAAAAATAATCACAAAAAAGAATAATTCACAGACTAAAGGCCTGCTTAATAACAATAAATTAATTAAAATATATACTTATATTATATTTAAGTAAGGTTGAGCCAGTCTCGTGGTTTTAAGTATTCCGACACCAAACGGGCTTCTAATGATTGTTCAGTGGGTTGGTAATTATAATGCCAATGAACAATGGGAGGTAAGGAAGCCAAAATAGATTCAGTACGTCCACCTGAATCTAAACCAAAATGGGTTCCTCGATCATAGAGTAAATTAAACTCAACATAACGCCCACGACGATAACATTGAAATGAACGCTGATGTTCGCTGTAAGGGGTTTTTCTCCTCTTAGAGCATATAGAGGTGTAAGTGTCTAGAAACGCTTTGCTAGCAGCTTCTATGAAGCCCATACAGTCTTCATAGGGCCATTGATTCAGTTCATCAAAAAATATTCCCCCAATCCCCCTCGTTTCATCTCGGTGTTTTAAATAAAAATAGTCATCACACCGTGTTTTAAACTTTAGATATAAAGTGGGATCTAATGTGTCGCAAGCTTTTTTAGCTGCTCGATGCCAAGTGATACAATCTTCATCAAATGGATAATAAGGCGTTAAATCAAAACCTCCCCCAAACCACCATACAGGAGATCCTGTATCGGTATGGGTTAAAAATAAACGAAAATTTGCATGAGTGGTTGGAACATAAGGGTTATGTGGGTGAATGATGATAGATACCCCACACGCTTGAAAAGGTTTTGAGGATATATCTTGCTCAGCGGCTGATGGTTTAAGGGATTGTCCAGAAATACTTGAAACATTCACCGCAGCACGCTCAAAGATGGTCTCATCTTCTGCAATCATAGTGATACCTCCACCTTCACCTTTTTGATAGGTCCATGGATCAATGGTCCATTTCAAAGATGGGCTAATTTTAGATAAGGCGACCTTAACCCCTGTTTGATACTGCTTGAAGTAAGAAGCTACAGCTTCAAAAGGAATATCATTCATTAAGCCCCCTATTTTAAGCGGGTTCTGTTTTAAACAACCCTAAAGCTTTTAAACGTTGGTGTAAAATATTAGATGCGGTTTGTTGAGGGGTGATTTGAGCATCTGATCGAGAATGTAAATAGAAAATACAAGATAAAATTGAAGATTGTGTTTCAGGTCTCTGTGGCAATAAAATACTTTTTTTTGCCGAAAGATAGCCTCCTTGAGTATAGGTTGATAGCATATCGCCTACTCCTACAAAAATTGATTGTGGAGATGAATCAACAATGCACCACTGTCCATTAGGGAGTTGGTATTCAATATCGATAGGCGTGTGCACAGGGCGTAAAGAAATTAAATTAATATCTGTATGCTCTGCACATCGATACGTGTTGTTTGGAATTGAAGTACCTTCAATTGAAGGGAAATTTGAAATGCGCAATAAGCTGCTGGAGCTGCCTCGGATCATCTTGTTGAGGGGCATGGTGTACTGAGCATTATCTGGCAGGTGAGTGATCAGTGCATCAATACAGTTAGAAGCTAATTGATTGAGTTGTTTAAAAATATTTAAGGAGACTTGAGATAAAGAATCTGGGCAACGTCCCCAAGGAAAATATTGGAAGAACTCTTTAAAATCTCTTTGTGAATGCCCTAAAGCTTTCTCGGATAAATCTAAAGGAACAAAGCCGTCATGAACATCATAATCATAGTAAAAAGTATTTTTTTCATCTCCTTTAAAAAAGGTTTCATAACCTCGGAAGAGTTGATCTAGCATTGCGAAGTCAATTAAATGTGGATCGGGTTCTAGGATTGCCCCACCATAGTGTTTAAATGCTTCATGAAGCTCTTGAGAGAATGTTGTTGATTGAGTGTTGAGTTTGGGAAAAGACACATTAATCCTTTAATTTGAATCAACATATTTTATAACAATCCTTTACATATTGTAAATAAAGATGATTGAAACCATCAAAACAATAGACATATTAGCGATCATTTAAATAAGATCCCCTATGATGCTTGAGCGATCATAAGGGATCGGTTGGAATCTATCCTTTTGAGATGTTCGGCTTAATGTGTTTTAGGTGAGTGTTTTTTGTGAGTGGAGTGAGTTTCTATATGACAATGTTTAAGATTCATTAAATGTGTTAAATGTAAAGCCCGATGTTGTGCTGCATGTTCAGCTTCTTGAGCGTTTAAATACGTGCCTGCTAATGCTGGCCAAAACAAGACGGCTCGTGCAACGTTACCGCCAGTAAACCCACCTGATTGTTCAGCTTTTTTTTGAAGTTGTTGAGTGTTTTCATAAGCCACTTTAAGTTCGTTACAATTTAGATCACGGTCGCCAGGCATTTCAACTGGGACTACTGTTGGGTGGGCACATCCAAATAAAACAATACTCACTAATAAAATACTTAAATATTTATACATATTGCAAAATTTCCTATTTTTTGAAACGATAATGGGCCCACTAGGACTCGAACCTAGGACCAAGGGATTATGAGTCCCCTGCTCTAACCAACTGAGCTATGGGCCCTGAAAAAAATACTCTATCGACTGGATGTATTCAGGTCAAGAAAACTCTTTAGAAGATCCATCATTCATCTGAGTTCTTTCGATTAAGCTCAATTTAGTTTATGATACAAGAACAGATATTGAAATAGGATTCATGTGTGACTCTATTTAAGTTTAAGTCTCGTCAAGTGGAGGTTGAATCAGAAGACAGTGTCTCTTACCCTATTTTCAAAGTTCAGCAATCTAGAGTACGACATACCCTACATCAAGGCGGGATGAGTGATTGGTTACCGAGAACCTGTGTTCACCGGGCTTCAATTGTGGCTGTATTGCCTTATGATCCCATACAAGATTGCTTTGTACTGATTGAACAATTTAGAATTGGGGCATTATCTGAATCCTCAAACCCTTGGTTAATTGAAATTGTAGCGGGTATGATTGAATCTTATGAGCAGCCTGATGAAACGGCTCGTAAAGAACTTTTAGAAGAAACAGGATTGATCGCAGATACATTAACACCTGTGCATCGTTATTTTGTCAGCCCAGGCGGATCAGATGAGTATGCACACGTGTTTGTTGCAACAGTAGACTCAGATCAAAGTCAGCCCATTGCTGGAGTGCCTTCAGAGGGTGAAAATATACGCGTATTGACTGTCTCTCGTACAGCCGTCTATGAACAACTGAGCCAAGGTCAAATTAATAATAGCGCAACTTTAATTGCGTTATTGACTTTTCAACAGCAAGAATCACGTTGGGTTTCAAAGACTTGAAGTATTAGAACGCTTTGAATAGTTTGAATTTTTTTGTTAATTTAAAAACATTAAAAATATTGAGATGATTAAATCATGCCTTCCAACTCAAAAGCGTATGATGCTGCATCCCTAAGTGTACTTAAAGGTCTAGAGCCTGTTCGAGTCCACCCTGGAATGTACACAGACACTCGAAACCCCAATCATTTAGCCCAAGAAGTCATCGATAATAGTGTCGATGAAGCCCTTGCAGAGCATGCATCACAGATTCATATCACTTGGCTTGATGGCGGTGGTTTGTGTGTTGAAGATGATGGCCGGGGTATGCCAACAGACATTCACCCCGAACAAGGCTTATCTGGAGTTGAGTTGATTCTAACTCAGCTGCATGCTGGAGGAAAATTCTCAAATCAAAATTATACTTACTCAGGTGGATTGCATGGGGTGGGCATTTCTGTGGTAAACGCGCTATCGAGCCGACTCACCGTTGAAGTCAAACGTCAGGGCAAACGTTATCAAATGTCTTTTGAATCAGGACAAAAGCAAAGCGATTTGATTGTTTTAGGTGATGTTTCTAAACAAGAGACTGGGACACGAGTCACATTCTATCCTGACCCTCAGTTTTTCGATGCTCCAACGTTTGATCGTGCTCAATTAATCCAAGTGCTTAAAGCTAAAGCCGTGTTGTGTCCTGGGTTGACCATTTACCTTCATGAAGGTGATCATACCCAACATTGGTGTTACCCCTTAGGTATTGCTACTTATTTTGAAAGTCTTTTAAATGAACTTCAAGTAGCACCCAAATCAGGTTGGTTGGGTTCAGATGAAGCAGATGAATTTGCGGTGCAATGGGCTGTAGCTTGGCGCCTAGATGGCACACCATCGGTTAATGAGAGTTATGTTAACCTGGTACCAACTGCTCAAGGTGGCACGCATGTGAATGGTCTAAAAGCTGGGGTATGTGAAGCCATTCGACAGTTTGCAGAAACACATGATCGTTTGCCTAGAGGTCTTAAACTTAAACCAGAAGATATTTTTTCAAGAGTGAATTATATTTTATCTGTAAAGGTTCTAAAACCTCAATTTTTTGGGCAAACTAAAGAGCGTTTAATGAATAAAGGTGTGACACCCTATGTTTCAAAAGTGGTTGAGCACGCATTAAGCTTATGGCTGAATCAGCATATGCAAACCGCTGAAGTATTGGTTGATTTGTGTGTTGAGTTAGCTTTAAACCGGTTAAAGCAAGCCAAAAAAGTTGTCAGAAAAAAAATCACATCAGGTCCAGCTTTGCCCGGAAAACTAACAGATTGTACGTTGTCCTATGATCAAGACAGCGAATTATTTTTAGTTGAGGGAGATTCTGCAGGAGGTTCTGCGCGTCAAGCTCGAGATCGAGACACTCAAGCTATCATGCCGTTAAGAGGTAAAATTTTAAATACTTGGGAAGTTTCATCAGAAGAAGTACTTGCTTCTCAAACGGTACATGATATAGCGATTGCTATGGGGGTTGATCCAGGTTCAGATGACTTAACACAGTGTCGTTATGGTAAAGTCTGTATTCTTGCAGATGCCGACTCGGATGGACTACACATCAGTACATTGTTATGCGCTTTATTTATGAAACATTTCAAGTCATTGGTGCGTGATGGACGGGTATTTGTTGCCATGCCACCTTTATATCGAATCGATGTGGGAAAAATGGTTTATTATGCGATTGATGATGCAGATAAAGACCGCATATTAGGTGATTTATCCGAAAAAGATCAACAACGTGCTGCCATACAACGTTTCAAAGGCTTAGGTGAGATGAATCCAAGCCAGCTGAGAGAAACCACAATGGCTGTTGAAACCCGTCAACTGATACAGCTTACCATTGAAGATGAGTATGAAGATGATGCAATGTTAGATTTGCTACTTGCTAAAAAGCGGAGTGAAGATCGGCGTGCTTGGCTTGAACAAAAAGGGGACTTAGCTAAAACCTGAACGGCCTCAATTTGATGATGTTTGAAGCCTTGGATCTGAGAGAGTTTGTATCATTGAAATAGGGGGAGGCACAGTCGCTTGCTCCAGCAAACTTATATCTTCTGAAATTCTAACAGCTAAATCGATCGGTAATTCAAATAATGGAGATTTTATAGGTTTTTCAGATTCTATAAATTTTAGAACACCTCGCATCAAATATAATTTTTTAAAAGCTAATTTTAAATTTGGAAGAGATTCCATCCAACTATAAATAGGATCATTAAACATTTGAGGGGTTGATGGCAGACCACCTGGGAAAGGTCTATGAAACAATCCATTCAATATAGACTGTTTTAAATACTTTGTACGCACCAAAACTTGACCCAATTGGACGTTAGAGAGGTCTTTTAGCTCTACAAAAAGCCTTTGAATTATCTTTGAATGAGAAGGTCGATCTAGATGATCAGTCCACCTTGTTCGTGATCCTTTGATATCGACTGTACATTCTGTGAGTCTAAAGATTTTTAACTGATCACATGATAAGAATTGTGTCATAAATTGGCTTAAAAATTCTTCTACATCAGAATAATGTTGAGCATACAAAGTGTTCCCAAAAAAATGGAATTCTATCAGTTGGCGATTCTGGTTAGCTAGATTGACCAGTGATGGTATAGTGTCTTCAGTAAAAATTAATCCTTGAATCGATATAAATCGCAGCGTTTGATAATGTGTAAGTTCTTTGATCATTAACTGATGACAGTGAGCCTTTTTAATTATTTCTTTTTGAAACTCTTGGTTATAAAAAGGGGCCTGAAGCTCTAATCTGTTTCCAATGAAATCAAATCGTTCAAGTCGAGAACAGTGACTCAAAAGGCGGCTCAATGATTTCATCGAATCTTGATTAAAACAACAGGATTGAATACTCAGCCCAATGAATCGATCTCCAAAAGATTCAATACCTTTGACTAATAAATACCCAATCGTGTGATGACATAATAAAAATAAAAGAGCTTTTTTAGGTAATTCTTCGATTTTGTCGTTAAACCTATAATAACATTTATAACCACTAGATGATGGATTCGAGTGATTTTCATTCAAGTAATCTAAGCAGGATCTTAAGAGACTTTTTTCTTCTGTCTTAGGGGTTAAATAGATAAGTTTTATATCCTTCATGGGTATTAAAAATTTGTGTAAAGTAATCAGAATATTAAGAGATTTATTGAACAAAAATCAAGATCAATTTTGATTAGAAGCGCGTAAGTAGATACACCATTGAACTGAGCGGCCTTTAATCACATGATGTGGAGGAAGAGGTGGTTTTCTTTTTAAAGGATACTTCAGTACAATACGCTGAACACCTGGATGATTTAATGCCAGTTGAAGTAATGACTGTACGTCATGATTTGAGTGATGTTTAGATAATATTGAAAGTATTTGCATCGATTTGTTTGACAAACGACCTTTAGGCTTTGGTGGAAACATAGGATCTAAATAAATTACTTGAGGGCTTGGATATTTTAAATGTTTTAGCGCATGTTCGGCAGTTTGTATCTCAATGCTCCAATGTTGAGGTGAACCTAAACGCCAGTGCGCATATTGAGCCATTAAACCTACAATTGGGTGTTGTTCAACGCTGATTACAGTAGTTGGCATTGAGCTGAGCACAAATGAATCCTGACCAAAACCACAGGTTAAATCCCAAATCACAGGTTTA
Organism: Legionellales bacterium; assembly: GCA_002722995.1. Taxonomy (GTDB): domain Bacteria; phylum Pseudomonadota; class Gammaproteobacteria; order Comchoanobacterales; family Comchoanobacteraceae; genus UBA729. Next base: position 9,059 of record PBNF01000025.1, on the reverse strand, counting down.
AGGTGAAGTTGGCAAGCTCGACCTAATAAAGTTTGGTGTGGAGTGTTGATTTTATCTTGTTGTGAGTGATGATTAAAATCAATCACAAAAGGTTTAAATGAAGCCGGATGAATGGAGAGTGATAATGTGCGCTGAATAAGACTCAGTTGAACGGGCACTGATTGACAGTCTTTTTTTTGTAAGGGGGAGAGTGCTTCGATAAGTTGCATCAAATATGCTTGAGCACGAAGGTCAGCCTGCTCAACATTAAGCCAAGGATATTGCATATGAGAAATGGTCAATTAACATCAATACAAATAAAGCAAACAGATATTTAATTGAAAAAATAAACGTTTGATAAGCAATATGCGGTGATTGAGAACGGTATAATTGATATGTCCAGTAAATAAAGCGAAGGTTTAAGAGCTGACTTGCAATTAAATAAGGGACCCCCAGCATGCCAATGGCAAAGGGTAAGCCTGTGGCTGCAACCAGCAACCAAGTGTAGAGGATGATGTTCAACTTAGTGTAAGCAACACCATGTGTAACCGGCAGCATTGGGAGCTGACTTTTTTCATAATCTTTGATTTTTGCAATGGCTAAAGCCCAAAAGTGTGGAGGCGTCCATGCAAAAATAATGAGCACCAATAACCAAGGTTCTGCGGTTAAATGAGGCTCTACACAGACCCAGCCTAAAAGGGGAGGTAATGCTCCGGATAAGCCACCGATCACAATATTTTGTGAAGTGATACGTTTTAACAATGCAGTATAGATTAAGCCATACCCCAATAAAGTAGCTAGAGTCCATGCAGCAGCCGTTGAATTCACATAAAACCACAAAATAGAAAGGCCTATAGAGCCTAATATCACTGCAAATAGTAGGGCATTTTTAACTGAAATGTGATGTTGAGGCAGAGGGCGTTGTTGGGTGCGTTGCATGCGTGCATCGATATGACGATCAATAACATGATTTAAGGCGGCTCCAGAAGCAGAGGCCAGAGCAATACCTAAAGAACCGAATATGACAATAGAGATAGCCGGTAATTGATCATGCGCCAGTAACATACCAACCCAAGCGCACAAAATCATGAGGGCTACAACTTTAATCTTACATAAATCTAAGTAAGTTGAGATTTGAGACATCTAAACACTCCTTGAGCGCTTGAATATAAAACAGAGCGTTAAGCAAGCCAATAGCAACATTAACCCAACACCATTATGGGCCACCGCAACGGTCATGGGTAGAAATTTTAGAATGTTAGTGACTCCTAAAGCAATTTGGGCGAACAATATCAAAGGAATCAGGATTAACATGATCCGTGTAAGTCCTTGAGGGCGCTTGAGTGCACACCATAAGAGCATACTGACAAGGCACAGCGTTGTGATGATCGCTCCCCATCGGTGAACCATTTGAATCGCCGCTCGGGCATGTTCACCTAGTAATCCAAATTCGTAGTTTTGACCTATAGGGCTGAGTACATTAAAACCTTGCTTAATACTAGGCCAAGAAAACCAATCCATTGGGCAGTGAGTTAAATCTGGGCAAATCAATGCAGCATAATTTGAACTGGTCCATCCTCCGAGCATGATCTGCATAAAAACAATAAATGTGACAATTGACATCATCTGAAAAGCACGCTTCGAAGTGAGGGTATTAAAAGGACGGGGAGTGAGTAGTCTGGTCTCATGTTGTGTCAGTGCAGACCAATATAAACAAGCCGTCAGTGTGAATCCACCCATCAAATGTCCCATCACCACTAAAGGAAGTAATTTCCAAGTGACAGTCCACATTCCAAGAATGGCTTGAAAGATGATTAAAATACTGGCGCCCAGCATAAGCTTAAGATTATTTTTAAGGCCTTTGGTTTTTAAAAACACCGCCCTTAAAGTCATCAAAAAAACACCAAGGACAAGTGTGCCTGCAAAATAGCGATGAATCATTTCAGGCCACATGCGATCAGGAGACAGAGGCGGCATGGTTGGATATGCTTGCGTGGCGCGCGCGATCTCATGAGCATTCTGAGGGACGCTTATAAGATGACCATAACATCCCGGCCAATCAGGACACCCTAACCCTGAGTCAGCCAGTCGAGTATAAGCGCCTAAGAGCACGACAACACATGCAAAAGCCATTGTTGCCCAGGGGAGATATCGATCTAGTTTTGAATGCAGCATAAATGTTTAATCCAATATATCAATGGTTTCTGATGATTTAGATTATAAAGCGATGCGCTGAATTGAGCAAGGGTTCAGAAGCATTCTCTAGTGATAGGTGAGGCAATATTAGGTTATATCGTACTCACTAGCCCATTTGAGATTGTTTCATGAGTTTTGTTAAATCTTTGTTGAGCCGTATAGGCCAATCTTGTTGAGGGTAATATAAAGGCACCAAATGGTTTGGGTCAATAATTGCTGCAGTTGAATCAGAAGATGGGCTGCAATGTTTTAGAAAATGATTGATCTTAGTTTGATCGGTTTTTAAGATCACTGCACGAAGATTCGAACGAGCGACGGCTTTTGACCAACCTTTTGAATGTTTTTGGGGCACCCAAATTGTGGCTGATACTCGATGCGGCTCTGTTTGATGGACATTTAGAATCTGTTTGAGATGCTTGATTGATAAAGTACATTGATGATCGCAAGGTTTTGAACTAACCCATAAAATCTGCCAAGGGGTTGGGTTTGCTTTTGCAATAGGCAGTGAAATAGCAGGATGAATAAAAATGCCTTGTTGTGTAGTGTGTCCAGTGTAACGATGCAAGTACATCATCACAGATATTAAAACTGGAATAATAACAATCAGCAAAATAAAAAATAAATTGTTTCGGTTCTTTGAAATCATGAGGTGCGCTCGCTGTGAATGTAAACAAAGATCATTAAAGCAATGAATGCAAATAAGAAAAATTGAACCGCATAAAAGATATGACGGCTTGGAGATAAAACAACAGGTTTCCAGTCACGTTCAAAACCTAAGGGGGCTTTTGCATCTAAACGAATGATAAAGGGTTGAAAAGGTTGATTGATTTTAGAGGATAACTTTTCAATCTCAAGACCTTGTATCACCAGTGGGAAATCATTTTTATCAGGAATAGTATGTGTAATAAAAGGATTTGGAGATACAAAATATATTTGTCCCTGTATTGTTTGAGATCGTTTAGGTTGTGCATAGTGTTTGAAATCAAAAGATCGATGCACCCAACCTAAATTAACTAAGACTGGATCAAGCTGAGCTTTGGGTTTGAAAGGAACAATGACATGATAGCCTAGCTGATGCCGATGATATTGATGATCGAGCAATATCATATGAGCCCAATCGAATGCACCTGATGCTTCAACAGGGGTGTATTGTTTGAGTGCACTGGTTTTAAATAATTCACTTAAAGATTTCGGATGTTGGTGTGCACTGAGTTGATAATGTTGAATCATGTTGTGTTTGGTTTGTGCGCGTTGAATCTGCCATTGTCCTAATCCAATCAACATTAAAAAGGCAACAAGAAAAACACTTAAAGACAGCCAGGTCGCTTTAAAACGAAAGGTTCTTACTTGTGTCTTTAAGCCATGCTTGCTAATATTTAAAAACATCAGACGGATCTCTCTTTACTCATGCAAAATATTATTCTAACAAAAATCATCATGACAGTACTACTTTTCATCGTGCTTTTTACTTTAGGTGCAGCTTTGAAAGCTCTGATTACACATGAGCAGCAAGGAAAAAGTCTACTTAAAGCACTTACTTGGCGTATTGGGTTATCTGTATTTGCTTTTGCATTATTAATATTGGGTTTTTACTTAGGTTGGTGGTATCCACATGGTTTAATTCCATCAGCTACTCGAGTTTGATGATCATCATGGGGGGAAATCAATGGGACCATCTGGAATAAGCTTAGGTTCATTGTTGTTGATTTTAGTGGTTGCCTTTGTCTTATTTGGAGGGCGTCGACTTCACTCGCTACCAGAAGACATTGTTCGAGTGATTCAAAAGTTTAGAAAAGGGCTTGAATCAAGTGCTCATTCATCCGAAAAAGAGCCGCCCAAACATGTTTGAAATAGGTTTAGGTGAGTGTGGGGTGATTGTTTTAGTTGCATTACTTGTTTTTGGTCCAGAAAAGCTTGAGCAAATGTCTCAAACCGTTGGTCAATTGATTGGACGTTGGCAACGAGCTCTCAATCTGAGTGAAGCATCTGAATCAACTCAAACAGACAATCATTTGAGCTGTGATCGTTCCCTCGATAAGAAGGAATAATCTAAATGTCGTTAGAGTACTGGCATTCTATTCAGCGTTCAGTGATTAAAGTGATCATTTTTTTTGCGCTTACTTTTGTGACAGCTCTACTCTATTCAAAGTCGATTTATAGTTGGATAGAGCATCCGCTTTTACACGACTTACCATCTCATCATTTAATTTCAACTTCGTTAACCCACATTGCTACAATGCCTCTTCAATTAAGTGGTTGGGTGAGTCTCTTCATAACGATGCCTTATGCGTTATACGAGTTATGGCGTTTTGTTGCACCAGCACTGACACGCCATGAACAATTTAAATTCTTGGGTGTTATGATATTGAGTGTAATGCTTTTTATATTGGGTGCAGGGGTGGCCTATTATGTGATATTGCCTATTCTTTTTAATGCTTTGCTCCAAATGGCCCCAAGAAGTGTTGAGGTGTTACCTGATATGAATCTTTACTTAAACTTTGTGGGAACTTGGACCATCACTTTCGGGCTTCTGGCACAGTTACCTCTAATGATGTGTGTACTAACTTATTTGAGATTATTTCAATCTCGGATCTGGTTTGATTATCGCCCTCATGCAATGGTGTTGAGCTTTGTAGTGGGGATGTTGTTGACTCCCCCTGATGTGGTTTCACAGTTATTATTAGCGCTTCCTTTATGTGGATTATATCAATTAGGTTGCTATTTGGCCTTCAAGTGTACGAGTGAAAATCAAAAGGCTTAATTAAAATTGATGTTATTCAGTTTAAGCATTCCTTATCTAAGACAAGTGTGATGAATTCGGTGTGCTTTAGAAAGAGGGGGTGCAGGCCTTGACACAGGGTCTTTTTTCAGATGTATCTTTGCGATCATCAAGAGGGCGCTTCATGGGTTGTGGGTTTGGTTTTGAATTGTTTGAGCTTAAATTTTGGGCTTCTACAGGTCGTACAGTAGCCTTCTCTTCTAGTTTTTCTGAGTGCCCATGAGTTTTAGCCGTGTGTTCTAAGAATATATTAAGGTGTTCGGGCTTATTTCTTGCAAAGCTAGTCATGTGTTCTAAGAGTTGTTTAATGGTGTCATTAATTTCAGTTGCGTGCTTTAAGAGTATTTTAAGGCATTCAGTACGACTACAGAGTGTTGCGTAATGTAAAATAGTAAGATTCGTGTAAGTGCCCCCTCCAGTGCGTAAGAGTGAGCCGGTTTGTGTGAAGAGTTTTTTAAGAAAGGTCTTATCTTGTTGATCCGCGTCAATTTTAGTCGCGTGCTTTAAGAGTATTTTAAGGCATTCAGTACGGCCAGAGAATGTTGCGTAATGTAAAATAGTAAGATTCGTGTCAGCGCACCCTCCAGTGCGTAAGAATGAGCAGGTTTGTGTGAAGAGTTTTTTAAGAAAGGCCTTATCTTGTTGATCCGCGTCAATTTCAGTCGCGTGTTCTAAGAGTTTTTGAAGGAGTTCAGGTTGATTGCTTCCTATTGCATAATTTAAAACGGTAAAATCTGTCTGAGTAATCCAATCAATCCCATTGTAGAATAAGCGTACGTATGTGTGTGTGAAGAGGTTTTCAAGAAGGGACTTGTATTGTTGATGAGCTCTGTATTTTAAAAGTATTTGGAGACATGTGAGCGTTTTGCTCTGTTTTATTTCGAACTGTAGAGCGTTAAGATTTGTGTAATAATCTCTTTCTACATACACGATATCGTGATTTTGTTTCAAGAACATGTCTAAAATTTGTCCACCCTTGTGAATTTTAGCTGCGTGTTCTAAGAGTATGTTAAAGCATTTGCTGTTACCGATTGCCAACGCGAAAGATAAAGCATCAATACCTCTGTAAGTCGGATTAAATCTGAATAATGATATTGTTTGGCTCCTATTTATGAAGGAATAATTTTTATAACAAAATGTTAAAATGTTTGGGTATTGATTGATAAGCGCTTGAACATCTGCGGGCTGATCATGGACGACATGTTTAAAGAGTGCATGCACTATCTGTGAGTTGATCTTAGCTATAAATTCTTTAGACTGGGGGTTGGGATCTGGCATAGTTGTCTCTTTTTGAACAATAGTTGCGTTATTATTGCTTGATTTTGTTGGTGTGTAAATGTTAAATTCGATGTGTAGGATGCTGTTTAATGCCCTGGAGTATCATGCCATAGTATTTTGTGAATTTGTAGTTGAAGGCGAATAGGTAAACCTGAATCTAAAATCCATTGAGCGAGTTGAGTTGGGTTGATACCCGGTGTCATTGGGGAGAAAAGCCATTCAATGCCTGAAGGAAGGTTGTAACGCTTGATTTGTTCACAAGCCCATTGAAAATCAAACTCACTACAAATAACAATTTTTAACTGATCAAGTGCTTTGAGATGCGCTATATTCTCCCATTTATTACGATCTACCTCGCCAGAATCAGGTGTTTTAAGATCCATGATAATCATTGTGCGAGTATCAAGGGTTGAGATATCCATGGCTCCTGACGTTTCAATGGAAACAGCATATCCTAAATCACATAGTTGTGTGATTAAGGTTAAAACAGCAGGTTGAGCAAGGGGTTCTCCACCCGTAACACAAACCGTTTGGGTAGGATAATGTTGAATGGTTTCAATGATTGACTCAATGGACTGACGTTGACCTTGATGAAAGGCATAAGCTGTATCACAGTAGTGGCAACGTAAAGGACAGCCCGTGAGCCGAACAAAGACGGTCGGTAACCCACATCGAATGGATTCACCTTGAATTGAATAAAAAATTTCATTGATTTTGAGTGTATTCATTTATTTAACCGATTCTTCGACGGAAATTAAGCAACCTGGCTTTGGGCTTAAATCAATTTTTAGCGATATCGTATCTAAAAGACCTAGGGTTGAGCGCAATGATTGCAAAAACCATTTTCCTAGATTTTCACAAGTTGGTGGATATTTTTGAAAATCTGGATGATCATTTAAATGCGTGTGATCCAGTTGATGGCATAAAGCCGAGACAGTATTTTGAAGCTCAAGATAATCCACTTCCCACGTGTTTGTATTGACATAGGGTGCTTTTAGATGAACACACACTTGATAGGTATAACCATGAGGTTGTTGACAAGGACCTGTAGCGGTTTCGATTTGGACACTCGAGCAAAATACATCAGAAACACTGACGGTATAATCATAATTAAACACAATACGCTCTCAAAAACTAAGAGTATAAAACAATGCCCTAATATTTGGAATCTAAATGATATTGGATTCAGTAGGATTTTTGGATGGATTAAAAGACCAGCGATGAATACGAATGCTAACTTGAGCCTCTGTTAGGGTCCCTTCATACGCTGCAGGTAGTATTTGACCATTGAATCGAGCATAGCCAGTCACTTTAAATGTAGGGGGAGGGGATGGAGATTGAATCAATTGTATCCACTGAGCTAAAGGAATAGACCACCCTAAATGTTTGAAAATTAAATACTCAGGATCAGGCCCCACCCAATGCTGATGACCTATGCTCAATTGAGCATAGGTGTTTTCAGTCTCAGTCCATTCAAGGGTCGCAAGTGGAAGACCCATTGAGCTTAAAATAGTAAAACGATCAGTATATGGGCTATGTTTCCAATAAAAGCGGACTGAGTTTTTTTGATGAGGTTGACGTATAAAGGCATAACCTTCTGTGGTCCAACTGGGATGTTCAGTCCAAAAATGTTGTGGTACAGTTTGCTGAGAGCTCAGTAAATCTGGAGCTTGAGGGGTGCAAGCCGCACCCAGACAGGCTGTGATTAAAATTAAATATTGAGTGATTCGTGTTAATCTTAAACAAAAAGTCATCATTCATGATTGCAATTCAATTAATTGTATTTTACCTACTTAAACAAAATCAAAACAAGTTAAAATTTAATAAACTCAATGGATTTTTGAATCAGGGTCTGATTTGATAGGCAACGTTCATGAATCTAAACCCCCAATCAATCAGATACATTTGATTTTAAAATGTTTCTAATTTTTAAATGTCAGAGGTTTTTGATCAATGATTAGAGTGTGACTGTCTAGGAATAAGTATCTTTTGAGTGTTTCAAAAGCCGATTTAACCTTTTTCATTGCCAATGTGGTTATAGTAGAGATACAGTGAATTGAGCGTGCATTTGAGGTCTTTAACTGCTTTAGCGAGCGATCTTACGGATTCAGGGCTCATGTTTTCATTCCGCATGCCCAATGATTTTTGAACTATTTTTTCGTTAAATCAAATAATATCTTTATGCACAAGTGCTTAAAATCCAGTAAAGGCCTAAAGTCATTTAAATGATCTTAGGCCTGTTCAAGATATATTCAAAACAAGGATCTCTGACTTAGGGAGCGCGTTGTAAAGGGCTTACAGTTTGATGTGTGCTACCGTTATCCTGATTTGAATCTGTTCTTCGACAACAACAACAAAGTGTTCGAATAAAACTTTGTGACGGTGTTGTGGTGTTTTGTTGCTGATCTGGAGCTTGGGATGTTTGTGGCTGAGTTGAACTTGACTGTCCTCGATCCGCTATCGTTAAAATATTGCTTGAAGGAGAAGTGTTTGTTTGATTGAGTAATCTTCCCAGGGTAGCCGGATCAATTATAAAATTTGTATTGTTAACTTGTGCAGGTATAGCGTCAGGAGGCACTCGATGTTCATCTGCGATTTGATGTTCTCTTTGGGTCCTCTGAATTAGCTGTGCTAAAATGTTTAATATATTCATAATATTTAACCTTTTGTTGTTATGAAGTGAATGTGTTTTGCATTATTTTTCTTTTTAAATCAATGGTTTGTTTTGTTTTGAGGCCGCGCAGGTGAATTTAAATGGTTGGGCTTAAATCAGCCAAAGGGATTAAGATCTCAAATAACACATCCATCTATCAAAAATAACAACACA
>PBNF01000024.1 GCA_002722995.1 Legionellales bacterium | reverse complement strand
TTTTTGTCGAAAAGGATTTCCTGTAAAAAAAGCTGATCCTGAGCAGGGACTGAAGCGAGATGTGTTTGATACGGTGCTGACAGGCTGCCCATTAGATGAAAAAATTTCAGAAATGCAGTGGCTGTTTTCGAAGGGGCATCTCTTGGCTGCTTTAGCTGTCATCATGATTGATAACCCTTTATGTCCAATGACAGGGCATCGTATTTGTAATGATTGCATGAAATCATGTGTGTATCAGAAACAAACCCCTGTGAATGTTCCGCAAATTGAAACTTTTGTATTGAAGTCGATTTTAAATGTGCCTTGGGGGGTTGAGGTCTACGATTTGCTTCTGAATTGGAATCCTTTAAGGGCTGAGCACTATATGTTAGCCCCTGATCAAGAAGGTCGTGTTTTGGTGATGGGGATGGGGCCTGCTGGGTTAACGTTAGCCAATCAGTTGCTGATGCGAGGTTATACTGTTGTTGGGATGGATGGTTTGAAAATTGAGCCCATGGATCCTGACTCATATACCCAGCCTGTTGAATCTTTTTCAGCCATGACAACTGCTTTAGATGCTCGTAAAATCCTAGGATTTGGAGGAGTCGCTGAATATGGCATCACTGCCCGTTGGGATAAAAATTTCTTAAGTTTAATCTTATTGACTTTGTTAAGACGGTCTCGATTTCGAGTGCTAGGTGGTGTTCGCTTTGGTGGGACGCTACGGATTGAAGATGCTTGGGATTTAGGATTCGATCATTTAGCATTGGCTGTTGGTGCAGGATTGCCGCGGGCTTTATCATTGCCTGGCAGTGAAGCACCTGGAGTTCGTCAAGCCAATGATTTTCTCATGGCTTTACAGCTGTCAGGGGCTTACCATGAAATGAGTCTATCAGGTTTAGAAGTGCAATTGCCGGCGGTTGTCATTGGGGGCGGCTTAACGGGGATTGATACTGCAACAGAAGTTCAAGCATACTATATTCTTCAAATTCAAAGGGCTTATAAGCGGTATCATGCATTGTGTGATCGTTGGGGTGCTGCGTATGTTCGGGATCAATTCAATGCCGTTCAATTAGGGCGTTTAGATGAGTGGATCATGCATGCACAAGCCTATATGCGTGCTAAAGATCAGCCTGGATTTAAGGTGGCGGATTTAGTCCGGGCATGGGGAGGGGTGACCGTGGTGTATCGAAAACGGTTGTAAGATTCCCCTGCTTATCAACGTAACCATGAAGAAGTGATTAAGGCGCTTGAAGAAGGTATTTTATATGCCGAATGTTTTGCACCTGCCGCGATCATTCAAGATGAACACGGTCAATGTCGGGCATTAAATGTCAATCAAATGATGCAGGATGCATCAGGAGATTGGTATGCATCTGAATCCACTGCAACTTTTCCTGCTAAAAGTATTTTAGTGGCGACCGGTGCGCAGCCAAATGTAGCCTATGCGTTTGAACATGATGGAGTCTTAGATCGTAAGCGTTATCAATATGTGCCTTACCATTTAAATGAATCAGGGGCTTTGGTGCCCGCTCCCGATGTGATGCATTGTAAGTCTGATGCCATTGGGTTTTTTACAAGTTATCAGCGTCAAGGGCGTACTGTAACTTTCTTAGGTGATACGCATGCTACTTTTCATGGCTCTGTTGTCAAAGCCATGGCATCTGCGATGCAGGTGGCACCTGTCATTGATGCTCAAGTTTCAGCTTTGGATTATTCTAATCGGCGCATGAAGGATCAAACTGCATTTCTTAAACACTGTGAGTCTATGATGTCAGCTCGAGTGTCTTCAGTGAAGGCGTTAACTCAGGATCGAACACAGCTGATCATTCATGCACCACAGGTTGCATTGCGGTTCCTGCCTGGGCATTTTGTGCGGTTGCAAACTTTTGAGTCATATGCTGTAGCATTGAATGCATTGCCGCTGCATAGTGAAGGCGTGGCTTTGCCTGTTTTATCAGTAGATCAAGCTGCAGGCACGGTGTCTGTCGTGGTTTCACAACGCACCGTCAGTGAGCGAATCCTTTCAAAATTAAGGCCTGATCAGCCGGTTTCTTTGATGGGGCCTACGGGGGTGCGTGCTAAAATTCCAGACCAGCCACAAACCATTTTATTGTGTGTGACCGCTGATTTGATGGTTCAGGCTTGTGTATTGGGTAAGGCTTTACGTGAAGCAGGTCACCTTGTTTTAATGGCGGTGAGTGCGCCTTGTGCGCGTTCGATTTATTTGAAATCTGAGTTATATGAAGCTTCAGATTACCGTTTATGGCATTTTGATGCTGAAGACGGTTTTATGGCGTTAGGTTCAAATGATGTGAAAGCTCAAGGTGTTTTTTGGTCTGAGATTTTAGATTGGTTGTCAACATTTGATCGGGATTCAATTTTATCAACCTTGACAGATGTGCGTGTGCTGGGGCCTGCTGATTTAATTGAAACCGTGCGTTCAGAGCTTTCGTGTATTTCTGATCTAACGCAGGTGGCGGTGACGCGTTGTGAAGCCGCTGTATATGGCCCAATGCAATGCATGTTGAAAGGTGTGTGTGCGCAGTGTTTGCAATGGCAAATTGATCCGTTAACAGGTGAGAAAACTAAAGCCGTATATGCTTGTTCATGGCAACAGCAGCCTATTGATCGAATTGATGTGACGCATCTGAGTTATCGTCAGGCGCAACAAGGTGTCTTGGAAGTGCTCAACGGTCAGTGGTTAAGTTTGCATGAAAAAAATGAGATCCATTTGTAAGTGCATGATTTGTATTGTTTATTTTGGCTCTTACGACTTGACAGTATGACCTCCTAAAGCGTATAATCCATGTACGATTATCATGATGAAGTCAATGTTCCATGAATATCTCAATGCTCAGTGAAGGAGATTCTGCAAGAATCTTAAACATTGATGGGGGTTCCCACTTATATCGCCAGCGATTGTTTGCAGCGGGTGTGCGCCCAGGTGCGCGTTGTCATGTCATTCAGAGTGCGCCTTTGGGGGATCCTATTAAAGTCTCGGTCAACGGTCACATGATTGCATTACGTCGTGCTGAAGCGCAAGTCATCTTAGTCGATCCAGCCTCAATTGAGGTGTGCTATGATGCATAGAGTGGTCGGATTAATTGGTAATCCTAACGTAGGGAAAACTGCGTTATTTAACGCATTAACCGGTGCAACTGCACATGTGGGCAATTGGCCGGGCGTAACAGTGGCGCGTCATGTGGGTTCTTTTAGGGCACATGCAGTCGATGTCAGTGTGGTGGATTTGCCAGGTTGTTATGCCTGTTGTAGTTATACGGAAGAAGGTGCCCTTGACGAAGAAGAAGTCATGCGCTTTGTTTTGAATGAAACCGTCGATGTATTTGTCAATGTTGTGGATGGTCGTTACTTGCAGCGACATTTATATTTGACTTGTCAGTTATTGGAAATGGGTGTGCCGGTTGTGGTTGCACTCAATATGTCAGATTTGTTAGATGATAAAGATGTTAAGATTGATCACCGCGCGCTGTCTCAATCATTGGGTTGCCCCGTGGTGCGAGTGTCTGCAAAGTATCAGCGTGGTGTGCGTCGTTTGAAAGAAGTGATTGCTGACCATGATCTCACGGTGCCCCCAGTGCCTCCAGTGCCTGATGTATTGTCGATGGGCCATAAAGCCATGGTTGAAGGAATGAAAGCGTGTGATACCGGACATTCAGATGCTCGACTTCACTGGTTGGCACGTCGATGGTTAGAGGGAGATACTTTGACTGCTTCAGTATTTGATCAGTCTTGTCGAAAGCGTTTAAAAGTGATTGCCGATCAGGTAACTGCTCAATTGTCTGAGCCCGCTGATTTTTTAATTGCAGATCAACGTTACTCAAGAATTCAAATGTTTATGAGTACTGTTAATGTTAAGTATCCAAAAGAATCTAATGTATGGTCCAATCGGTTAGATGCTGTTTTACTGCATCGATGGTTAGGATTGCCAATTTTCTTTGCGTTAATGTATGGTGTATTTTGCTTAGCGGTTCAGGGTGGAGCCATTATTCAAGCCTGGGTGGCGCAAATCGCTGATGCTATTTGTGTGAGCTTGCCAACACAATTGATGTTGTTTTGGTTTCCACAATTTCATATATGGGCTGTTTTAGTGCATGGCATTGGTGTCGGGTTAAGTACCATGTTGACTTTATTGCCGGTGGTGATGTTGACGACTTTGTGTTTAGTTTTTTTAGAAGAAAGTGGATATATGGCTCGTGCAGCTTTTTTAGTAGACCGCTTGATGAATGTTTTAAAATTGCCCGGTCGTGCATTCATTGCAATGATTTTGGGCTTTGGCTGTAATGTGCCTGCAATTTCTGCTACGCGAACATTGGCTTCAGCCAAAGACCGAATTATGACAGTGATGATGGTGCCATTTATGTCGTGTACGGCACGGTTGACGGTTTACACTGCACTGGCCAGTGTGTTCTTCCCCAGAAAAGGGGCCATCGTTATTTTTGGACTGTACATGCTTGGTTTTTTAGTGGGGTTATTAACAGCATGGATTTTACGTCTTGCTTGGGGTAATGCCAATAGCGTACCGATGGTCATGGAGTTTCCTGGATATCAGTTGCCTTTTTTAGGGGGCGTGTTAGCGCAGGTTAGGCGTCGTAGTCTTCAATTTGCAACACGTGCCACTCGTGTGATTGTATCAGTTTCAGTGGGGCTTTCGATTTTGAGTTTAGGTTTAGGGCAGACGCTGTTGGTGAGCTTAGGGCAAGGTATTGCATGGTTATTGGCGCCCATTGGAATGACGGCAGAACAATGGCCTGCTGCCATTGCACTGTTGACAGGATTATTGGCAAAAGAAGTGGTGGTCGGCACATTGAATACCCTATATGCACAAGGGCACCTAGGGGTATTGCCTGATACAATTCATTCGATGTCTGCGATGTTGCAATGGACTTGGCATCAAATTATTTTAGCGTTTCAGCAGTTTGGCGCACCTGACGATACGGGTTTAACCGCTTTGGCGCGACATGATTTAAAAACACACATGCATTCATCGGCAAGTGCTTTGGCTTATTTGAGTTTTATTTTGCTCTATTTGCCGTGTGTTTCTACGATTGCTGCAGTACAAAAAGAGCTTTCATGGCAGTGGGCATGCTGGGGGTTGCTATGGTCAACCATGCTTGCTTATGGGGTCGCTGTACTGGTTTATCAATTTGGAACGTTGTGGCATCATCCCATGCTCAGTGTGATTGCGGTGCTAGGGACGTGTGCGGTATTATCTTTGATGACGTGGTGTTTGATTCGTTGGGTGCGTTACATTGAGTCTAAGGAGCTGGTATGACGTTAAGACGTTTGCGTGATTTTTTGACAGCGCGTGAGGGGGCTACTTTAGCCGATATTGCCCGTTATTTTGAATTAGATCTTGAAAGTGCACGGGTGATTGTGCTGCATTGTGAGCGCCGTGGTTTTCTAGGTTGTCGTGCCTGTGATCAGGGCTGCGGAGCCTGTCGCGGATGCCCTATTCAAGCGAGCCGGACTCAATATCACTGGATTTAAAACGGATAGTCCGTCAAGATGTCTTGTGTTTTGAGGCAATGCCCGTTATGATTTTGTGGATATGCGCCCGTAGCTCAGTTGGATAGAGTATCTGGCTTCGAACCAGGTGGTCGGGAGTTCGAATCTCTCCGGGCGCGCCATGAGTTTAAAGAGTGATGATCCATAAATCTAACCGCTTGAGTCAATCATGTCCTGTGTTCAGCAACTGAGTGAGCCTCTTGAGTGTCACTGGGATGAAGTGCCTGCACTTGATGCCAATTCCATGGGTGTTTATGAGGTTGGCCCGCAGTATATCCTTCCACACATTCCTTTGTCATCGGATGAATTAAAGCGCTTTCAAAATATGACTCATGCGGGGCGACGTCATGAGTTTGTGCGTGGGCGTGCGATGCTGCGCATGATTATTGCTCGAGAATTGTTATGTGAACCCAATCAAGTGAAGATTGAAGTGGATGGGCGGGGTCGTTTGACATTACCTGATTTTCCAGAATACGCAGTGAGTTTATCACATTTTAAAGGGCGTATGGCTGTTGGGTTTGGGCCAATGAGTCATCTGGGCATTGATGTGCTTGAGATACCGTTCGCGCCCAATGGATCTTTGGCGCGACGCATGATGTCATCAAAAGAATATGCATCTTGGCTTCTTTTAGGCGCGGATCGTTTTGTTCGTTTGTATCATTTTTTTGCGATTAAAGAAGCTTTAATCAAAGCGGTGGGTGGAACAGTGTGGCAGATGAAGCAGTACCATTTGTACCTTGATTCGGATCAAATTATGATGGACTGGCCTCTTGATACGGGCTTTGATGGAGGGGCTTACATGGGGTTGACTCATCGCACAGTGCTTGCGTTAGCGGTGTCGGATTGTTCAAGGCTTATTCAAAGGGTTGTGTTAACATCACCTGATTGAAATTGCATGAAAGGTTTCTCAATATCCTCTCTTTTTTTGAATGAATGAAGTATTTTTAATGACTTGAAGTTTTAAAAAAATATGATTGTACTTCAGCCTTAATGAAGCTTTAAGGTTTTTATTTTAGTATTTAGTGAGACATTGTTTTTTTAATTATAATATAAAAGAGGATATCCGTATGCAAGAAAAACCAGATTCACTGCTTCATTCTATGGAGGGACCAAGCCAACAATCAGGATTAATCCTACAATCTCAACAAGCACTTTACGATCAAGGAGTGCAGTTGTTAAAGCGATTAAGAAAGGGTTATTTTATAAACAAGGATGGGCGCAATCGCGCATTTCGATTATATGCTGAGATGCTCCTTGTAGTATGTGCAACCACTGAATGTGCAACCACTGAGGCAAGTTCACCTGTTAGAGCGGGTGGGTCTCAGGCCGTTCATGATGTCATGGCTTGTTATAATGGATTAACAATGGCTATTAAAGTCTTTTTAAAAGATTATAAGTCGCTTAAAAAGCCTCATGATAATCTCACAGATACGGAGAGTGATAAGATAAAAGGCCGTATTCGCTTGAACTTTACCCCAAAGAAAACAAGTTCTTTACGACAATTTATTACAGCTGATAATGAGAAAGCTGTTATAGATCAAGTGGCAGGGTATCTTGGTATTGAAAACCCAATTGATAATTTAGAGGGGTTTATTGCTCAACTCAATCAACATGAGTGCCCCTTGGGTGGGCAACAGGCCGTTGCTGGAGGTGCCGCTGAGACGTCTTTAGTCAGTATGCCTGAGGCTGATCTTAAAGCATTATTTGGAAGAATGCTTGAAGAAGAGTTTAGAGCTCTTCGGTCTTTAGCATCAGGGGTAAAGTTTAAAGGGATTAATTCCCCAGAAGATAGTTCGCTACGTTTAGAGCCGGATGGTACAGTATCTGAAGATCAAGAAGCAATGGATCGTTCAGAAGGAAATGTTGTAGATTCTGATCAAGCAGCAACGCAGATTCAAGCAGCAATGCAGATTCAAGCAGTCTATCGTGGTGTTATGGCTCGTCGTCAAGCACAAGAAGCAATGGGTCGTTCAGAAGGAAACGTTGTAGAGCCTGATTCAGTAGCAGATAGTTCGCCACGTTTAGAGCTGGGTACAGTATCTTCTTCTCAGACTGCAGTGGGTAGTCCTTCAGGGTCAAATCATTCATCTGAAGTCAATTCAACGGCGGCAGACACTCTTTCTGGTCCAAATGCTGATGCAACAAAAGTGAATCGTCATCAAGGACGTGATAATACACTGATGTGGTTGATTGCTTTAGCCATGACTGTAGGAGGAGTGATGATTCAACAGGCTCTGAACCCATCTGCAATGATGCCTACTGTAGGGGGGGTATTACCCCACATGCCAATTTATATGGCATTATATGGTGGCGCGGTCATGCTGGTTGCTTTAATTTTGATGAATAAGCTTCATGATCAGTTTGATCATGGGTCAGGTCTGAGGTTCCTTTCAAGGGTCAGTTTGGTCAGTGTCATGATCGGGGCGAGCGTTTTAAATGGTGTTGTATCATTACCATTGCCTGAAGTGGTCATGACAATGATTCCATTTGTGACCGGCGGTTTGGCTGCGCTGATAGGCATAGGAGTGGTTGTTGGATCATGTAAAGTTGTGTGTCAAAGCATGGGTCAATCTTCTGTCTCTAATAGAAGAGCAGACGGTTTTGCTCCTAAAGATTTAAGCGTAGGGAGTCACTCATTGAGTGGCCCTGAAGCAGCTGCCAACTCTTCTCAGGGTGAATCTTTCAGGCAAGGAGGATCCTCCTCCCCTGCTTTATCTCTAACTTCATAAAGTTTTTGAGGGTTCTCTGTGCCTCCATAACAAGGCTGCATCATACAGTCTTGTTATGGAAGGTTTATTGTTAAGTCTCCTTTTAGGTTTTTTTGTAGTATGCGGTTTTATTCAGGACGGCATGCTCCCTTAAACAGTGATCATTCGAGCTGTAGGGCGGTGAGTATTTTAAATCGAGTTCATCGAAGGATCATTTAGGTTGATTGGGTTATCTTAAAGACCCTATTTATAGGGCTTCAAAGTCATTATATGAATTAAAAATTAAGTGGATCTCACTGCCTCAAAGGGCAGTATACATGATGAACTGTAGAGATCAGTGTTGATTATTGAGTTATTCGATTAAATAAGATATAGTGCTTCTTTTATTAGGAAAACTATGTATGGATGCTCCACAGTCTAATTCACCAGATTTAACTCCTGATTTTAGTACATCTCTTGATCTGGATTTAAACGCTCGTTTCGGTTCATTTTTGGATTTGAGCTCAGATCAGTTTCTGGGAAAGAAGGAGGCTAAAACAGTATGTGATGTTCTGTCTAAGTTAAGTTATTGGATACCCAGTGATGAATCGCTCATTCGTGTTAGAGGGCAGCTATTGTCAGATATTATGAGTATTTGTAAGCGCTTGAATTCAACGCGTGATGGCGACTTAAGTAAAGATAGCGACTTAAGTAAAAGGGAAAAAAAAAGGCGGAAAAAAGCTTTGTTCAACAAAAAGCTCAAACTTAAAGAACCACTCAATCGAATTCAAGAAGAAGCAAACATGTTTCAGATGTTAGGTGAGCTTAAATCTGTTGACGAGCAGGAAAGCTATACAGGCCTACGTAATGAATTTTTAAGGCTTCATCAAGAAGGAGCGAAGCTAGCGGAGGGCAATTCTGATCCGAGCGCTAAAAATACACATAAGCAGCATCAAAAGAAATTATCCAAAACACTCACACGACAACAACAAGCGCTTATTCCAGGGCAAAACGATACATTCTCAGGTCATTCTAATTCTGGAATTATTGGGGGGCGTCATGGCGGTTCTCTTAGGCAACTGCAGCATGCTCAAGGTCTTCGTCAAGACAGTGAAGAGTATAATGGCTCAACTGAATTAAATGATGGTTCTGAATTAGGCTCAAGGCAGGCCGCTAGAGAAGGTGAGCTTCCGAGGGGATCAGGTCATGAATTGGAACATGAGTCCTCTGAGTCAAATGGAGCTTCTCATCATGCATCAAGTGTGGGGGGATTGAGTCAAGAGGAGCGAAAAGAATCTTCTAGAAACAATGAGTTTCCGAGGAGATCAGGTCATGAATTGGAACATGAGTCCTCTGAGTCAAATCGAGCTTCTCACCATGCATCAAGTGTGGGGGGATCGAGTCAAGATGAGCGAAAAGAATCCTCTAGAAACAATGAGCTTCCGAGGGGATCAGGTCATGAATTGGAACATGAGTCCTCTGAGTCAAATGGAGCTTCTCACCATGCATCAAGTGTGGGGGGATTGAGTCAAGAGGAGCGAAAAGAATCCTCTAGAGATATTGGATCGAGATCCTTAATGCGTCATTTCTGGGGATCTCCCAAGCTGCCTATGTTGGGAGGCGCTCTTACTTTATGTTCAATAGGAGGGGGGATTCAATCGTTTTTTTATTCAGATGCTATGATCTCTAGGTTTTTCCCCGCTCTTTCTTATGATATACCTTGTATTAGTCTGTGGATCATGGTGGTCGCACTCTTATTATTTGCATCCATATCTTATATCCAGATCCAGGATAGTTTAGATCATGGTGTGTTCTTGGAATGTTTATTAGTATTGTGTTTGGGGTGTGTTTTAGAGCTACCTGTCGCTTTCATGCCAATAGTGTTCATGGCTACAGGAATCACTGGAGGGGTCTTGGTTTTGGGGGGCTTGATCTCATATATGTTCTCTGCGCCAGAGATGACTCAAGATAAATTGAGCCCGAAAGTTTCAGCCCGTTTGCATGAGGAGAAGCCGTTGCATAAGAAGCCGCCG
Source organism: Legionellales bacterium (assembly GCA_002722995.1). GTDB lineage: Bacteria > Pseudomonadota > Gammaproteobacteria > Comchoanobacterales > Comchoanobacteraceae > UBA729. Next base: position 52,851 of record PBNF01000024.1, on the reverse strand, counting down.
TCTAACGCTTCCTATGGTGATACTCTCAAGTTTGATTCAAATCAGAAGCTTCCTTCTCCCTCGAAGCGATAATGAGTGTTCTATGCAATATAAGTGCTAGACAGTCGGGTGATTGAGTGTGATAGAGGGTAGTCAGGCAGGTGAAGCTGAATCGCCTAAAACATGGTTAGATCCGCTTGTGCTGGGTTTAATGATTTTGTTGGGTTTAAAGTGTTTTAAGAGGATTAAGGTTGCTCACTCAGATGCGGTCTTAAGGGCCGAGGCGTTTTCATATTCAGTGGGGGTGGCGACTCACCCCTCCCGGGCTAGATCTGTGCCCGCATCCTCTGGGCCTGAAGACCAATCACCGAGATTTGAGTCAGGTGTTTGATCAATGTCAATATTGCCTATGGATGAAGAGGCAGTTAGAGGTTTCTTTGACCTGGATTGCTTGATACAGGGGTTGGAGGGGATCTTGATTTAAACCAGAGAGCGTGTAATTGTTGTGTATAACCCGCATTGGATGTTGAGCTTTAATGGGACTAGACGTTTAAGCGCATGATTCTGGGTGTCGTTAATCTTTCTCCTATATTCATCGTGTGAGTCTTGAAGGGATTGTGTCAGCTTCCTCAATGATTTGAATGTATGTTTGTGTTATTTTCAGCAGTGATTCTTCTTAAATCAGTTTAAATATTGATAGGATCAATGTCTTTCATTGAGGCTTTTAGCTGTTGATGGTTTGAAAAATAGCAATGATTAAGATTTTAATTTAATTTTAGCACTTCAAGGCTTACGTCAAATGTATCTGCTTTTAGAGGGTTTTTTGCATTTGACGTGACTTTTACTTTGTTTTGAAGTAAAATTCTATTTAAATTAAATGGCCTCACGGAGCGCACCTTTGACATCTGAACTTTTTTCAAATATAGCTTATGAAGCTGGTTTTGTCACTGATATTCAGTCTGAGCAATTGCCTGCAGGATTAAATGAATCTATCATTCAACAAATTTCTGAGAAAAAAGCTGAACCTAGCTGGATGCTTGAATGGCGATTAAAAGCCTACAGGCATTGGTTAACTTTAAAGCCACCGACCTGGGCACATTTAAAAATTGATCCTATTGATTTAAATGAAATTGTTTATTTTAGCCGACCAAAATCAATGAAAGATGCCCCAAAAAGCCTCGATGAAGTTGATCCTGAGTTGTTGGCAACGTATGACAAATTAGGGGTGCCATTGCATGAGCGTGCACGTCTGGCGGGTGTGGCAGTAGATGCTGTTTTTGATAGTGTTTCAGTCGCAACCACCTTTAAAGAAACATTGTCTGAAGCCGGTGTGATTTTTTGTTCAATGTCGGAAGCGATTGAGTGCCATCCTGAGTTAGTGCGTGAGTATTTAGGCAGTGTTGTGCCCGTTGGAGATAACTACTTTGCTGCACTTAATTCTGCAGTGTTCTCAGATGGCTCATTTGTTTATATCCCTAAAGACACGATATGTCCTATGGAATTATCCACCTATTTTAGAATTAATGCTGCGAATACAGGTCAATTTGAGCGCACGCTGATCATTGCAGAAGCAGGCAGTCGTGTCAGTTATCTTGAAGGATGCACCGCTCCGATGCGTGATGAAAATCAGCTTCATGCAGCGGTTGTTGAGCTGGTGGCTTTAGAATCAGCAAGCATCAAATATTCAACCGTTCAAAACTGGTACCCTGGTGATGAGGAAGGTCGAGGTGGTATTTACAATTTCGTGACAAAGCGTGGTCTATGTAAAGGAGATCGATCTAAAATCTCTTGGACCCAAGTTGAGACGGGCTCAGCCATTACTTGGAAATATCCATCGGTGGTTTTGAGAGGTGAGGATACTGTTGGAGAATTTTATTCAGTGGCCTTAACGCGTCAAAAGCAACAAGCTGATACTGGCACTAAAATGATTCATATTGGTCGAGGCAGTCGCAGTACTATTATTTCAAAAGGCATTTCGGCAGGTCAAGGTCAAAATACTTACCGTGGATGTGTTAAGGTGGCCCCTACTGCTGCAGGGGCCCGTAATTTCACTCAGTGTGATTCGCTATTAATTGGCCCACACTGTGGGGCACATACTTTTCCAAGGATGGATGTCATGCATCCAAATGCACAAATTGAGCATGAAGCTTCAACCACACGAATTGATGAAGAAAAACTTCGTTATTGTCGTGCTAGAGGTTTAGATGAAGCGCAAGCTGTGAGTATGATTGTCAATGGATTTTGTAAACCTATTTTTCAAGTATTGCCTATGGAATTTGCAGTTGAAGCCCGGCAGCTCATGGAAGTGAGTTTGGAAGGGTGTGTTGGTTAGGAGAAAATGATGTTAACTTTGCATAACGTGTCCGTGAATATTGATGATACCCCTATTTTGAATGAATTTAATCTTGAAGTGCCACAGGGTGAGGTGCATGCGATCATGGGGCCTAATGGTTCCGGTAAAAGCACATTGTCTCGAGTTTTAATGGGAGATGAGTGTTATCAAGTGACTCAGGGTGCCATCATGTATCAGGGCGAAGATTTGATGGCTTTATCGCCTGAAGCGCGGGCTCATCAAGGATTATTCCTAGGGTTTCAATATCCAGTTGCAATCCCGGGGGTTAATAATATGACGTTTTTGAAAACAGCTCTCAATGCAAAGCGAAAAGCATTAGGACAGTCTGAGTGTGATGCCATGTCATTTATGCAATTAGCTGAATCTGCTGCACAAACCATTGGAATGGATTTGGCTTTTTTAAAGCGTGATTTTAATACTGATTTTTCAGGCGGTGAAAAGAAGCGCAATGAAATTTTACAGATGTTGGTGTTAGAGCCCAAACTTGTGATTTTGGACGAGATTGATTCAGGGCTCGATATTGATGCTTTGCAAGCCGTCGCTTTAGGGATTAATGCCTTGCGTGATGCTGGGCGTAGTTTTATTTTGATTACACATTATCCACGGTTGTTAGAACTGGTTCAGCCCGATCGGGTTCATGTTATGATGTCAGGTCAAATTGTGATGTCAGGCGATTATACCTTGGCAAATACCCTTGAAGAGAAGGGATATGGTTGGCTGGCTTCAAATACAGTTGAGTCTTAAGATGAACGTGATGGATAAGGTTTTACCTCAGCAGATGGAATCAAATTGGCCTGAATGGTTTGAACATTTGAAAGCTTCGTGGCCCAGTCAAGCGTACAGTTCTGAATCAACGCAGCTCAATATACAGCCTGAATGTGAAGCTTGGTTGGCTGAACATCAATCAGATGAGATCTATCGTATTGTGTGGATTAATGGTGTGTTAAATGTGTCGTGTTCATCATGGCCTGTCTTGAATGAATTAGACCAAGTTATCACCACTTTGCCATCATACTGTATGCGTTCAAATGAGCAGACAGCTTGGTTAAAGGCATACTTAGAAGAGCGTTCAGGGTGGGTCCAATGGCTCCCCAATCGGGCTGAATCGTTATTGAATATATCAGATGGGATATGCATTGATTTGTTGCGTCCATTAGATCGGCCCTTACATTTAATTCATTGGGTTGATGAGTCTATACCTTCCAACCATATGACTTTACAGCATATGATCCGTTTAGGTGAAGGAGTATCCCTTGATCTATGTCAATGGTCGGTGGGATCAAATCCGGTGAGTGCTGAATTTAATGTGGATTCACATATATGTTTAGCTGAAAAGGCCCATTTAAATATATCCACTATTCAGCAACTCCCCGAAGGGGTTACCTTGAGGGGGTTGGAAACCATGTGTTTAGACGCACATGCGCAGTGTCAAGCAACCTATTGGGGGATGGGGGCAAGCTGTTTTGAGCAGCATACCGATATTCGCTTGCGTGGTCTGCATTCACACTATGCACTACGTGAGTTAATAGACCTTAACGGCACCCAGTGTCAACATCATCATGTTCATGTGCATCATCAAGCTGAATCAACGGATTCTCAGCAAACATTTTGTGTGTTAGGTCAAGATCGATCAAAAGGTCAGGTTTTGAGTCGTGTGATTGTTGATGAAGGTGCATTTAATATTGATTCCAAGCAATCTGCGCGAGGCATGTTGTTATCTCCAGGGGCTCAGATTGAAGTGTCGCCCGAATTAGAAATTTATGCAGATGCTGTACAGTGCCAACATGGCGCCAGTGTCGGGGCTTTAGATGCTGATGCATTACGTTATTTGACAGCCCGAGGTATTTCATTAGATCAAGCTCAACAATTATTAATTCAAGCACTGATTCGTAATGTGTTGCCTGATCAACCTAATTCAAAGATGCATGCTCTCATGATGAAGTATTATGAATTTGACGAGGTTTAATCTGTGGACGTGTCACTCAATCAGGGGGTCATGACGCATCGTCAAGATTTCCCGATTTTAGATCAAAAGATTCATCAGCATCCCTTAATTTACCTGGATAATGCTGCCACAACGCACCGCCCTCAAGTGGTGATCGATGCAATGCAATCTTTTGTGAAAGTTGATTATGGTAATACGCATGGTCGTATCCATACGCTCAGTGAGCGAGCACATGCGCATGTTGAGCAGGGTAGGGATGTTGTTGCCCGATTTATTCATGCATCGAATCCCAATGAAATTGTTTTTGTTTCAGGTACAACGCATGGTCTTAATTTAGTCGCTCAAGGCTATTTTGGCCCAAAGCTCCAGCCTGGAGATCGAGTGATTGTTACAGTGATGGAGCATCATTCAAACTTTGTGCCTTGGCAACAATTATGTCAGCGCACGGGTGCGATACTCGAGGTTATTAATATCAATGAAGCAGGTGATTTAGACTTAGATCATCTTGAACGTTCTTTATCTCAGGGAGCAGTTTGTGTGGCCATGACGCATGTGTCAAATGTGTTAGGGCGGATTAACCCAGTTGAAAAATGTGTTGAATTAGCACACCAATATGGTGCGAAAGTCGTTGTGGATGGCGCACAAGCGAGTGGACGGTTCCCGATTGATGTGAAAGCATTGGGGTGTGATTTTTATGTTTTTTCAGGTCATAAAATGTATGGTCCATCTGGTATTGGTGTGGTGTATGCTCAAGCAGATCATTGGGCTGATATGCAGCCTTGGTTTTTTGGAGGTGGGGCTGTTGCAACAGTGAGTGCAGACTCAGTTACTTTTTTATCTCCTCCTGCTTGTTTTGAGGCCGGCACTCTTCATGCTGAAGGGGTGGTGGGCCTAACCGCTGCAATAGCCTATCTTGAGTCGATAGGCCTTGATCAGATTGCATCACATGAGCGCTTACTGGGCGAAATCTTATGGACACATTTAGCTGAACACCCTAAGTGTCAAGTGTTGGGTGGAATGCCTGATTGTGGTGTTGTGTCTTTTAATTTAATGGGAGTTCATCCGCATGATTTGATCACTTTGTTAGATCAGTATGGCATTGCTGTGCGCGGAGGACACCATTGTGCGCAGCCTTTGTTGCACCGTTTAGGGGTGCAGTCTAGTGCTCGTATTTCTTGTGGACTTTATAATACAGTAGATGAAGTTCATCAAACACTCGATCGGTTATTATCTATTCAGGAGCTGTTCTGTGCTTAGTGACGAGATTAAAGCATTATATCAAGAAATGATTTTAGATCATGGTAGAAGTCCAAGACATTTTGGGGTACTTGAGCCTGCTCAGTGTAGTGTCAAAGGTGTGAACCCTGTCTGTGGAGATACCCTTGAGTTATACCTTAACATTGGACCAGATGGATTAATTGAGGCGAAATTTACAGGTCATGGCTGTGCTATTTCAATGGCGGCTACCTCCTTGTTGCTTGAGGCCATTCAGGGACGATCAACTGAAGAAGCGTTGGCATTGATTGAACAGTATCGATGTATGGTTAAAGGTGAAGTCGATGAAACACAAGCTTCTATTGGTAAGTTAATTACACTATCAGGTGTTAAGGCCTATCCTTCCCGAATTAAGTGTGCAACACTGGGGAGTCATGCCCTAAAAACGGTGATACTCAGCGGACATTCCACTACAGTCTCAACTGAAGATCAAGGTTCGGATATATGAGTCAGGCGCTTAATATCACTGTAACCGCCGAAGCTCAAGCTCATTTTAAAGCGCACATTACGGCATCAAAATCGGCAGGGGGGCGATTATCTATGAAGCCAAATGGATGTGCAGGGTATGGTTATGACGTAACATTTCCAAATAAAAAGCCTGATGATGCTTTGGAGTATGAGTTCGAAGGGGTATTGATTTGGGTTGATTCAGCATGTTCGCATTTATTTCAAGGGGTGAGTATTGATTATGTTCAGCGATCATTGGGTCAAAAGCAGTTGGTTTTTGATAATCCACAGGTGGCATCGATGTGTGGTTGTGGGGAAAGTGTTCAGTTAAAAGATGAGGAGACGTGATAATGCGTGGCCAAAAAGTCAATTTGGTTGAGGACTGTCAAGTCTTAATGGTCCCCTCAGGGGTGCCTGTTTTATTGCCTCAGGGAACTCAGGTGGTCATTACGCAGGCATTGGGCGACAGTTGTTCAATTGTATCTGGGGGGCAATTGTTCCGAATTGATGGTGATCAAATCAAAGCTTTGGGTGATGCTTTTGTCCCTAAAAAGCCCGATATTCCTGAGGGTGCAGATGTGGAGGTACAAGCTTGGGCATGGCTTAAAACGGTGTATGATCCTGAAATTCCTGTTAATGTTGTGGATTTAGGATTGATTTACCATGTGATGGTTGAAGAAGCAGAGCAGGGGACGCAGGTCCACATTATGATGACATTAACTTCTCCTACGTGTGGTATGGGGCCTGTACTTCAAGAAGATGTGACACGAAAAATGTATGAGATTGATGGAGTGAAATCTGTTCAGTTAGAATGGGTATTTGATCCGCCTTGGAATCAATCCATGATGTCAGAAGCGGCTCAGCTTGAATTGGGTTTGTTGTAATCAGAGCGATCTCATAGAGTCTGCTAAAGGGGATGCCATGCGAGTGATCAGTTGTAATGTTAATGGGTTAAGGTCAGCTTATCGTAAAGGTTTTTTAGGCTGGGCTAAAGCTCAGGATGCGGATTTTATCTGTTTGCAAGAAATTAAAGCTCAGGATGCAGATTTGCAAGCAGAATATTTTCAGTTGCCGGGTTACCAGTTATATACACACTGTGCAGATCGAAAAGGGTATAGCGGTGTAGCTATTTATTCAAAGCATTTGCCAGATTCGGTGATGAGAGGGTTGGGTTGGCCGTGTGCGGATGAAGAAGGTCGATACCTAGAGTTAAATATTAAAGGGCTCAAAATTGCTTCAATTTATTTTCCTTCAGGCACTTCAGGCGATCATCGCCAAGCTTTGAAGTATGAGTTTATGTCAAACTATTATGAAAGGTTTTTAAAGACATATCAGACATCTAGTCAGCCTGTGATCATTTGTGGTGATTGGAACATTGCACATCAAGCCATTGACCTTAAAAATTGGCGTGTTAATCAAAAAAATTCTGGTTTCTTGCCTGAAGAAAGGGCTTGGTTAGATCAATTATTTGAGGATGAGTGTTGGGTTGATGCGTTTAGGCAATGTAATACTCAGGCAGAAGAGTATAGTTGGTGGACGTATCGCGGTCAAGCGCGTGCTCGTAATGTGGGTTGGCGAATTGATTATCAAATCATTTCTAGGGCCTTAAAAGAGCAGATTATCAATGCCGTGATTGATCGATCTGAAGTTTTTTCAGATCATGCTCCGTTAGTGTTTGATTATGCGTATTCACCTTTTGCTGAGTGTGTGGATTAAGATGGATTCAATTGAGCAAAAATAAAGTGGGTGATGTTCAGGGTGCCGGGTTTTGGGTCGCTCTTTTCAATGAAGCATCATAGAGGCATTAAATACATTTCAAGATGGACCTGTGCTGTTTAGAGTGAGGCGAATATCTTAAGATTTAAGCTTTGAAGAGAGATAAAGATGGATTTGTATTGTTAGGTTTTACTTGATCTTCGATGATTCAGTCGTGAACGGGGTGTTAAATCCATTCAGTCAGTGTTAAAAGGTTTGGTGGGGGTTAAAATAAAATCATTTAATTGAGTGATTGAGTGTGAGGGTTTTAGATTGAGGGTGATGTTTTAAAATGAAGCGGTGATTGTTGCTGGACAGTCATTTAAAACCATGATTGAATGATACATTCATCTAATTTAATTTCGTTGAGGGCTCTATCATGTTCAATCGGATCGCTCAAGGTGTCATCTTGAGTGTCAGTGTGTGTGTTGTATCTATTTGGGCGGATGCGCCTGTAGAAATCTTAGGTTCAAGTGGGGGGGGTGATGGTGTGGAGCATCGTGTGCTGCAATCTGCTTATGAATCTGAGCATGATGTAGAGCGTTGTTTGGCGCTATCTAGGCAAAATGTTCAGCAATTAAATCTATTAAAGCAACAACTGCGTGCGCAAGCGCGGCAGCTTGAAGGGGTGTTGTCTAAACTTCAGGTCCTTGAAGCTCGTCAGCAAGTGTCTTTAAAACATCAACCTTCTAAATCAAAAGTTTTAAAGCATCGATCACATTCTCTATCGAATCAATCCGATCTAGCCGTTAATCGATCTCATTTAAAATCTCAGTTAGTGCGACCCGTGAAACATGTTTCCCCTCGATCTCAGAAGAATGAAGTCAAGTCTCCTCAACAGGCTCAAGCGTTGAGTTTGGAGTCGCACCGTTTTAATACAGTTTATCATCATGGGTTAGCTGCGTTGCAGTCACAACGATTACAAGAAGCAGCAGACTTGTTTCAGACGTATTTGAAGCAAGCGCCTCAAGGTCATTATGTGCCAGAAACGCACTACCAATTAGGCTTAATTGCAATGAAGTCCAAATCTAATGATGAAGCTTTTAAACATTTTAATGTATTGGCTCAAAGGTTTAAATCATTCAAACATACTCCAGATGCTTATTTTAAATGTGCACTCATCTATTGGAAGCAAGGTCAATCTCATCAAGCGCATCAATATTTACAGCAATTGATTCAGCGGTATCCTCAATCTGCATCAGCTTATATGGCGCAATTGAAATTGAGGCAATGGGTCAATTAGGTAGAGTGTTGTGAAGCTCAATTTCAAAGTATTTCGATGGATGAGCGGTCGGAGTGTGGCGCTTGGGGGGGTTATTTTCACTGCAGTGCTGTTGTATCCCTCTATTCAGCGGGTCAGTGTGAAGGGAGATTTAGCCCGTTTGGATCAAGCCCTTGTTGAGCGTAAACTCTCAAGTGAGTTAAATCGTCCAATGATTTTAGTCTCACTTTCAAAAATACGTACTGCATTAAAATCAATTGACGGCGTTTCAGATGCTCAAGTATTACGTCGTTGGCCAGGGGATGTGCATATTCATGTAGTGTTTCGTCAACCTGTATTACGTTGGAATGAGCCAGGCTTTATTGATCGCTCAGGGGCTTTATTTTATTGGCCCAAAGCAGGTGCTGATCATCAATCATTGCCTCAACTTAAAACCAGTTTAGATTTAATACAGCCAGGGTTGAGTTATTTCAATCGTTTGCAGCATGATTTGAATCCGGTTTTGAAGCGACGTATTCAAAGCTTGGCCTATATCCCTTGGGTTGGATGGCAAGTTGATTTAGGACGAAACTGCCTGATTATTTTAGGAGAGCAGGATATCATGCGGCGTTGGAAGCGTTTTATGAATGTTGCGCCTCAGGTCATATCGGTAGGGAAGCGTTGCCATCGTGTTGATTTGCGATACTTGAATGGATTTTCAGTGAAATAATATTGACTAAAATAGCTTATTGTCGCGTGCAATTCTAAGGTGAGTCGGTTAGTATTAAAGATGACATAGATCTATGCTAAGTATATCTTGCTGTGTTTTTAGTTTGGGTTTAGGTTGTAAGTTTTTGATTTTTTATTATATGTTGGATGAAGTTTTGTGAAGAAAAGTGATCCTGGTCTTATTGCTGCACTTGACATTGGAACAACCAAGGTGGTGTGTTTAATCGGACGTGTTTTGGATTCAGATGCACAAGCTGTTCTTGAAATTGTAGGAATCGGTTCACATCCTGCTTCTGGAATGAAGCGAGGAGTGGTTGTCAACATTGAAAGTACGGTGCGTGCGATTTCTGAAGCAATCAAATCTGCAGAGCAAGCGGCCTCCACAACGATTCGAGCGGCTTATGCGGGAATTGCCGGTAGCCACATTCGAAGTATGAATTCACATGGGATTGTTGCAATTCGTCAGCAAGAAGTCTCACATGCAGATATTGATCGTGTGATTGAGGCTGCACGTGCTGTCGCAATCCCAGCAGACCAACAAATACTACATGTATTGCCCCAGGAGTTTTTTGTCGATAATCAAGATGGCATTCGTGATCCGATTGGCATGTCAGGTGTTCGACTAGAAGCTAAAACACATATTGTGACCGGTTCAGTCAGTGCGGCTCAAAACATCATCAAATGTGTAGAGCGTTCAGGCGTTCAGGTCAATGATGTTATTTTAGAACAACTGGCATCAAGTCAAGCTGTTCTAACAGAAGATGAGAAAGAGTTAGGCGTGTGCTTGGTCGATATTGGTGGGGGTACAACTGATATTGCTGTTTTTGTTGATGGGGCTATTCGACATTCTGCAGTGATTCCTATTGCAGGGAATCAAGTGACCAATGACTTGGCTGTTGCGTTGAGAATTTCAACGGCTGATGCTGAGGCAATTAAATTGACACAATCTTCGGTTTCTTTGAATGGTGCGGATGCAAACACTGTCATGGAAGTCAGTGGTATTGCTGATGAACATACACAAGCTGTTTCACTTCAAACAATTGCAGATGTTGTGCGTGCGCGTTATGAAGAATTATTTCAAATGATTGAACTAGAGTTAAGGCGTAGTGGTTTGCATGAAGCCTTAGCGGCTGGGATTGTTTTCACCGGTGGTGGCTCAAAGGTTGCACAAGGTATGTCGCTTGCAGAGTCAATTTTTAATATGCCAGTTCGGATTGCAGCACCTCAGTCATTATTAGGAATTGACGAAGATATTAGACGACCTGAGTATGCGACCGCTGTTGGGTTAATGCTCTATGGGCATCAACAAATGAAGCAAGGCATTACGGTTTGTGATGGAATGAATGAGCGGATATGGATGCGTCGGCTTAAGCAATGGTTGCACTGTTATTTTTAAATTAGGGACAACATGTTTATTGAATAATCTTAGGAGGGTTTAACATGTTTGAATTATCAGACGCCGATGCACAAGGCGCCGTCATTAAAGTCATTGGTATTGGTGGTGGCGGATGTAACGCTGTCCAGCATATGTTAGATGAAGGAATTGAAGGTGTTGAGTGCTTTTGCGCCAATACAGATGCTCAAGTCCTTGAAGCTTTATCGATATCACGCACGATCCAGTTGGGTGCTGATATGACAAAAGGATTGGGCGCTGGTGCTGATCCTGAAGTGGGGCGTCAAGCTGCGCAGGAAGATCGAGACCGCATTTATGAGGCACTCAAAGGCGCTGATATGGTGTTTTTGACAGCAGGTATGGGCGGTGGTACAGGGACGGGTGCAGCTCCTGTTTTTGCTGAAATTGCAAGAGAATTGGGTATTTTGACTGTGGCTGTGGTCACGACACCTTTTACGTTTGAAGGCAAGCGTAGGATGCAAGTGGCTAAAGCGGGTATTGAAGAATTAGGACGTTATGTTGATTCGCTCATCACCATCCCAAATAATAAGTTACTGAGTGTGCTGGGCAAAAGTGTCAGTTTATTAAGTGCCTTTCGTTCAGCTAATGCGGTGTTACAAGGTGCTGTTCAAGGAATTGCGGATTTGATTACAAGGCCGGGGCTGATCAATGTTGACTTTGCTGATGTCCGAACAGTCATGTCTGAAATGGGCATGGCAATGATGGGAACAGGTCATGCTTCTGGTGATGATCGCGCCGCACTTGCTGCCGAAGCAGCTGTTTCAAGCCCATTGTTAGAAGATGTTGATTTGACAGGTGCTCGAGGTATTTTGGTGAACCTCACGGCAGGTCCTGACATGACTATTGGCGAATTTGAAGCCGTGGGCGATACCATTCGTGCATTTACATCTGAAAATGCACGTGTGGTTGTCGGAACGGTGATCGATCCTGATTTAACAGAATCAATTAAAGTGACCGTTGTTGTGACAGGCTTGGGTGCAGATCAAGGTGTGGGGGCTCCAGAGTCTGCGCCTCGAGTTCTACAACAGCAAGATCAATCTGAATTAACTGCGCCATCAGTCCACAATCAATCACCAACTTATCCGAATTCGACACCTGCGCGTGAGCGTGTAACGCCTTCATTCACAGCGCAGCATGATATTGCTTCTTCATTAACTGGGGGGCATGACAATATTGATTATTTAGATATTCCTGCTTTTTTGCGTCGAGAGCGTGACGAAGTTGAAACTGAACGATAAGGGCGTTAATACATGAAGGCTGCTTTAGTGCTTCACTATCTGCTCATATTAGATCAAAAAGGTTAAGTATGTGTTTCGAACGAACCATTAGAACGCCTATGAGTGCCCGTGGAGTTGGGGTGCACTCAGGCCAAATAGTCACGATTGTTTTAAGGCCTGCGCCGGTGAATACTGGAATCGTTTTTCGTCGAGTAGACCTGGATCCAGTGGTTGAAGTTAAAGCTGATGTTGATCTTGTGGGAGACACGCGCCTGTCAACATGTTTGCAGTCTAAGGGTGTTCGGGTTTCGACCATCGAACATTTAATGTCTGCTGCTGCAGGGCTAGGTGTTGATAATTTATATGTGGATATGAATGCAGAAGAGATTCCCATCATGGATGGGTCTTCAGTGTCTTTTGTTTTTTTGCTTCAATCTGCAGGTTTAGTAGACCAGCCTGAACAGCTAAAACGTTTTGTTCGAATTAAGCGAAAAATCGAGGTGGTATCTGAAGGGAAAAAAGCTTCTGTTGAGCCATTCAATGGTTTTAAAGTTAAATTTGAAATTGGCTTTAATCACCCTACGATTTTAGAATCTGATTGTTTATGTGAAGTTGATTTTTCATCAACAAGCTTTGTTCGAGAAATTTGTCGTGCACGTACCTTTGGTTTTTTGGCTGATGTTGAGCGATTAAAGCAGCAAAATTTGGTGATGGGTGGCAATTTAAAAAATGCAATTGTATTGGATGATGAGCGTATTTTAAATCCAGGTGGATTGAGGTACCAAGATGAATTTGTACGGCATAAAATTTTAGATGCTGTTGGAGATTTGTATTTGCTGGGACGTCCCATGATTGGTTTATTTAAAGGGTATAAGTCAGGACATGCATTGAACAATATTTTGCTTAAAACCCTAATGATGGATGCAGATGCTTGGGAAGTCATCACATTTCCTCGAGGCGACCAGCCCATCCATTTTTCGGTTTTACCGAGTGATCAGCGTTCAATTTAACCTGAGGTTAATTTCATTTTAGGCCGAACTTTCCATGTTAAAATGCATGTTGTTTTGAAGTGGCGCTCAATGATTGGATGAAATGTTGCTTCAAATTGTCTTAAAGGATATAGCCATATTGCGTCATAAATTAAAATAGTGACAGTTGAAGCGGTGGTATGACTCAGCTGATAGTGAGGTCGATATGATTCAGGTAAACATTGATCTAGTTTAAGCTTAAGTTGCTGTAAAGCGTATACCTGGTTGAGGATTGGGTGTGCTGTGTGTGTTAAGATATGTTGCATAATGATTCAGATTCAATCCATCTCAACTTAAAAATAGCATTGCAGCAGGTTGATGCCAAGTGTTACAATCAAAATCCATATTCAATGACAGTAAATGAATGAGAGGGTTATCATGTTGCAAGAAGTATTGCTCAAAGTGTTTGGAAGTCGCAACCAGCGATTTTTGAGGAGTATTGCGCCATTGATTGCATCAATTAATGAGGCTGAATCTGTTGTTCAAGCGTATTCTGATCAAGCGCTGGGAGCAGCTACTGCAACGCTTAAATCTCGATTAAGTGCCGGCGAAACATTAGAAGCCCTGCTTCCAGAGGCTTTTGCATTGGTTCGAGAAGCCAGTGTCCGAACGCTTGGATTAAGACATTTCGATGCTCAATTGATTGGAGGTATTGTATTGCATCGAGGTAAAATCACCGAAATGGGAACAGGTGAAGGGAAAACCCTTGTTGCAACTTTAGCGGCTTATCTGAATGCCTTATCAGGGCAAGGCGTTCATGTTGTGACGGTTAATGATTATTTAGCACAGCGTGATGAAGCTTGGATGCGGCCTATTTATCAGATGTTAGGTATCACCACCGGAGCTGTGGTTTCAAATATGACTTTTGAGGCTCGCAAAATGGCATATGCTGCTGATGTTACTTATGGGACCAATAATGAATTTGGATTTGATTATCTCAGAGACCATATGGCACATGATCCTGCTCAACAGGTTCAACGATCGCATGCATTTGCGATTGTAGATGAAGTAGATTCTATTTTAATTGATGATGCAAGAACGCCTTTGATTATATCTGGAGAGATCCAAGAAGATTTATCTCGATATGCTGTTATGAACGAGTTGGCCGTATCCTTAAAGATTGATCAGGACTTTTCCCTCGATGAGAAAGAGCGTTTAGTGATATTGACTGAGGCAGGACATCAGCATGTGGAGGCTTGGCTTGACGAGCAAGGTTTGCTCAATGACAAAGGGTTATACGACGTTGAAAACATCGGATTATTACATATGCTCAATGCTGTGCTAAGAGGGCAATACTGCTTTAAGAAAGATGTTGATTATATTGTTCAGTCCGATCAAATTGTATTGATTGATGAGCATACGGGCCGTGCAACCCCTGGGCGCCGATGGTCTGATGGGCTGCATCAGGCCGTAGAGGTTAAAGAAGGTGTGACCATTCAGCAAGAAAATCGAACGTTGGCTTCCATTACATTACAAAATTACTTTAGATTATATGATAAGCTATCCGGAATGACAGGCACGGCTGATACTGAAGCCTATGAGTTCCAGCACATTTATGGTTTAGAAGTGGTTCAAGTGCCCACACATAAACCAACCATTCGAAAAGATGAAAGTGATCGTTTATTCCTAAACACTGCTGGGAAGAATCGAGCCATCATTCGCGAAATTAAAGCCCGACATCAAACCTCGCAGCCAGTATTGGTTGGGACCGCATCAATCCAAAACTCTGAAATCTTATCTGAATTACTCAAATCTGAGGGCATTTCTCATGCGGTCTTAAACGCTAAGCACCATGAAAATGAAGCTCAGATCATTGCGCAGGCAGGTTGCTTAGGTGCGGTAACCATCGCAACAAATATGGCAGGGCGAGGGACTGATATTGTCTTAGGTGGTGCAATGCCAGCATCAGATCAATCGGATTCAGAAGCTATGATTGAGTGGAGAGCAAATCATGAGCGAGTCAAAGCCTTAGGTGGGTTGCATGTTTTAGGGACCGAGCGCCATGAATCTAGGCGTATTGACGATCAGCTCAGAGGGCGTGCGGGTCGACAGGGCGATCCGGGCTCAACGCAGTTTTATGTGGCTCTAGAGGATCCACTCATGCGTATTTTTGCAGGTGAAAAAGTCATTGCTTTCATGGGAAAGATGATGGAAGAAGATGAAACATTAGAGCAGCCTATTTTAACGCGTCAAATCGCTGGGGCTCAGCGTAAAGTTGAGGGATTTAATTTTGATATACGTAAGCAATTATTGCGTTTTGATGATGTTGCCAATGAGCAGCGCCAGCTTGTGTATCATCAGCGTCAGACTGTGCTTGAAGCTCATAGCATTCAAAGTAGTATTGAAAATACGATTCCCGTTGTCATGCAAGCGGTTGTTGATGAGTATATTCCTGCTGAATCTTTAATTGATGCTTGGGATTTAGAGGGATTGGTCGCGTTATTGAAGGCTTCATTTTTGCTCGAATGCGATGTAGATGAATGGCGTGCGCATGATGATTTGACGGTTGAATCAGTTCAATCTCGCGTGTTGTCTTTAGCGCAGGCGCGTTACCGTCAGCAGTGTGATCAACTGGGTGCTGAGGTGATTCACCCGCTTGAGAAATCCTTAATGTTGGAAGTATTAGATCAGCAATGGTATGAACATTTAACTGCAATGGATCAATTAAGAGAAGGGATTCATCTGAGAAGTTATGCTCAAAAAAATCCAACAGAGGAATATAAGCGAGAATCATTTCAATTGTTTAAGGCCATGTTGTTGAATATTAAGCGTGAGGTGATCAGTGTGTTATTTCGTGTTGAATTATCTGAACAAGCCCTCACTGATGAAAACAAATCCACTCCTCATATAAGCTCAGCTTATGCTTATTCAGAGACGTCAGCCATTCATGAATCAGCATCAGTCATGTCCTGGGCAGAGGAATTGCCTATCAATCGTCATGTTTCCGAGACAGCTCCTAAGCCCTTAAACAAAGTGGGGCGGAATGAACCTTGCCCCTGTGGATCAGGTCAAAAATATAAACGATGTCATGGCCGTTTAGAATAAGGTGCTCCAACCTGGATTTGATTTCATTTATACCCTTTTATCAAAATAAATGGTGTGAGTGTTATCATTTTATTCGAGCGTTAAATGGATGAAGCTTCATATTTATTTTGCCTCATGCTCAATGCTTGATCATGAGGCTTTATTCTATCACCGCCTTTTAATATAGCGATCAATGTACACTTTGATCGACCGATTACCTATTCATGAATAAGCTGGGTTGTGCTTCTAGCGTTACATTTTCCAGTGTCGTTGCAAGGATTGATTCATCATCGATTGAATGATCTATTTTGAGTATTATTTTTTCAAAGGAATATATAGGGTGCATTAAATAAGTTGGTCAAGCAAGGGGCATGAAAATGAACTCGTGTGGAATCAACCTCAAATGCTGTAGCGTGTACGATGATTCAATCAGTAAGTATAAGTCCACTGAAAGCTAAGATTGGATTCAATAGGTCGGGCTGGAGTGGTTTCAGGGGATAAAAAATGAATGGACAATCGATGTTTCCCCACACTGATTGCTGGATAAGTATTGAGTGTGGTTTGAATTCGAATTAAATGGATGGGTATGGAGGGGTCTAAAATGGTTTGAAAAAAGCCTTGCTGTGCTTCGGCCTGAGAGAAAGGGCGTGTATTTCTGATGAGCGTGAGCACGGTGTTCAAAACGGTATGGATAAGTGCTGTCTCTTGCCTCATCTGTTCAAGGTCTATTTGACGATCCTGTGTAGGCTGATGTAACCATTGATGTAACTGTGGTAAAGCAAAATTTGAAAGACCTCCAGGATGACTGTGATGTGCTCGAATAGCACGGATGAGTGGATGATCTTGAAGGCAACAGAGGCTGTCTTTTTGGCTGAGTTGTTCAGAGAGTTGCTCAAGCTGTTTGAGGTATTCCATTAAACGTGTTTGATGAACAGCTTGATGTGACGTCAGTTGTGTTAAATCTAAATGTTTTTGTTGGATGAGTTGAATCAACTTGGCTTTTAAATCTGGGCGATCCAAAATATTTAATATATCAGTATGCATTAATAAGATTTGACGATGTTGTTTAGAGCAATCGGTATTGAAGTGCTGAACCTGTTGGAGTAATGGTTCTAGCTTTAAACAGGCTCTGATACAGTCATTGGTGGGGTATTCATAAATAAGTGTATCAACTGCATGCATGAGGGACGATTGAAATGATTGACTTTTATCAGTATCTCATGCTGAAAGATTTCATGCAATAGGAGAACGGTTCAGCCGCATCTCAAGATATTTGAGATGAAGTCTCTCAACTTGTTTGCGTAAAGAAGTGAGTGTTGTAGTGTTGAGCAGTGTGTCATCGATCTTTTCAATTGAATTAAGGTCTTTAGAATGTTGCTGTATCAATTGATTGAGTTGAGGTTGAGTCCAGGTTTGTCGTGTTAATGCCCTTTTGATTTGATCAGGTTCAGCACTTTTGATGATGCATATTCGATCAAATTTCCCTTGAGCAGGAAGGGTCTTGAATGCTGAAATTTCGCATACATAATAGGTTGAAGTGGGCTGTTGAATCAGGGTATGAATGCTCTGGTAGACATCAGGGTGAATGCGCTGTTCTAGAGCAGATTTAAAATCTGCATCATGCAGTAAAGCTTCTCTAAGATAAGGTTTATTCAGGGTTTGATCTGAATTTAAAATGAGAGGGCCAATTGCTTCAGTAAGCCATAGCCGATGTGAAGGATGAGTGGCTAAGCACTCATCGGCAATACGATCTGCATTCAATGTGATTGCACCCAGAGCTTTAAAATATTTTAAAGCCGTTGATTTGCCCGAAGCAATACTGCCAATCAGTGCAATTGCGATAGGTTTGACGGGCATGGTCATGGATTCACTGTTAAATTAAATACTATTTCATAGATATCTCACGGGTTCAATGGTGTTGGAATAAATAGATACATCTGCTTCATGCATCATCGAAAATAATCTGGATGGAATGAATTGATTAGCTTTAAATACGGTGAGATTGACAGTGTCGATCGAACTGTTAATATGAAATGAATGAATGATTGATTGATTGATTGAAGGAGTGGTTCATGAACACAAACATCGTTGTCATTGGTGCAGGTTCTTGGGGCACAGCAATGGCGATTCATTTAGCGCATTGTGGTCATGCAGTTACCTTAGTTGCGCGCCATACAGATCATGTTCAATCCATGAATGAGCTGAGAGAAAATGCAGCTTACTTGCCTCGTATTACATTTCCTGAAAATTTGACAATCACTCATCAAATAGAGCCTTCTTTATCAATGGCGACTGTAGTGGTCATCATGGTGCCAAGCGTCGCTTTGGCAGAGACACTTCAGCGTATTCAGCCCACTTTGAACCCAAAAACACTCGTATGTTGGGGTAGTAAAGGTTTGGGTCAGCTTTCTGGGCGTTCTGTTTTTTTGCATGAGGTGGCGCGTGATATTTTAGGAACATTACAGCCTATTGCTGTTATTGGAGGACCTTCTTTTGCGAAAGAAGTCGCATCAAAAATGCCAACAGCATTGGTGATTGCGAGTGAAGATGCCGCCGTTTGTGAGCAGTTAACAGCGGTGTTACATCACCAATCAATACGATGTTATTCAAGTTATGATGTGGTGGGGGTTGAATTGTGTGGTGTGGTAAAAAATATTTTGGCAGTGGCTGCAGGCGTCAGTGATGGTTTAGGTTTGGGTGCAAATACTCGTAGTGCGCTCATTACAAGGGGCTTGGCTGAAATGTGTTCCTTGGGGCGTATGTTAAAAGCGCATCAAAAAACTTTAATGGGTTTGTCGGGTGTTGGGGACATTGTCTTGTCATGCACCAGTGATTTGTCACGTAATCGTCGTCTAGGGTTAGGCTTAGGGCGAGGCGCATCTTTGCAAGAAGTCTTAGAGGGGATTGGTCAGGTTGTTGAAAGTTTAAATACCGTTGACTTATTGATGTCTTTAGCCAGTAAACATGCTGTCAGTTTGCCGATTACTGAGCAAGTTCAGTTGATTCTAAAAGGAGTGGTTAAGCCAGATCAGGCTTTATCTGCTTTATTATCTCGTCCTCCACGCGCTGAACTTGAAGCATCGTGAGTGTGTTTTGAGTGTTACTGAAGGCCTTGAAATCCCTGTTGACGAAGGGCCTCAAATACAATAATAGAAACGCTGTTGGCTAGATTTAAGCTTCTTGATTGAGGATGCATTGGGATTCTGATCCATTCTTCCCAGTGAGGGTCTTGCCGAATTAAATGACTGATGCCTTCATCTTCAGATCCAAACACGAGCCAGTCATGAGGTGTAAATATTTGAGAGGTATATCGTTTCGTTGCGCGTGTTGAGCAACCAATTAATGGATGTTGTGGATTAAAGTCAGTCCAATTGTCATACACCTTAACATTGGCCCATTCCCTGTAATCTAGGCCAGCTCTTCGTAGTTTTTGATCATCTAAATTGAAAGGGAGTGGTCCTACAAGATGCAATTGCGTATTAGTATTTGCGCATAAACGAATTATATTCCCTGTGTTAGCAGGCATTTTAGGCTCAACTAGAACAATATTCATTTATTTGTGGTCGATGTATGAGGAGGGGTGGTTGGGTTTAATGCATTGAATTGAGCCGTTAAACGCTGTTGATATGCATTGCGTGTGAAGGTATAGGGGTCAAAAGCATCTTCAATGATTCGATCAAGGGGTAATCGATTGGTGCGTTGATCTACAATGTCAACTGTTCTAATAGATACCGTGCCTTCTTCAATCCAAGTGGCTGCATCAAGGCCGTAATGATCAATGGGCCAACTCAATATATTCATCGTAGTGCTAGGGCCAAGTAAAGGCAGTACAATAAAGCTTCCTTCAGGGGCGCCCCATGTTTTTAAGGTTAAGGCAAAATTTTGATTCCTATGAGGTAGATCATAGTATCGAGCAACATCAAAAAAACCACCGATGCCTATTGTTGAATTGAGGGCTAAGCGCCAAGTGTCTTCAAGGGCATATTGTAGCCTCAATTGCATGATATCATTTAAAATGACGCTCAATTCACTGAGGTTGGAGAGCATATGGGTGACGCCTTTACGCAGTGGCTCTGGAAGAATGGCTTGATACGTTTGTGCAATGGGGCGAATCAGTCCGCGATCGACTGATTGATTGAAATGATATATGGCGCGGTTGGTGGGTTCTAAGGGGTCATTGGGTTGAGTTGTCCCTTGAGGCATGCAGCGGGTTAGCAGTGCCATGAGTGTTAAAATGATCCAGGCTCGGTTCCTTCGATACATGCCGCTATCCTCGTGTGTTTTAAGTAGTATGCTGAAGTATTTATTTTTTTCAAGTAGATTGTGCCTGAATAAGATGGTCGCATATTTCTCGAACGGCACCTTGCCCTCCGTGTGATTCGGTGACCCAGTCTGCAGCCTGTAACGCCTCAGGGCGAGCATTGGGAACAGTGATGCCAATATGCGCTATTTTGAGTAGTGGAACGTCAGGGGTATCGTCTCCCATGTATGCAATCTGTTCATGTGTGAGGGCATAGTCTTTTAATATTTCAAAATAGGCAGGTTCCTTAGGATTGCAGGCTTGATAAATCCTTTCAACTCCTAGTGTTTTGAAGCGGTTTTCAACGCTGGGATGGCTACGGCCGCTGATGATGCAGACTCTAATATTATGCTCGATCAGTGTTCGGATTCCTTGGCCATCATGAGCGTGGAAGATTTTGACCATTTCGCCGGTGCTTGAATAGACCAGTCGTCCATCTGTGCAGATGCCGTCTACATCTAAAATTAAGCATTGAATTTGATGCCAGGGTGGGTTGTTCATGTGCTGGGATCCATTCCAATTGAAAGTAAATCATGTAAATGTACGATGCCTGCAATAGTTTGGTCAGGGTGGATGACAATTAAGGTGGTGATTCGATGTTCTTGCATGAGTCGCATGGCCTCTGTTGCTAGCATCGCCGCATGTGCCGTTAGTGGAGCTGTGATCATTACAGATTGAATCTGTGTAGAGTGTAGGTCAATGCCTTGTTCAAGTGCGCGTCTTAAATCTCCGTCGGTGAATACACCTAGTAGTTGACTGGATTTAGAGTCAACAACACACGTCATGCCAAGTCGTTTGTGTGTCATCTCTAGAGAGGCTTGAGCAAGTGTTTTCTCTGGGAAAACCGATGGGATTGCTGAAGTGGTGTGCATGATATCTTTGAGCTGTGTCAGTAAGCGTCGCCCTAAATGCCCTCCAGGGTGTGCTTTTGCAAAATCTTCAGTGGTGAAGCCACGTTGTTTTAATAAAGCAATAGCCAATGCATCACCCAGCACAATACAGTTAGTGGTGCTAGAGGTGGGTGCTAAGCCGAGTGGGCACGCTTCTTTAGGCACTGAAGTGTCTAAGGTTACTTTCGCGTGCTCGGCTAACGTTGAATGAGTGCGCCCTGTCATGGCAATGAGAGGGACACCTAAGGCTCTAAGGCGGGGCAGTATCGCGATGAGCTCTTGTGTTTCTCCTGAATAAGACAGAGCAAGTACGGTATCTTTAGACGTGATCATTCCCATATCCCCATGGCTTGCTTCGCCAGGGTGTACAAAAAAAGAGGGGGTGCCAGTGCTAGCGAGTGTTGCTGCAATTTTTTGTCCAATATGGCCTGATTTGCCCATGCCAATGACAATGACCCGCCCTGGGCAGATAGACATTAAGTGACATGCATGTGAAAAATTACTGCACAGCTTCTGTTTCATCGCAAGAAGTGCTTGCATTTCAATCTGGATCACTTCATGAGCAGTTGATAAGGCCAGGTCTGAGTTTGCCAAATCGGATGATGCAGTTAACTGTGTGTCTGAATGAAGGCTCATGTGTGCATGACTAATTAAACAAAACATTATACATTTTTTCTTTGTTTTTTTCAAGAAAATGCTTGTTTCGAATGGTTTTTTGAGCTTGGGTTAGCTGTCATTGGATTTGTAAAGGCTTTTGTGTCATGATCATTCGGATTAGAGACCCATTGATAGGTGAATTTTAAATATGTTTGTGCCTTTGGTTGAATTTGATCAGGTAACTTTAGCATACCAAGATCGGCCTATTTTGAATCGATTGAGCTTATCTATTCCAGCTCAGGGATTAACCTTATTGTTAGGGCCTTCAGGGGTTGGAAAAACCACCTTATTTAAACTCATTACAGGTCAGATTTGCCCAGATCAAGGTGATGTTCGGATCAATGGGCAATCGATGACACAGGCGTCGTTGAAAGTCGTCTATCAGTTGCGTAAGCAGATGGGGATGTTGTTTCAATCAGCCGCATTGTTATCAGAGTTAACAGTGTTTGAAAATATTGGGTTGCCCTTGAAAGTTCACTTGAAATTAACCGAGTCAACGTACCAGGAGCGTGTCCATCAGGCTCTGGATCATGTTGGGTTATCGGATGCAGGCGCATTGTATCCAAGACAATTGTCGGGAGGAATGAGTAAACGTGCCGCATTTGCGCGTGCGATGATTTTAAATCCAGTGCTTATGTTATATGATGAACCTTTATCGGCTCAAGATCCTGTGACTTGTCAATCACTATTGAAATTGATGCATGCTGAAAAGATTCGACAAGGGCATGCTGGAATTGTTATTTCACACCAGATACAGTCACTGCTGCCGATTGTGGATCATATAGTGTTACTAGATCGTACTGGAATTGTTTTTGAAGGCACACCAGAAGCGGCTTCTTTGAGTGTACAGCCACTTTTGAGGGCGTTTTTAAGTATGGAAAATTCAGGGTGGTTGTCAGATGATGACGATTTTAAACTTGGAGAGAGATGATGCGGTGGGTATTTGAGCTCGGTGATCATGTCATTTTAATCATAAGAGCCTGGGGTGCGTGGGCTTGTTTTATGTTTGATATGCTGCATCGTTCAGTCTTTAAACCGTATGATGTACTTTCAATCATTCGTCAAGTCTATACGTTGGGTGTGTGTGCAGTGCCTGTGATTCTCTTTTCAGCCGCTTTTATTGGGATGGTGCTTGTCTTGCAAGGATTCTATACTTTAGAGAAATTCGGCGCTCAAGCACAATTGAGTCAGCTGTTGGCCCTGAGTGTGTTTAGGGAGTTAGGGCCGGTGATGACGGCATTGTTGTATACGGGGCGATCATGCTCTGCATTGGCTGCAGAAATAGGACTAATGCAAGTGACAGAACAAATTCCTGCGATGGAAGTGATGGCCATCGAGCCCATGCATCGTATTATTTATCCACGTTATTTAGCGGGCGTTATTGTAGTACCCTGTTTGACCATGATCTTTAACACAGTTGCTCTATGGGGAGGGTATCTGATTGCAGTACTATGGTTGAATTTAGATGCAGGGGTATTTTGGTCTAACATGCAATCTGCAGTGCACTTTCATTCAGATGTTCTGAATGGTATGATCAAAAGTGTTATTTTCGCGCTGTTGATTCATGGGATTGCACTTTGGAAAGGCTATGAAGCGACACCAACAACTGGAGGCGTCAGTCGAGCGACAACACACACCGTTGTGATTGCTTCTTTGGGCGTTTTGTTGCTTGACGTATTACTTACAGCGCTGATGTTAGGGAGGTCGTAATGCGACAAAGAGGATTAGAATGTTTTGTGGGGCTTTTTTTTATATTGAGCCTAATGGCCTTAGCGTGGGTTGCTTTTAATGCCAGTCAACTCAGTGGCCAACACACTGAACATGCCATCAAAATTACAGCAGATTTTGATGATGTGGCGGGTTTGAGGGTGAGGGCGCCTGTTAAAATAGCTGGAGTCAAAGTGGGAGAAGTTGGTTCAATTTCATTGAAGCATTACCGCGCTCATCTTGTCATGCATTTAAACCATGCCGTGGGCCTTCATATTCCAATCGACAGTGAAGCACGTATCTTGACAGAAGGCTTATTGGGTTCAAAATATATTAGTATTGTGCCAGGTATGAGCGATGAATGGATTCAAGCTGGGGGTATGATTGAGCGTACAACGGCGGTCATGGTCCTAGAGCGTTTGATTGGCAAAGTTGTGTCTGGCTTCGGGAAATAGTAGAGCTAAGGAGAGGGGATGAAAGTACATCGTTGTTTGATGGGAATCATAATATGCATGGCTTTGAGTACAGCCAACGCAGCTCCTTCGCCTATTGCGCTGCTTCAAAGTATTTCCAATCAACTAATGATTCAGTTAGAGAAGAAGCAGACTGAAATACATCATAATCCGACTGTATTGAATCAAATTATTCATCGAGTGTTGATACCTCACGTTAATCAAACACGAATGGCTCAATATGTGGTTGGTCGACAATATTGGCAGCGCTCAACTGATGTTGAGCGATCGCTTTTCATTCAGTATTTTACTGACGTATTGATTCGTACTTACGCGCATGCGTTAAAAGTCTATTCGAGTCAGAAAATTAAATTTTATCAACGTGGTCATTCACATCAACGTATTGTCAATGTGTATGCTTCCATTACCCCAACTCAAGGCCCTATCTTTGAGGTTGTTTATCAAATGTTGTATGAACGTGGCGCTTGGCGTATTATTGATTTCAGTGTGGATGGTGTGAGTTTAGTTCATAGTTACCGAGAACAGTTCGCTGAGACTTTATCTCAAGGAGGGTTAAAAGCCTTGGTTAAAGTCTTAAAAAAATCAAATCTCACATAACAATACTGGATAAATGGATCGGTTCGTAGTGATCAAATCAATACTGATCAGATCAGTATGCTCTGTCCGTTGATATGACTTGAGGAATGATTAAATTGTGTTAGATGTTTTACATATTAAAGGGGGGCAGCCTATTCAAGGGGTCTTGCCGATTTCTGGGGCTAAAAATGCAGCACTCCCAATTTTAGCCGCTACCTTATTGATTAATGCTCCAGTATCACTTAAAAACCTGCCTCATTTGCAGGATGTGACAACGATGATCAGTCTATTGAATCTTTTGGGTGTGCGTACACTGATCGATGAATCCATGCAGCTCGAATTTGATGCAAGAGATGTTCAATGTGTTGAAGCGCCTTATGATTTAGTGCATACCATGAGGGCCTCGTTTTTAGTCTTAGGACCTTTGATTTCAAGGTTTAGGCGAGCTCGTGTTGCCTTGCCAGGCGGCTGTGAGATTGGCACAAGACCGATTGACTTGCATATTAAAGGATTAGAGCAGTTAGGCGCACACATTGAGATTAAAAATGGTTATGTTCATGCAACAGCGCCTGATGGCTTGAAAGGCACCCACATTATCTTGGATCAACCGACAGTGACTGGAACTGAGAATTTAATGATGGCGGCCGTGTTAGCGGAGGGTGCCACCACTTTATCTGGAGGGGCAAAAGAGCCAGAGGTTGTTGATTTGGCGAATTTCTTAAATGCTTGTGGCGCTAAAATTACAGGTGCAGGAACTGATGAAATTCAAATTCAGGGGGTCTCTACACTGCAGCAGCCTTGTCATTATGACATCATGGGAGATCGTATAGAGGCAGGGACTTACTTAATTGCGGCGGCTATCACATCAGGTGCGTTGCGTTTAGAAGGCATTGAGCCCAATGGGTTAAGTAAGGTGTTAGAATGTTTAGTTCAAACGGGTGCTGTGATTGAGACAGGTGCTGATTGGATCGCTTTAGATATGAAGGGACAGCGTCCCAAAGCGGTTTCGATTGAAACAGCAACTTTCCCGGGGTTTCCAACAGATCTTCAGGCACAATGGCTGGCTTTAAACTGCGTTGCAGAAGGTGAAGCGGTGATTTCTGAAACCGTATTTGAAAATCGATTGATGCACGTGCCGGCTTTACAGTCCATGGGGGCTCAATTGAGTGTTTCAAATCAATCAGTGAGCTCTATTGGGGTGGACGCATTGAGTGCATCTGAAGTGTATGCAACTGATTTGAGGGCTTCTGCTAGTTTGATTTTAGCAGGTTTAGTGGCCCAAGGCGAAACGCGTATCAAGAATATTTATCATGTTGATCGTGGTTATGAATATATTGAATCTAAATTTTCAAGTATTGGCTGTCGTATTTGGCGTACAGTGGAGGGGCCTATTTCGCCGGTGCGCACTTCGATTGAGGAGGTGTAGCTTAAATGGTTGCATTAGTTGAATGTATTGATGAATTAAACCAGTATTTAGAAATTAATCGTTTCCAAGATTATGGCCCAAATGGACTTCAGGTTCAGGGGGGCTCAAATATCAATCATGTGGTTACGGGGGTTTCCGCTTGCCAAGCTTTATTTAAAGCGGCGTATGCGCAGGGAGCTGATTTGATTGTGGTTCATCATGGATTGTTTTGGAATAAACAATCACCTTGTTTGACGGGTGTGATGTACGAACGGGTTCGATATTTGATTGAGGCTAATATGAGTTTAGCAGCTTACCATTTACCCTTAGATGCACATGCGATATCAGGTAATAATGTGTTGCTTGCACAGCAATTAGGGGCTTCTATTCGCGGCCCATTTGATGAATATGTCCCAAGTATTGGTTATATTGCAGCATTTAAAACCCCTGTGTCTGTCGATGAATTCAGTGCTCGTATCCATCAGCTATTAGGTCGTGTCCCTGATCATTTTGAGGGAACTGGTACACATATTCAGCAATTTGGAATATGTTCTGGTGCGGCGCAACAAGGTTTATACCGTGCAATTGAATTAGGTTTAGATGCTTATTTAACAGGTGAGGTGTCTGAGTATGTACCGCATTTGGCTCAAGAGTCAGGGGTTCATTATTTTGGAGCAGGGCACCATGCAACAGAGCGTCTAGGGGTTCAGGCATTGGGTGACCGCTTAAGCCAACAGTTTAAAATTGATCATACATTCCTAGAGATTTCTAA
Source organism: Legionellales bacterium (assembly GCA_002722995.1). Lineage (GTDB taxonomy): Bacteria > Pseudomonadota > Gammaproteobacteria > Comchoanobacterales > Comchoanobacteraceae > UBA729. The sequence continues at coordinate 25,704 of PBNF01000024.1, read as the reverse complement.
TTCTATTTGAGTGAAGGTTTATGCATATTTTGGTTTCAAATGATGATGGCATCTCAGCATTGGGTTTGAATGTTTTAGTGGAAGCTTTGCGGGCATCAGGGCATACCGTGACCATTGTTGCACCGCATCAGGATTGTTCTGGTATGAGTCAAGCTTTAACGCTGCGGCATTCTATTGTCACGCAGCGGCTAGATGAGCATCGAGTGAGTGTTTCGGGCACCCCTGCAGATTGTATCCATATTGCTTTAAATGCATTACTCAATCAATCGCCTGATTGGGTGATTTCAGGTATTAATCATGGTGAAAATTTAGGCTCAGATGTTGGTTATTCTGGAACAGTTGGAGCCGCTACAGAAGCTTATTTATCAGGGATTCCTGCGTTAGCAATTTCATTGGCAGGCAATGTTCATTTTGCTACAGCAGCTGAAGTTGCATGTCGGTTAATTCAAATTTCGACAGATCAGCCGCTGTTATTGAATGTCAATGTTCCAGATCGCCCCAAGGCTCAACTTTTGGGGCAACGATTAACACGGCAGGGTACGCGCCAATCTCTGGGACGTCCTTCGATGGTAGGTGAAGTCATTCCTGGAGGAATGTCCTATCGCATTGGCCCCCCTATGCCGCCGATGGAGCATTCGATGGATTTAGATGTTGATTTTGGTGCTGTACATGCAGGTTATGTGAGCGTGACACCTTTAAGTGATCATCGGACCACTTTGAATGATTGGGCCGTTTTGACCGCATTATATGAACAATAACAGCTGATGTGTTTTGAATGACTGGTTTTTTAATAGACTTTGTTTTAATCTCATACGTTAAGGTGCTCAATCATCCTAAGGCGCATGATGTTAAAATCTAAAAATTTAAAATGTAAATGGTATGGTCTCATTGCCCTCATGGTGACATTAATGGGGTGTCAAATTCGTGGCCAGCATTCAGCGCCCGTCACTGCACTGCAAGCGGCAGCTCAGCATGAGTATTTAGTGCAACCAGGTGACCATTTATATGCCATTGCCTGGGCTTATGGTTTAGATGCTCAAGCTTTAGCGCAATACAATCATTTACAATCACCTTATTATTTAAAGCAAGGTGATGTATTACGATTGCCTAAAACTCAACTCATAGAGTATCGAGGAAGCGTGCCATTGATTCATCTAGGTATGCACTCATCCCGTCTTAACCGTCGAGAGCCCGCGGATTCAACTTTTCCAAAAACATCGAGTTCACATAAGATTCAGCACAAAATGAGACGTTCATTAACGCATTTAAAGGTTCGATGGCAACGTCCTGTTCAAGGGGTGATGATTCCAGCAGCCCCCCCACGTCATGGGGTTTGGATTCGATCACGCAAAGGGGCATTTGTTCATGCTACAGCCCCTGGTGTTATCGTGTATAGTGGCACTGGTTTGAAAGGGTATGGCCATTTAATTATGATTCAACACAAACATAACATGGTGAGTGCTTATGGCTATAATACACATATTCGTGTCAAGGTTGGGCAGCGAATACGCCAAAATCAAGTGATTTCATCAGTGGGTTTGGCAGAGCGTCAAATTCCAATGTTATATTTTGAAGTGCGTCATCAGGGGGTTGCGCTTTCTTTAAATGAGTTTTTTTCAAAGTCATAAGGAATGAGTATGGATAGGAGATCTGATACAATTGATTTTTCTGATGAAGGGCAATGCGATTCAAAGAGAGAAGATGGCTTTCAAGCATCTAATCATCAGAGTGCTCATGAGACTAGATCCATTCAACCTACTGTCGACCCTACACAACGTTATTTAAATGAGATCGGATTTACCCCGTTATTGACCCCGCAAGAAGAGATTGATTTAGCACGTTTGGTTCAATCAGGTGATCAATCTGCTGTGGTTAAAATGATTGAATCAAATTTGAGATTAGTCGTAAAAATCTCAAAACGATACTGCAACCGAGGTGTTCCTTTTTTAGATTTGATTGAAGAAGGTAATTTAGGGTTAATGCATGCTGTTAAGAAATTTAATCCCGACAAAGGATTTAGATTTTCAACGTATTCAACTTGGTGGATTCGACAATCCATTGAGCGTTATATCATGAATCAAAGTCGAACCATTCGATTGCCTGTGCATGTTATTAAGGAGTTAAATACTTATTTGAGAGCAGGGCAGTTACTAGAAACAAAGTTACTACATACCCCTACAACAGAAGAAGTGGCACAATTGTTGGATAAACCTTTGAAGGATGTGCAGTCTATTTTAGATTTGAGACAAGATGCTGTTTCATTAGATGCGCCACTGTTTCAGGAGGGGGATCAATCGCGTACAGTGGTTGAAACGCTTTCATCTGAAACCGCTGATAACCCTTTTGACTTAGTGAGTATATTAGGGGTTGGTGATGATTTTAGATCTCTTCTTAAACAGTTAGATCCAATCTTATATGATGTTGTGACGTATCGTTTTGGCTTACTAGGACGAGAACATTTAACACTTGATCAGTTGGCTGAAAAATTAAATATTACACGAGGGCAGGTGAGAGGGTATGAGCTCAAAGCTTTAAAAACGCTCAAATCGATTTGTAAATCTAAAGGCTTAGGTATTAAGGATTTAAGTATAGATGATGCTTGACTACAATGAGGTATTGCTTAATATAAATCAATGCATATGATGACTAAAGGCGAGAGCAAAGCTTTTTTCGGTATTCAATTCACCAACAATGTTGTAGGGTTGAGTGAGATCGACTGTAAGACTTTGATACTAAAGCGTGAGATGTGATCAAAATCCTTTGGTCTTAAGCTTGATTTTTAAAAAATTGCCCCCATGTGTATATTGAGTTTCATTAAGTATTAGGAGTATATTGTGACAGATCAAGCAACAACAGCAAAACCGCGTCAATTTGAGGCGCAAGTGAGCCAGTTATTACAACTGTTAGCAGGGGCATTATATAAGAATAAAGAGATTTTTTTCCGTGAGTTAATTTCTAATGCTTCAGATGCTTCCGATAAACTAAGGTTTAAATCGCTGTCTAATTCGGCTTTAGCTGAGCATGCTGAAGATTTAAAAATTATCATTACTCCAGATAAAGCCAATAAAACCTTAACGATTGAAGATCGTGGGATTGGTATGAATGAAACGGATCTGATTGAAAATTTAGGCACGATTGCACGCTCAGGTACAAAAGAGTTTTTGAGTCAATTAGACCCAGCTCAATCAGAGCAAAGTCAATTAATTGGTCAGTTTGGTGTTGGTTTTTATTCAGCTTTTGTAGTGTCTAATTCAGTGGAAGTCTTAACGTTAAAAGCAGGTGAAGCACAAGGATATCGTTGGACGTCGAATGGTGTAGATGCTTATGAAATTGAGCCTTGCGATTTAACTCAAGTGGGAACGCGTGTGATCTTGCATCTCAAAGACGATGAACACATTTTTTTAGAATCATGGCGTATTCGAGAAATTGTTCGACGTTATTCAGATCATATTGCATTGCCCATTTATTTGATGGAAGCGGCTGCAAATGATTCACCTGAAGAAGATCAAGATACAGCGCAGGCCCCCGTTTTAGAGGAAACTTTAATCAATGAAGCTCAAGCGCTATGGAGAAAACCGAAAAAAGAAATTACATCAGAGCAGTATACCGCTTTATATCAACACATTGCCCATGATTCAGAATCCCCATTATGTTGGGCTCATCATCATGTTGAAGGTAAACTATCTTATACCAGTTTGTTATTTATACCGGAGCATCGACCTTTTGATTTATGGAGCCGTGAACACCGAAGTGGACTGAAGTTATATGTTCAACGTGTTTTTATTATGGATGATGCTGAACAATTCTTACCGATGTATTTAAGATTTGTCAAAGGCGTAATTGATTCAAGTGATCTGCCTTTAAATGTATCACGTGAAGTGCTTCAAGAAACGCCGCATACCACTGTGATGAGAAATGCTTGTATTAAACGCGTGTTAGATTTATTAACAGATTTAGCAAATGATGAACCTGAGCGTTACCAAATATTCTGGGATAATTTTGGTGCTGTTCTAAAAGAAGGTCCTTCTGAAGACCCTGCAAATAAGGATCGTTTGATGCAGTTGTATCGTTTCAATACAACACATTGTTCTGATTCAAAACAAACAGTTTCGTTAAATGACTATATCTCACGGATGCAGCAGGATCAAAAGAAAATCTATTACTGTACTGCTGATTCTTATGAAGCGTGTCAAAGCTCTCCTCATCTTGAAGTTTTCAAAGCTAATAATATTGAAGTCTTATTTTTATTCGATCGTATCGATGAATGGTTGGTTTCACATATGGGCACATACGAAGATCATGCTTTCCAATCCGTTGCTAGAGGGGATCTGGATTTTCTTGATACAGGTGAATCCAATGAAGCGACTCAAAATGACTCAAAAGATGAAAGTGATTCGACCGCTGATTTAGAGCCTATGCTCAAGCGTATTGAATCTGTACTTAAGGATCAAGTGCAAACTGTTCGAGTGAGCCGACGATTGACAGACTCAGTGGCTTGTCTTGTGGTTGGAGAGCATGAAATGAGTACGCATTTGCAAAGAATTTTGAAAGAAGCAGGGCAATCTGTTCCCACCAGTCAGCCTATCTTAGAAATTAACCCAAATCATCCCATGATGAGTGTGCTTGAAAAAGAAACCAGTGAAGATCAATTCGCGGCATGGTCTCAGATTATTTTTGATCAGGCCACTTTATCAGAAGGGGGGCAGTTGGTTGATTCAGCTCGGTATGTTAAAAATATCGATCAGTTGCTGAGGTTGTTTTCAACTACCTCTTAATGATGATCACAGTAGGTGTGTTTTAATCGACGCACCTGCTGGCTGACTTGTTGTGTCATTGAGTTATCTTCGAATCAGCCTGATCAGTGTAATATGTTAAGTCTCGTTGATTCGAATGAATATCAGGTGTTCAAGGAAATTTGAAACATCTCCTTTTTTAGCCGCTAAATGATCATTAAATGATCATTAAATGATCATTTTAGTTCATGTCACTCAGGATGTGTTTGATAGGCTATCCTGCTGAATAGCATCGATGAAAGCATGGGTCTACAAAGATTTTTAGCATGATGTATAAGTGCCTCTATGATCAATGAGTTCAAGTGATGTAAGTGGCTTTAAATGAATCTTTTAATGATTTGGATCTATATCAATACAGGTATAGAATGACTTTAAGCGATGATGTTATTTAGCCTGTCATCGTTGAGTTTAATTGGATTTTAATAAACGAAAATCAGATTGATGCCATGCGGCATCATAGGTATATTGTCAGGATTTACTGTTATAGCATGAAAACGGACCCCCGTGCACTTGATGGATGAATTTGCTCAATAAAGTGCTCAAAATGAAAAGAGGCTCATTAAGGATATGAAGACAGATCAGATGAATTGGATACGATGTATTTGAGTGATTATTTCCAAGGCATTTTCTTTTTAAGCCATGTTCTGATTACAGATGACCTGCTTGAAGCGGCCTATGATGATGGGTAGGCTTGAAGTGTTCGTCGAAGATGAGCATTGATGCTTTTCATTCAAATGGTGTGTTATGAGTGTTGCGCAAATGATGAGCTAATAGAAGGCTTTGATGTAGGCTTATGTTGAATGCTTTTTGATACTCTCAAATTCATTTTAAAGTTTAAAAGTTTAAGTTGAACTCAAGTTGACTTAAAGCGCTTTGAATATATTTGAAGTTAATTTCATCATCAATGATCTATTTTAGGGTTTAATATGGATTAGGGCCTTCGACCGTTCAAGTGTTATGTTAATGTTTTCTTAATGTTTTAAATTTAATATATTATTCAACTTCCTTGAATAATGAAAATATATATTGTTTATGATCATCAAAAATCAGTCGTCTTGGAGAGATGAATGCCATCAAAGATAAATCAGGGTTCTCCAGATCCACAAGGTTCACTGACGCATGCATCTCAACAGGGTGAGGGTTTGAGTTATTTTGATCATTTTTTGTCTAATACGCTCAAGATCAATCAAGTGTTTTCATGGTTTAGATTTATTATTTTTCTACTATTAAGCTTTGGCTTTGATATCTGGGCTGGATGGAATTCATTGAGAACATTAGAGTTGATAGGAGTTGTTGTCTTGTGTGCTTATATTGTATACAAGCAAGATCAATGGCGTAATTCTTGGCGGCAGTATAGCCTTCGATTTGCAGTTCATAATGAGTCGGGCCAAGCCGTTCAAGATCAATATGATGCTAGTCAACCGCTATGGCGCAAGTTTCTGGTCAATGATTATGTTCTGCATTTCATCACGTTACCTTTTTTTGTATTAGGGCTCTATCGTGGGTATACTTTGTTGCATGGCTTATATCCTCATTTTAACCTATGGATGGGGGTGCCATTGATGGTATTGCTGTTGGTGGCTTGGTCAATTGCAGCCCATCAATCGATTCAATTAAACAAAAAAGTCTCAGATGCATTATTTAATAATATGAGCGAGTTGCATCAAACAACTGATATTCATTCATTGATGAGTTTAGATGATATTCGTGAGAATGATATGGGTAATAGTCTTGCAGGTCGTTCTCTCAAGGCGCTCAAAAAGAAATTAATCCAGCGTTATCCATTACGCATTCATCCGAAGATCTATTATTTGATTCTCTTGTTGATCATTGCTTTATTGATTGTCGTGCTAAGTTCAATGTTGTCGAGCACAGGTTTGCTTCAAGGGATCTTTTTTGTTGAAGGGCCTTGGGCGCATTTAAGTAATCAATTGAGTGTGGAGATGAATTGTTTATTAAGTATGGTGTTAGTGATCATTTATGGTGCTGCATTAAGATATTATTTAACTCAACCAAATACCCCTCGATCAAGTTTGATTTGGTTTGGGATGACTGGATTTTTAATGGGGAGTATGAGTCTTTGGAGCATTGCTTCTATCTTGAATATCACGATGAATGTTTATGTTGGAATTGGGAGTGCTCTGTTGGGTGTGTTGTATGGATTGAATTGTGGATATAGTGCGCATTGGCAAGATGCATTTGAACTGATTTTGAAGCTGAGAAAAGTCCAACATATGAATGATACCGTGATGAAAAGATTGATTGTTCTTGGTGGATTAGGTTTAAAAGAGATAGCGCTTGTTGATGCAGTATTTGAACATGGTTTTGATTTTAAATCTACAGCTCAACTCACAGAGTATCAAGACAGCATTCATGATGCTGTGGATGCATTTAATCAAAAGTATGATCAGGTTTTAAATCTGAGTTCACTCAATCAGGCAGTGAAGGTGATTTTTGAGGAGGTTAAGGATGATTTGGATCAAAATGAATTATTTAATGTGTATTCAAATTCTTATGAAAGGACACAGCCTATTGCAGGTGATTTTGAAACTCAAGAATTCAATCAATGGTTTGATCAAGTTAAAAACAACATTCTAGGCCTTCCTCGCCTTCCTCAAAGTCTCCAAGGTGATTCGCACAGGTTGAGTAGCAGTCTTCCCGTAGCTCCCCAAAAGGCCCGTAACCGGGTTGAGGAGCAGCCGTCTATCAAGCCAGGCGTCCAGTGATTGCTTAGCAACGATGGCTGATGATTATGAAGCGCCGATTGTTAAAAAAACACCTTGATTCATCATCTAGTATTGATGAAATGAAAGGGTCCAGTATTAAGCAGAATCTTAAAAAATGATAGCATGATTTGATTGCTTAAGTGACTACTTTACTACATTAAAAGTACAGCGGCTATTCACGTCTTGATCATCGATCTTCAATGAACTGCTCAGTTGTCTTTTAAATGAGCTGCATCGACATGCATTGAGGTGTCAGGTGATGTTAATGCTCGGTATTATAGAGGCCCTGAGCAGCTTTTTTATACTATTTATCTTTTGAGCGGCTTGGAGCGATCACTCATCGGATCTAATGGTGGGTTAATGTGTTTTATATGTGTCTGATCCATAAAAGATTTCTTCATCGTAGCAGATCAATTTGACTTTTAAATAATATCGGATGCGTCATAGTGAAGAATGTTCACATCAACCTGGATGGTTTGATGTATTTGACTTGAAGTGAGGTCATCACTGTTATGTGTTAAGATCAGATGGCGCAAATCAATTGAAAATCGGTTCACCAGAGTAGTAGATGCAAAGGTTTGAGGGGATGGCCGTCTCTACTTTGAGCTCAATATGCTTTTGAAGTGTCTGATTTGAATTAAGAAGAAGTAGTTGTTTTTATATTGTTGTTTTTTAAGACACTCTATTAAGTGTTTGATGTGTTTAGGAGATCCATATTCAGCTACACAGGTTAAATATTTTTTAAGCTGCTTTGAGGTGTGTTCATCTAGTTTTTCGGCGGGTAGGTTGATCAGCTGAATGGCTTGAACATAAGCATGTGCAGCATGTTCTTGTTTGTGAATCACTTTATATTCATTGATGGTGTAAGCATTGATCATGGTGTCAAGTTCTTGTAAGTATTCACACATGGTGTGATCCTGATGATGTAGATTTGGATGTTGCGTAATATAAGCTTGGATCAATTCAGATAAATACACAACATTTTCGTATAAGCCTAGATCATTCAATGTCCTTAAATATCTTCGGTCTAGGCAAATATTTGAAATAGGGAACTGAGCAATCAGCTGTTTCGACCAGCTGTGTTTAAACGATTTTCGAAATTCGATTAACAATTTTTGTGCTTTAGGTTCAAATGCATTCATTTTAAAAATGGTTTATAAAAATCAACATGTTACCATTTTTTTTTGGTTTTTGAAAGTGCTTTTTTTTAAATGGATGATATGTTATGATATTGTAAAAATTATAAATAAACATCACACAATATTCGTGTTGAAAAGGATTATATACATGCTAGAACAAATTCAATCTATTTTTGCTGGGATCAAAAACAATACCGTCGATCGTATTACTGAAACGACTCCAGGTGATGCAGTTGATCAAGTGAAGGTCTTTTCGGTATTTCGTGGTATTGAATTTGCATTCTTAGCCACGATGGGATTAGACATTGTTGATCGTTTCATCATGCTGTGTATTGCTGGACTCATTGCGGTGGCAGTGGTCATGATCATTCGTGGGCAGAAAAAAGCGGCACATATGAGAGCACCGGGTCATCAGCGGCCTTTGATCCGTGAGGAAGCGCAAAATAGGGAAATTCAGCTTGATTTAAAAACTCAATGTTTAAAATGGATTCATGTTGCATTTGGTTCGCTTGCTGCTTTCAATACCCTGTTGTTGTTGTATCATATTGCTTGGGCTTATTTTTATCCGTTACATCATTTACAAGAATTGCCGATTACACCTTTAATGTTGTTGTTTTTAGGGGTGTGTTTAGCTATGTACGGTACTTATTGGATAGTGAAGCATTATACACTCCCATATGAACAAAAATTTTACGAACAGCTTGCTCGTCGGAAAATTGCATTTGAATTAGATCTTCAGGAATTGAATCAAGAGCTCAAAGCTTATGATCCTTCTTTAAACGCTAATTTTCTTGAAAATATCAATGATTGTAAGCGTAAGGATGATTTTAGTAACCTTTTAAATCATTTCCATAAACGTTGGGGGCGTTTAGAGACCGAAAATCCTAGTCAAAATTGGTTGATGCGTCATCTTAGTTTAGTGGCTATTGGTGCGGCAGCTGTATTGGTCAGTGTGGGGCTGGTGTGTTTGCCTGATTCTTTTTTTGAAGTGTTTCCAGCGCTAGATCCTTTTTCCCTGCGCTGTGTATTTGGTGTAACACTACTATGCTTCTTAGCGATTTTATTTGATTTTCATATTAAGCCTCATTCTCAGTACGCTTCAGGTCGTTTTTTTGCAATGTTGTTTGGTTTTGTCGGTGTGGGCTCTTGTTTTAGTATGACGTTGCTTCCGCAAAAATTAGGTTTAGCGCATTTTAGTTGCTTTGAATTTCTGAGTACACCTTTATTCTTTTGGAGTTTTTTAATAGCTTCTGTGATCTTGTCTAGTGTATTTACTTATTTGAATTATGTGTTTGAAGTACAAGATGATGAATCGTTGATTCAATATAAATGGCTGGATGATATTCAGCAAGCCTTGCCTAAAGCTCAGTTTAAGCTCTTTTTAGAGCAACGTAATTCGAATCAGGTGTGCGGATGGATGAAGGCTTTTGACTTAATCTTGGTTGATGAAGATAAAGATGCAGGCGACATTCGATCGCTTCTTTTTCTTTGTGCACAATCTAATCAATTGGATCAGCTTTTCTCTCAATTGAAATTAGAGGGTGATTTGAAGGAAGAATTTAAGGGTTTGTTGGAATTTAATTCAACAAAGGGTGAATCTGAGCTGACTTTTCTAAAAGCTTTTATCGAATTTCAGCCTTCCGTTAAGGCCAATTCATTGCCGTCAGATCAGTTGACTCAAGGTGTTTTTAGTCCTAAAAACTCTCCAGGTGATGAAGTCTCTCCGCATGAAACAATTTTAGGGCTTACGACATAATTAGCTGTCAGTTTTGTGATATATGTAGTGTGTCTTGAGGTTCACTTAAATTATTTTCTGAGTTGTCATGGCTTCAATGGGTATTCTAAATGATTCATTCTTAGGTTTGACATCCCATCTTTAATCATTGTTTGAAAAGATAAAATGATTAAAATTCAATAGAGTGACAGCTTATTGTCTAGCTTGGGATTGAAAGTGCGTAATAAAAAACGATGCATAGGGTGAATGATTCATTCAGTTTGGGTAGGTATAAATGAATTATTTTAATTTGAATTGATCAAATTGTATAAGATGACTTCACGCGATCGATGTCAAATATGGGGGTTGTTATTAAGAGGCCACTTCTGTGTGAGCCGCTACTGTATGAAAGTCATCATTTTTGATATGATTTGACGTATGTTCGTGTCAATAAATTAATAAGCTGGGATGTGATATTTTTCGAACGTTAAAGTCCGTCTATCAGTCAGTGTGAATTAAAATATATTTAGATTGAGTGAAGTATCAGTCAAAATAGTGGTGATGGTGAATTTAATCTGTGATGTGAAGGTGTTCTATTTTTTTGCGTAAAGTGCTGCGGCTGATGCCCAGCATGCGAGCGGCCAGCGATTGATTGCCTTCGGTATGGTTAAGTATGGTCTTAAGTAGAGGGCGTTCGACGGCCTCAATCACAACTTGATAGAGGTTTTCGGGATTGGTTTTCTCTGACAATAAGTGTGTCAATGCATGGGTGACTTGGTCTGTGAGTGTTGTTGAATGTGTTTGAATATGCATGTGAACCTCCTTCGACCGGTAAAGGAATTATCCTAGCGTGCAATGTGTCGAAGATCAACTGCCAACATGTGACATTATGATTAAATCGTGATACACATAACGTGGAATGAATCTTAGCGCTTTAGTTCAGAAAGGGGAATTTAGATGCCATCATTGTTTGTGATTTCAGCACCTTCAGGTGCGGGCAAAACCTCATTGGTGCGTGCTTTAATTGAAAAGTTAGATCATGTGGCATGTACGATTTCACATACCACACGAGTGCCGCGTGTTGGTGAGATTGACGGGCAGTCTTATTATTTTGTCGATCCTGTTGAATTTAAGCGGCTGATTGATGCACAGTGTTTTATCGAATATGCCGATGTGTTTGGTTCGGCATATGGTACCAGTCGATCCGAGCTTGAGCGTCAGTTTTCATTGGGGCATGATGTTGTGCTTGAAATTGATTGGCAAGGTGCACGGCAAGTGAAACAATATTTCCCAGAGGCTGTGAGTGTTTTTATTTTTCCACCTTCTTTAACGGTGTTGTCAGAGCGTTTATCTCAGCGTGATCAAGACTCAGTGGCCACTATTCAGGCTAGAATGAACCAGGCACATGATGAGTTATCGCATTATATTGAGTATGATTATGTTGTATTAAATGAAAACTTTGAGTCTGCCGTGTGTGATTTAAGTCATATTGTCTATGCAGAGCGCTTGCGCTCACGCCATCAAGTATCATTTTATGAGAAGCACTTGGCTTCTGATTGAAAGTCAGTTATGATGAAAAAGTTTTAAAAATCAGGTGATGACGTATGGCAAGGGTTACAATAGAAGATTGTCTTGAACAAGTGCCTAATCGGTTTGAGTTGATTCAGTTGGCATCCAATCGAGCGAAACAGCTCAATGAAATGGGTTATACGCCGCTTGTTGCTGAGAGTAAGAATCGAAATGCTGTCATCGCTTTGCGTGAGATTGCAGCAGGCCATCATCAATCTAAGTTTAGTGATCAAACTCCAGATGAATGGTTCGATTAATTCATGAATTGAGTCAGCTGGAGACCATCACGTGTCTGCAAAATCAGAATCTACTGTTTTGCAACGCTTTCAACCGCTAAGAAAGCAGCTATTCGATTACCTATCTGAAGTTGAAATTGAAGCAGTATATCACGCGTTCACATTTGCTTATGAGTATCACGAAGGCCAAATGCGTGTTTCAGGAGACCCTTATATCATCCATCCTGTAGGTGTAGCAACATTGTTGGCGCAGTGGCGTTTGGATGTTGAAAGTATCCAAGCTGGACTGTTACATGATTTGATCGAAGATACAGTGGTTGACAAAGCAATGATCGAGTCGCTTTTTGGTGAGTCAGTTGCTGCTTTAGTTGATGGGGTATCTAAACTCACACAAATTAAGTTTAATACGCGTCAAGAGGCTCAAGCGCATAACTTTAGAAAAATGTTGATGGCGATGGCTAAAGACATCCGGGTCATTTTGGTGAAATTGGCTGATCGTTTAGATAATATGAGCTCTGTGCATATTCTATCACGAGAACGATGTCGTAGAATTTCTAGAGAAACATTAGAGATTTACGCACCTATTGCGCATCGTGTTGGAATGCATGCAGTAGCGCTTGAATTACAAGATTTAGGCTTTGCTGCATTATACCCTGATCGTGCACGCGTGATTCAAGCCGCAGTGAATCGAACGCAAGGTTCACATTTAGATATTTTAGAAGATATTCGTCTTCGATTTCAACATCAGCTTAAATCAAAGCATATTCATGTTGAGCGCATTACGAAACGAGCCAAGCATATTTATAGTATTTATTGTAAGATGCGTGATAAAGGATTACCTTTTTCAAAAATCACAGATGTGTATGCCATTCGAATTGTAACCAATTCAGTGGATTCCTGTTATCGGATTTTAGGCGTCATTCATTCAACGTATAAGCCTGTTCCAGGGCGTGTGAAAGATTATATTGCTTTGCCCAAAGCAAATGGATATCAATCATTGCATACGGTTCTATTTGGACCCTACGGAGTGCCCATTGAAGTTCAAATTAGAACAGCTCACATGGATATATGTGCTAATCGCGGATTAGCTGCACATTGGCAATATAAGTTAGGTGCCCAAGTCGATGTCAGTGAGCAGCATACACAGCAGTGGATCAAAGATTTGATGGATATGCAGCACAACACAGGCAATTCTATTGAGTTTTTAGAGAATGTGAAAGTAGATTTATTCTCTGATGAAATTTATGTATTTACCCCTAAAGGTGATATTATCGCGTTGCCTTCAGGTGCAACTGCTGTTGATTTTGCGTATGCTGTGCATAGCGATATTGGCAATCATTGTGTTGCAGTCATGATCAATAGACAATTATCGCCTTTATCCACTTTGTTAGGAAATGGTTACACGGTTGAAGTGATGACTGCTCCTCAAGCAGTGCCCAACAAATTGTGGTTAGATTTTGTGTGCACAGCTAAAGCACGTAGTAATATTCGGCATTACTTTAAAAAAGCTCAAGTAGATCAATCGCAACAGTTAGGCGTGCGATTGTTATCGGGTGCATTAGAGCGTCAGGGTTTAAGTTTAGATCAAGTGCCTGAATCGATTCAGCAAGAATTGTCAAAACTTTGTAAAGTCGAAACATTTGATCAATTGCTTGAAGATATTGCTTTGGGGCGTCGCGTCGTTAAAGTGGTTGTTGGTCAGATTAAGCAACTGATGATTCAAGCTGAAGAATCTGAGTTGACTCTAGTGGACCAGAAAGATCAACCGCTGATGATTTCTGGATCAGAAGGGATGGTGGTGCAATGTGCAAGTTGTTGTTGTCCTGTGCCAGGAGATCCTATCTCGGGGCGTCTCATTTCAGATGAAGGGATCCAAATTCACCACCACCGTTGTGCGGTACTTTATTCTACTCAGCATCATCATGAGCAAGAGTATGTGAGTGTGAGTTGGTCTGAAACGGTTCAAGGTGAATATCCTGTAAAAATTTGTATCGACACCTTTAATCAAAGAGGTGTTTTGGCAACATTAGCTTTAGCAGTGGCTGACGCAGACAGCAGTATTTCAGATGTGAGCTTCGAACACTTAGATGGTGTTAATATTTATGTTGTGCTTGATATCCTCGTGACAGGGCGAACTCAACTGGCACAAGTGATTCGTCGAATCAGGCGATTGCCCAAAATTTTAAAAGTTAGGCGAGGGGGGCAGTTCATTGAGCGAGAGGTTAAATGAGTACGCAGTTTGACATTTTAATCATTGGTACTGGATTGGCAGGTTATGTAACCGCTATGGAGATTCGAAAACATCGCCAAGAGGTTTCTATTGCGTTGATCACAGAATCTGAAGGTCATTTTTATTCAAAACCCACCTTGTCAACCGGTTTCAAGATGGGAAAAACTGCTTATGATTTGATTACGCATACAGCCCAAGCCATGATGGATCAGTATCAACTTCAGGTTTATACGCATGAAACAGTGATGGATATTGATCTTGAGATGCAGTCTGTTTCAACCGAAATGGGCCAAAGATATGATTATAAGCAATTGGTGCTGGCGTGTGGTGCTGTACCATTAAAGCTTCATCAGTCAATTGAAGGTGCTCAAGTGGCTTATGCTGTTAATCAGTGGGAAGATTATGCGCAATTGCGTGCTGAATTATCCACTCAAATCAATCAACCTATTGCCATTGTTGGCGCAGGACTGGTGGGGGTTGAGTTGGCCTGTGATTTAAGTTCAGGAGGCTATCCTGTTACCCTCATTCATGCAGATGCATGGCCTGTCAATCGCTTGCTACCTGAGCCAATTGGCCAGGCTTTATCTCAGGGATTAACGACAATAGGGGTGTCTTGGAAAGGGCCTGATCAGCTTCGATCTTGTACACCCTTAGATCAAGGTGTTGAACTACAGTTAGCTTCAGGGGACACTGTTCGAGCGGCTTGTATGATCAGTGCGGTCGGTTTAGCGCCCCGTACACAATTGGCTCAATCAGCGGGTTTGGCTGTCAAACAAGGGATTGTTACGGATGCTTATTTAAGAACCAATCACCCTAATGTTTATGCCCTGGGAGATTGTGCTGAAGTGGCCAACTGGTCATTGGGTTATGTTGCGCCGCTTCGACGTTGTGCGCAAGCATTGGCCAAAACATTATCGGGTGAGCCTACAGCAGTGACATACCCCGCGATGCCTATTGTTCTTAAAACCCCGTGCTGTCCAACTGTGGTAGTGCCGCCATCGCCTCATGTTAAGGGTGCGTGGCATTTTGAAGGCAGTGGCTTAGATCGATTAGGATGTTTTGAGTCGCCTCAAGGTGAGGTATTAGGTTTTGCCTTGACAGGTTCTTATCTTCGAGAACGTGCGGCATTGCTATCCAAAATTCCGGCATGGTTGCCTCAATAATTTCTGACTTAATCTGAAGTATTTTGATGTCATGCTTTGAATAAAAGTAGTTGATTTTAAGTCAATTGAATGTCTAGATCGATGTAAAGATTCATTGGGTGAGCCCCTCATGGGGATGTGTATGGGGCAGTGTTCAGGGTTGACATGATTAGATACTGCTTGAGGTATGTTGAGATTGATTGAGATGATCTTGAGCTAGATCTAACCAATGATGATCGTATTCAGTGGATACAATAGATCTTGATGAGTCAGCTCTATGAAGGCCTAAATAACCGACTTAGAGTGTATGAATTGGCCAGCACCTGCGTTGGCCTGGTTGAGGTGCAATGAACAGATGTGGGTTGATTTGATATTTTTTTAGGGCTGTTTGAAGGTCTTTAATGGCTTGATATTGCGCTTCGTCAGCCAAGCCCTCAAAGGTATCAAAATGCATGCCCATTGCAAATGTAGGGTTGAGTTTTTTAAAAGTTTTAACTGATTCTTCTGGGTTCATGTGCATGGGTTTCATAATATACCTGGGTTCATAAGCGCCAATGGGTAGTAATGCGATTTTGATGGCGCCTATTCTAGATTTGATTTGATCTATAAAAGGCCCTAAGCCAGTATCGCCTGCAAAATAAATAGAGCCAATCGGAGATTGAATTAGAAAGCCTCCCCATAGTGTATTGTTTCGATCAAACAAGCCGCGGCCTGAAAAATGCTGGGCGGGCATAAATTGAATGGGGAGTTTTGAATGTGGCACATGATCCCACCAATCAAGGGTTACAACAGGTGTAATATGCTTTTGGGTCAGTAAATGCTCATTGCCTAATCCAGCTACAAAGACAGGATGATGCGCATGTTTGAGACGTTGAAGTGTTTTGAGATCTAAGCTGTCATAATGATTATGGCTGATTAGAACATAGTCAATAGGTGGTAGTGTTTCAAATGGAATCGGTGGAGGCGTCACTCTTTTAGGTCCGGCCCAAGTCAATGGGCTTGCACGCATGCTCCAAATAGGGTCGGTGATCAATGTTGCTTGAGGCGTTTGAATGAGAAAGCTGGCATGTGAGAGGGCTGTGATACACACCGCCTGAGTCACACGAACTGGGCGATGATCTGCTTTTGAGTGAGTGGGCAAAACCCAAGGTGAAATCGATCGAGTCAATTGCCATTTCAGAATAGTTGAAAAAGAGTGTTGAGGGGTGTGTGGGCGATTGTAAAACCGTTGTCCGTTAAAATGTGCTGTGGTAGGACCTTGGTGGCCTTTTACGCTTAATTTTAATCCTATTAAGATCATGACGCAGATGATTAAGGCGCTTAAAATAAGTAGGCCTCGAATCCATCGATGAATCATAGTTTGACTCCAAAGGTATGACTGATGATTTTCATCACTAAGTGTTCTGTGATGTGATCAAGGTCATTTGCGGGGGTGAACTCTGCAATCTCAAGTCCAATAAAATAGGGTGACTGAGCAGCGTATTGAAGTGCGGTTAAGGTGCTTGAGATATCAAGTCCTAATTCAGCATAAGTGGTGACAGCAGGGGCCAAATGAGGATCGAATACGTCTAAATCAAGGCTGATCCCAAATGGTTGTTGTGCTTGAGTCATAGCATCCACCACGGTTTGAATGATGGAGGTTGGATTTTGATGTTGAATTGTACTTAATGGATGCACCTGGACATTGAGGGTATTGAGTAGTTCAGATTCCTCAGGTTCGTAACTGGTTGCACCAATTAATGTGAGGTGTTCAGGTTGAATCACAGGGGCTGTATGTTTAAGTTCAGTTAGACTCGAATGACCGTGCCCTAAGAGGGCGGCTAAAGGCATCCCATGAATATTTTGAGATGGGCTTGATTTAAATGTATGGCTGTCTAGGTGTGCATCAATCCAAATTAAACCAATGGGTTGGTGATACGCACTGGCGGCGCCATGCCAGGTGCCGATGGCGCAAGAATGATCGCCCCCAATCATGAGAAAAGGCTTTTGAGTTTGGGCAATGGCATGAATGGTTTCAGCTAATTGAGTACAACAATAGACAACATCGTCTAGAGCTTGTATGTGTTGATGTTGAGCCTTGGGCGCTTCGATGATTTTAATCCAGTTCAGTGCTTGTGTGTTTTGAGTGTTGGACTGAATACAATAGGGGCCTTCTGAAACCCTAGGATCGCGAGAGGCGTGGCCATAGGCGTAACCCACCGTGGGGATTGAACAATTGCGAGACATACCTTTTTGATTCATATAAACATTCCAAAGCTTTTTAAACCATGAAGGACTGTATCCTCATCTCAATGAATAGTATCATAGATTTTAATCGTGCGTTATTAATTTTAGCCCTCCTGATTGAGGTTGTCTCGTTTAAAATGATATCAAAAGATCGACCCAAGGCATCTGGGCTTTACGCCTGATCACTCAGGCTGATCAATCATTGTAATAAGCTTGTGTTTAAACATCTAGTTAGCATGGTCATAGGTTCACAACATTGAATCTGAATATATATTTTTAGCTTAAATGAGCATCTGAATATTGAGGCTTAATAGTGTCTGAATTAAAATGTAATATAATTTTTATTTACTTATAATAAAGAAACATGAAATGTTATCAGAAATGCCCCTAGACGATTCTACTCCAGATCTTGTTTTAGCTGACAATGCTCAAGCATTAACCCAATGGTTGATGTTCGATGCAGGAGGTGTCTTGGATGGAGCCGCTCCGCTATCAAGGCTACAGATTCTTGAAAGTCAAAGGTGTGGGTATATCCCTTAAGGTAGAACTGTATATCAATTAGGGGATGAAGATTTAGCTTGGTCCTCAGAGGGTGATGTGATCGATCAATTAAATTCTGAGGCTGAAGATCAAAGGGTGCTTAAAAATGGGAAAATGATTTTGAAGATGTTGGGCTGGATGTGTCAACAAAGATTGAGCAATGGTCAGCCAAAGTACAAAATTGCTTTACAGTCAAGTAATGATCCCACAGCGCTCTACCGAGATTTAAAGAGGTTGCATGATGCATCTGAGCGGTATCACCTTCCGCAGCTTAAGGTTGATTATTCAGCAATTTTGACTTCACCTACTGTAAAGGTTAAGACTGATGAGGGTCGGGCTATTGAGATAAGAGCAGCAACAGATGAAGCGAGCTTCACTCCTGTTCCCTATGATGTCGCTGAAATGAATGAACTTGGGAAGGTAGTCAGGGTTCGATTAAAAGATATAAATGTTATTAGGACCGAAGCTTATGGATTGTCGGATTTGAATTCACCTATCTGGGTGCAAAAGAGAGACTTGCGTTGTGCAATTGAAAAAAGAGCAATGATGTCTCAAGAAGTTTTAGAACATTCAGGTATTATTTTTGATGATGGGCCATGTTTCCTGCCTAATATGCGATCACAACCCGATTTAACGGGCAATTCACCTTATAGCGTATATAAGATTAATAATGATATATATGATGATCTTGGTGACGATGAATGCTCTCTTTATTCTGCAATCGAGAGAGTATTTTTGGCTGCAGGTGGATCGCTTGAGTGTTTAGAAGAGGATCTAGCAGCTTATCGTAGTGCTATGACTCGTAAGCATTAAAATCATTTTATCCAGTCTTTCATCACTCAAAGTATCTTAGGTGCAGTTGTTCTCATTGGGGTTTCAGGTTTAATTGCTTCATTTGGGTTCGGATTAACACTGGCATCAATCACTTCAAATCTTGCATCAGTTTCAAGCTTGAAAATATTAGGTTTAGGTGAATTTGCATCATCGCTGGTGATGGCTATGGGGGGGGTGATTGGATTAGGTCTGTGTGCTGTACTAAGCCTTTATGTGGGGCGGGCGATTTTTTCTGGAATGAGATGCTGTTTTAATTCAAAGCAAAGTGCGACTCAAGAACAAGGTCAACCTGTGGCTTCTAGAGGTCAAACAGCTGCAGCATCAAACAGCATATCTAAAGAACAGCCTCAATCTGTTGTTGGATCTGTATCAGAGAAGGCAATGCTTGAGATGAATATTTCTGAAAGAGGGGGTTCAAAAAGCACGGGGTTTTAATTTGATAGAGATTAATTGTTTTAATCAAAAAAGCCCCTTATGGCGTTAACCTTAATATGAAATAGGCTCGATGATAGAGTCTGTTTTGGGGTGTTGTTCAAACCTTTAATGCCATGTTATTTATTTGGATACTGTCTTCAGTGTTGAAAGATTGTGTATTACTGATTGAGTGTTTGATTGATCAAGATGATGTTAGGTCCTGAGTTGAGATCAAGTGTTGAGGGTTAAAAGGTTTTAAGTGTAATGCTTTAGAAGTGCTAAACGGTTGAGTGGTGATGCGTGCGATGGGTGTTTCGAAAGTTCTTTAAACTAAGCCATGGTAATTGTTTAAACTGATGTTATCATAGGTTTTAATATTGGTTTATCAGTTTCAGAACACCATGTTTATTCGATCCACACTAAAGCTATTTTTAGTGATTCATCATGGGTGGCACAAGCTTTGTGCACGATGGATGCGCTCAGATTTTACTCCAACCTATTGTCATCATTCTTTAAAGATTATGCCAGAAGTGGTTGAAATTTTGAATACTTTGACAGATGCAGGTTTTGAAGCTTATGTTGTCGGGGGTGGGGTTAGAGATTTATTAGCTTCAGTACGGCCTAAAGATTTTGATGTAGCAACAGATGCAAGGCCTGAGCAAATCCATGCTTTGTTTAAATATAGCCGACTGATTGGGCGTCGATTCCCATTGGTTCATGTGCGTTATGGCCGCAAACGTGATGAATTTATTGAAGTTTCAACTTTTCGGGCAGAAGGGCGGGGGCTGATGGCGCGTTGGTATCGTTCAGTCAGCCACAATAATTACTATGGAACTTGTAGTACGGATGTTTGGCGTAGAGATTTCACAATTAATGCTTTATTATTTGATGTAAAACAGCAGGTTGTGATTGATTATTGTGAGGGCCTAAAAGATATTGAAGCTCGATTGATTCGTGTGATCGGAACGCCTTCAGTTCGCTTTGAAGAAGACCCTATTCGAATGCTGAGAGCCATTCGACTGGCTTCAAAATTAAAATTTACAATTGAAGCACAAGCCCTTAAAGCTTTATGTGAGCAGCGACACTTATTGGCTCAAGTCAGTCCAGAAAGGCTCACATTGGAAGTGGTGAAGTTATTCTATACTGGAGCGGGTGTTTTGGTATGGGAATTGCTATTGGAATATGAAATATTGCCGATTATTCTTAACACATTGCAGCAATGCTTAGAAGGTCGGCAGGGGCGTAAAGTCCGTCAGTTTGTGCTACAGGCGCTGTCAGATGCAGATCAAAGATTTCATTCAAATCAACATTTAAGTGTAGGGTTTCTGTTTGCGGTATTGTATTGGTTCCCTTGGAAGCGGCATCGACGTACTCTGAGATTGGGGCGCAAAGCTTCTCTACGTAAACCCATGCGTAATTTTTTAGATCGATCCAATATTATGTTAGTACTCACGAATCGGTGCTGCGAAACTGTGATTGCCATTTGGGAATTACAACACCTAATGAGTCTTACACATCCAGAACAAAGTGCTCACTTATATCGGCATCCAAAGTTTCGTGCAGCACATCATTTTTTAATTTTGCGTGGAGTGGTGGGTGACCTTGATCAAAGTCGTATTGAGCCTTGGGTTCAAGATTAAATGTCGCATATTTCGTAGGGTTATCTTTTTTCTCAAGTGTTCAGGAGATCGATAGGGCGATGCGTTCAGTTTATGTAGCATTGGGCAGCAATTTAAATCAACCGTGGTTGCGGCTGGTTGAAGCTGTTCAATGGATTCGAGCACATCCTCAGATTCAATGGGTGAGCGCTTCAAAAGTATATCATAATGTAGCCATGGGGCCTGTTCAGCCTGACTATTTAAATGCAGTATGCCACCTCAAAGTAGAGATGCAGCCGATGCAGTTATTGGATCTATTTAAATCTTATGAGCAGCGTGCGGGTCGCATGTTAGAGGGGCCGCGTTGGAATGCTCGGCCATTGGATTTAGACCTTATTTGGTGGGAAGGTTGTATTTTGAACTCAACCCAATTAACATTGCCCCATTCGGGGTGTTGGGACCGTTTATTTGTCTTAAAGCCATGGCAGCAAGTGTGTTATCATGATCAGAGTCTGTCTCAACGTGTATCAGCGTCGATTGCAATACAGACGAATCAGCCTGTTTTGGATGATGGGTATTTTTTATCAGGAGAGTTGGTCGGGCCATAATAGGAGTTTTTAATGAGCCATCAAGCTATCTTTTCGGGGCGATTTGACCCAATGACACGTGGTCATTTAGATATTATATCACGTGCTGCTGTGCAATTTGATCGATTGATTGTAGCAGTATTGTCTGATTCAGCTGCAAATATCATGCCAGTGGACATGCGTGTGCAGGCGATTCAGTCTGCATGTGTTGCATTAGAAACGGTTCAAGTGATGCCTTTTTCGGGTTTGTTGGTTGATTTTGCTCAGGAGTTGGGGGTCAATACCTTGGTGCGTGGTTTGCGCAGTGGCGATGATTTTCAATATGAATATCGAATGGCGATGATGAATCAAACCCTTTCAGGTCATACAGTTGAAACCCTCTTTTTGATGTCTTCTCCTGAGGTATCGACTATTTCATCAACATTGGTGCGGCAAATTTTAGTTCGCCAAGGGAAGGTCGAAGCTTTTCTTCCTAAAGCTGTGGTGCCATTTGTGGAAGCAGTCCAATGGCGCTGATGATTACAGAAGCATGTATTAATTGCGATGTGTGTGAACCGGAGTGCCCCAATGATGCGATTAAGATGGGGCCTGAGATTTATGAAATAGACCCGATGAAGTGTACGGAGTGTGTAGGGCATACAGGTGTGCCTCAATGTCAAGAAGTATGTCCGGTTGATTGTATTCCTTTAAATCCAAAATACTCAGAAACTCAACGAGAATTATGGGAAAAATACCATCGATTGATGGAAGAGCAGCGTTCAGAATCATCTTGAGCAAGCTAGACATTTAAACATTTTTTTGTTAAAATTTAGATCATTAATTTTATGAATGGAGTGCCCTATGATTTGGACAGGTCTACTAGACTGGTCAGTTGGGAGTTTATGTGGAGTCACATTGGTGCTGACTCAAATCGCAATCGCCTCAGTGACACTATATTTGCATCGCTCTCAAGCCCACGGGGGGGTTAAATTTCACCCTGCATTGAATCATTTTTTCAGATTCTGGTTGTGGTTTACAACAGGTATGGTGACACGAGAATGGGTTGCTGTTCATCGTGCACATCATACTCATAGCGATCAAGAGAAAGATCCGCATAGCCCAAAAGTATATGGAATTAAAGAAATATTTTTCAAAGGACTGTCCTACTATAGAAAAGCTTGCCGAGATGATTCAATCATCGAGAAGTTTGGACAAGGTACGCCGGATGATTGGGTTGAGCGCAATGTGTATTCTAAACATACTTCACTGGGTTACTTTATAATGTTAGGCATTGAATTGTGTTTATTTGGTCTGCCTGCTTTTGTTATTTGGGGTATTCAGTTACTTTGGATTCCCTTGTGGGCGGCAGGTGTCATCAATGGTGTGGCGCATTGGTGGGGGTATCGAAATTTTGAGACTCGAGACACTGCTCGTAACATTATTCCTTGGGCTTTTTGGATCGGTGGAGAAGAGCTACATAATAATCACCATGCCTTTGGTGCTTCTGCGAAATTCTCTGTTAAACCTTGGGAGTTTGACATTGGATGGTTCTATATTTGTGTTTTGTCTTCATTAGGGCTTGCTCATGTGCGCCAGACTTTTCCTAAAATGCCTGAATCTTCAGATTTAGTTGACCTGACACGTTCTGAGTTGATGCATTCGTTATTGAAAGCACGTTGGAGCTTCATGAGCCAGTATATGAAGCGGGTGATACGTCCCGTTTTCTCAAAAGAGCAGCGTAATCATAAAGCTAAAGGACTTGGAGCGCTGCCGCTGAGATGTATTTCTTTTATTCAAGACCGTGTTGTGATCTCTGATCGAAAACAGAAAATCCTTGAGCATGTGCTGTCCGAGTATAATGATTTGAATATTGTCTATGAGTTTAAACAACGTTTAGTATCGATCTGTCATCGAGATCACCGTACTAAAGATTTTATTGAAGATTTGATTGCCTGGTGTGATGATGCTCAAGCAACAGGGATTCATGCTTTGGCTTCTTTTTCTGATTGGGTAAGGGACTATTTGCCTCAATCTCAGGAGGTTTCGTCTTCAGTCTCAAGCTAACTGATGTATCAAGTCTAAATAGTATCAAGTCGGATCTAATGTAAACACTAGGTTCGACTTTTTGCTTCTATAATCGAGTATTAAAAGACACTGGCTTAATTAAAGTTAATGGATTTAAACCATTTATCTTAATGTGAGTGTTAGAGTGATTCGATTGAATGTCAATAGCGCTATTTATTAAACAGCGGGCTTAAAGTGTGATGATGTATAGTGTTATAGGTGTCAGTATACGCGGTGTTGTGTTTTCAATGGAGTCATTTGGATGATTAAATCAGTGAATGATGCATGGGTGTGAAGCTGGTTTTTGATTGAAGTGAGGTTCAGAGGGGTTCTTTAATGCGGGCTATTTGAGTGATTTAAAGGGATTGATGTTGCATTCATCATGAGAATAATATTGCGAGAGTTTGATGTGCTCCAAAGATGATTGGATGGATGACTCATGTTTTCTGAGTAATGTGTTTATTATGTTTATGGTTTAATACTTTGGCTCTCTTGTGATAATCCCTGAGTCAGTGTTGATTGAATCAAGAAGCGGGTAATAGCGATTCTATCGTTCAATCTTAAGGGGTATGACATCTTTAAGTGTGTTGATGCTTGATCTGATGCTGGAATAGAGGGCTTTATTTTTAAACAAGATGCATCGTGATTAGAAGTTTTATTGTGACCGCTATATGATGTTTTGATGTGAAATAAAGCGGGGCGGACTTTAAACTCAATGTGTATGATGCTTTGTGGGAGGCTTATGCTTAACACAAAGGCTATCGCTTGATAGGGTGACCTTATTACATTGCAAACAGTTTATCGATTCGCTGAGATGTCATCACGGGTCGTCAACACGACTCAATGTTGATTCCAAAGTTGGTATGGGGTCAGGCGCGCTTAGTTGAATCCAGTTTAAAAATTTAACTACTATTTTTTCTTCTTTTTTGTGATTTTGGTCTGAACAAATTCAACTGTTTTTCTGATTTTCCAATCATATTTTCGTTGAGGCTTGAGCTTTCCATTCTCAAGATTCTTAGGATTGATGGCTGTGGTATAAAATACACCGGTGTCTGCGCTAGATTCTAAGCGAATCAGTATTCTGTTTTTACTGGCCATAATAATTAATCCTCTTAATGATCTTGTGCTGAGCGTTTTAACGCTTCATCAATTCCAATTTTATCAATGATTCTTAAGCCTTTTGCTGAAACAGTTAATTTAATGGTTGTGCCATTGGCTCGTTTGAATCGTTTAGTATGTAAATTAGGTTTAAAGGTACGTTTTGTTCGATTGTTGGCATGAGAAACATTATTGCCAACGGTACATTTTTTGTGTGTAATTGCACATACATTACTCATGAGCGCACCTTTGTCCATTCATTCAAAAAAACACTTTATATCAGAATTTATCCGATAAGGCAATCTTTTTTATTATAATGGATCCTATTTAAAAGACTGTTCAGGGCGTTCGGTTTGAGATTGTGTCAATTCAGTGACACAGGTATACTGATCATTTGAGTAACAGCATCAACAAGTTCAAGGATTTGATATGACTCAAACAGTATTTAGTGGAATTCAACCCTCAGGGCCTTTGGGGCTAGGTAATTACGTTGGAGCGATTCGACATTGGAAAACATTACAATCAAATTATGATTGTTTGTTTTCAGTGGTTGATTTGCATGCATTGACGGTATCTCCAGAGCCTGAAGCATTAAAGGCATCGAGTCTTGAGTTATTTGCTCAATACCTTGCTTGTGGATTAAATCATGATCAGCACACGATTTTCATTCAATCTCATATTTTAGCCCATACTCAATTGGCTTGGATACTTCAAACCATGACAGGGATGGGAGAATTAAACCGTATGACTCAATTTAAAGATAAATCTTTGCGTCATGCAAATAATATTAATGTGGGTTTATTTGCTTACCCGAC
>PBNF01000023.1 GCA_002722995.1 Legionellales bacterium | reverse complement strand
GGTTGACTATCTCACCCCTCATCAAGCACATTTTTCAGAAGATGAATCTGATCGACTGGCTCGGAACCCTCTACGTTTATTGGACACAAAGTCTAAAATTTTACGCGATATTCTTGATGGTGCTCCGAAAATGAGCGCCTATCTATCGGATGAATCAATTGATCGACATACCCTGTTTAAGGACCAACTACATACACTGGGTATCCCATATGTTGAGAACGAACATTTAGTTCGAGGTCTAGATTATTATAATGATACTGTATTTGAGTGGACTACTGAATGCTTAGGGGCCCAAGGCACATTATGTGCCGGTGGACGTTATGATACACTGGTCGCCCAACTTGGAGGCTCACCAACACCTGCTATTGGATGTGCTTTAGGGTTAGAACGTGTACTTGAATTGTTAGAATCCGAACCCATTGCAACGGAACCTTCACTCATTGTGTTATCAGAATCAAAAGCACAACCTTATGTTCAGTCCGTTGCACGTACTATTCGGTCTCGTTACCCTCAATTTCGTATTGGCGTAGACCTTAAAGAAGGTGCTCTCAAAAAACAACTCAAACGTGCGCAACAGCAACAATATACTTGGGCCTTGATTTTAGAAACAGAAACACATTATCGCTTCAAATGCTTAAAAACAGATATCACCCCCATTGACGGGACACTGGACACCCTTAATCAACAACTCGACACCTTAATTTTTGGAACGTAGTATGTATGAAACAGATGAACAACAATCAGACGCCCTTTATCAATGGATTCAGCAACATTTAAAAACTATTATTGCAATATTCGTATTGATTTTTGGATCTTATGGCGCTTGGGAGCTGTGGGAATATTACCATATCCAACAATCTAAAAAAGCTTCTGTTGTCTTTCATGCTTTAGTGACACAATTAAACGCTCAAGCTTCTTCTACACAGACACAACCACTGATTCACACATTAACTCAACACTATCCTAAAACACCCTATGCTCAATTGGCTCAATTATTAAAAGTGCATGATCAACTGCAGCACAATGAATCTGACAAAGCGATTCAAACTTTGGAACAATTGATACACACAACACGTCAACCCGCCTTACGTGACATTGCACGCATTCGTTTAGCGCGTATTGCACTGAATCAACAGAACATTTCAGTTGCTCAGCGCTGGATAAATGACCTTGAACAAAGAACCTCCTCACCGATTGCATGGATGATTAAAGGACAAATCAGCACACAACAACATGATCTAAAAGCAGCTCATGCAGCTTATCTAAATGCACTAAAAGCAGCACCATCAACACCAGAATGGAGTATTTTTAAAGACAATATCCATGCACTCAGCATGCGTTTAGCACGTGAGGCATATCAACAGAGTGTCGCACACTGATGTCCACGCCTATTGTCGTTATTTTTGGCAGACCCAATGTTGGCAAATCGACTTTATTTAATCGATTAACAGGCAATCGTAGCGCTGTCATTGACGCCATGCCTGGAGTGACACGTGACCGTCACTATGGCAGCGCCCTGATTCAAGATAAAGCTTGGACAGTCATTGATACTGGTGGATTTACACAATCCACGCAGGACCCCTTGCAAGCTTTGCTCAATGCACAAGTTGAAATCGCTCTCAAAGAAGCAGATCTCATTCTTTGGGTCTTAGATGCACAAACCGGCTCTCTTGCCGAAGAAACAATCTTTGCTCAAAAATTAAGGCAATACCCACAACCCAAATTACTGTGTATCAATAAAGCTGAAGGCATCGCCGCCGATGTAGCCTGCTCAGACTTTGCTTGTCTAGGGTTTCAAGATCTTTGTGCTATTTCAACCTTACATCATGAAAACCTCGATACCCTTAAATCCTATATCAACACATTTTACCCCACTCAAAACTCATTGAGTGAAACAGAATTGATAACAGATACCATTCAGCTTGCAATCATTGGTCGGCCCAATGTTGGCAAATCCACTTTAACCAATGCCTTACTGAAAGAAGAGCGTATGTTGGTTTCGGATATTGCAGGCACCACACGTGATAGTATTCGAGTACCATTATTGTATAAACAACAATCCTACACCCTTATTGACACAGCAGGCATCCGAAGGAAAGCCAATGTACCCAAGAGACAACTTGAAGGTTACACCGTGATTCACGCTTTACGTTCAATTGAATCCGTTCATGTTGTCTTAATGCTCATTGATGCAACAGAAGGCATCACTGATCAAGATTGTCAGCTCATGCGTTATGTTGTGGAAGCAGGACGAGGACTGGTCATTGGCCTTAATAAATCAGATATTCTATCAGACACACAGACTTATACCTTAGAACGTTCTATCGATGATCGTTTAAAATTTGTCCATTACTGTGATCATCATCTCTGTTCAGCTCAAGCACATCAAGGATTAAACCGCCTCATGCGATCGGTGAAAACCGCATATTTAAGTACCCAAAAACGTCCTTCAACTTCTGAACTCACACAATGCCTCACACAAGCACAGATTGACCATCCTCCACCGATGATCAAAGGTCGCCGGATTAAACTACGCTTTGCTCATCTCTCTTCAGGCACCCCACACTATATTGTGATTCATGGGAAACAAACACAATCATTACCTAAATCGTATCATCGCTATCTTGAAAATGTCTTTAGAAAACGCTTTAAACTCAAGGGCATTCCAGTTCGATTAAGCTTTCGAGCAGACTCAAACCCTTATATAGACAATACATCACTCAAATAACATTTTGATCTTTTTTAAAAAAATGTGTCATATTGCCACAATGCTGAGGTCTATCTCTCAATCATCATATTCTAAAAAGACCTAATACACTTTAATACCTTAATATTCCCCTAAGCTTCGCAGGGTATATTTAAATCTAAAGCTTACAAAAAATACAATGCTTAATAATTAGATGTTCTAAAAATGATTTAAAGCGCCTTCGGGCGCTTTTTTATATTCAAATCAAATGAATCATGATAGATCATTGCTCATGAATATCGAAACTCACGCAATGCCTAGCAAGTGACTCCACAAAACAATATACAAAAAAATTATCGGCATCAAAAACAACCTAACCCATCACTGGGTGACGCTATTTAAATATATTTATGAAGATAATTTTGAAAATCCTGGGCGGACTCAGCGCACTCGTAGGCACACTCAGCTCATTCGCAGGATATCTGTGCGGTACACTGTCTAGTATGACATTTCGAGCGTGGCTATTAAAATTATGTGTACCTGCACTTTTTGATGGCACTGCATTTGCAACTTACCCATTAGGTATGTTAACGCTCAAATTCACTTTAGCAGGCATAGGGCTTGGTATGCTCTCAATGGCATTAATACCACTAGGAGCTTCATTAATAGCCTTAGAATCGAAACCAGTAACTGAGGACAATTCGGGCTTTTCTATGCAGAGACGAGCAGAATCTCCTGAACCTCCAAGGGCTATCAACGCACAGGAACAGAACAAGACTAGAAGAACTACAGAAGAAACTGTTCAAGGTGGTGTATCCTATTCATCTGTCGGGGGTCGGTAGTAATCTAATGCATCAGCATTCCTAATGCAGCCGCCTCAGCCAAGCAAAGATTGCATGGCTGTCCCTAACTGTGTTGGATCTTGTACCACTTTAACACCCGCAGCTTCTAGCGCACGGGTTTTATCTTGAGCCGTGCCTTGCCCACCTGAAATGATAGCACCTGCATGCCCCATACGCTTACCAGCAGGTGCTGTTACACCTGCAATGTAGGCCACAACGGGTTTAGTCACTGATGTTTGAATAAATTCAGCAGCTTCCTCTTCCGCAGTCCCACCAATTTCACCCACTAAAATAATACCATCAGTATCTTGATCTGCTTCAAATAATTTTAACACATCAATGAAATTTGTCCCTGGGATAGGATCTCCACCAATGCCCACACAGGTACTTTGACCTAAACCTAACTGCGTGGTTTGATTCACAGCTTCATACGTTAATGTTCCTGAACGCGAAACAATTCCAATACGCCCTGGTTGGTGAATATGACCCGGCATGATTCCAATTCGGCAAGCACCTGGGGTAATAATACCTGGACAATTAGGGCCAATTAATCGTAATCCACGCGAAGTGACGTAGGATTTAACTTCAATCATATCTTGGACTGGAATACCTTCAGTGATACACACAATGAGAGGAATGCCTGCATCGGCTGCTTCTAAAATAGAATCTTTACAAAAAGCTGCTGGCACAAATATCATCGTCGCATCAACAGGCATATCATCTAATACCGCTTGAACGGTATCATAAACAGGGCGATCTAGGTGTCTCTGACCTCCCTTACCAGGCGTTACACCTGCAACCAATTGTGTGCCATAGGCAATTGACTGTTCACTATGCCCACTGCCTTGACCGCCTGTGAATCCTTGACAGATCACACGTGTATTTTGATCAATGAGAATGCTCATGATGTTTCTCCTTGTTGTGCTTGTTGTACGACTTGTATGGCTGCATCACTGAATGCATTTGCGGCAATAATATTTAAACCACTTTGATCAAGTTTTTCTCGGGCCAATATCGCATTATTACCTTCTAAACGCACGACCACTGGAATGTCAATGCCTGTCTTAGAAACCGCTTCAATGATTCCTTCAGCAATTAAATCACAACGAACAATTCCACCAAAGATATTAACTAAAATTGCTTTAATATTCTGGTCTGACAAAATAATATTGAATGCTTCAGCAACACGCTCTGCTGTTGCAGTACCGCCAACATCTAAGAAATTAGCAGGTGCGCCACCGTGTAATTTGATCAAATCCATTGTAGCCATGGCTAATCCAGCGCCATTAACCATGCAACCAATGTCTCCATCCAATGCAATGTAACTTAAATCAGATTGTGCAGCACGATGTTCTCGTGCATCTTCCTGACTGGGATCTCTCATTTCTTTAATTTCAGGTTGTCGGAATAAGGCATTATCATCGATGTTAATTTTAGCATCTAAACAAACCAAATCACCGGCTTGATTGACCACTAAAGGATTGATTTCAAATAAACTCAGATCTCGTTCAACAAAGAGCTTTGCAATGCCTTGCATGATGTTCACCCATTGACGTACTTGTGTTCCGCTTAAACCCAGTTTAAAAGCCATGGCTCGACACTGATAAGGCTGTAAACCCACAAGTGGATCAACCACACAAGTTAAAATTTTATCGGGTGTTTCTGCTGCAACTGTTTCAATATCCATTCCGCCTTCAGTTGAAGCCATAAAAACAATAGCACGTGCTGCACGATCGATGACTGCACCCAGATAGAGTTCACGCTCAATTTCAGAAGGCGCCTCAATCACCAATTGATTGACGGGTAATCCTTCAGGGCCTGTTTGATGTGTGACCAAGTGTACCCCTAACATTGATTTAACAGCGACTTCCAGTGCTGCAGCATCATCAACAATCTTAACGCCCCCTGCTTTACCACGTGCACCTGAGTGTATTTGACTTTTGACAACAGCACGCGTAAGCCCTAAGTCAGAATAAGCGCGCAATGCTTGTTCAGGGGACTCAATGACTTGATGTTTTGGAACAGGAATGCCATACGCAGACAACAAACCCTTTGCTTGATATTCATGAATATTCACAGATCACTCCTTTAGTTATAGGTCTAAAATTAAACGGGCAGGATCCTCAAGTAATGACTTAATCATCACTAAGAACTTAACAGAGTCACTTCCATCAATGATGCGATGATCATATGATAAAGCCAAATACATCATAGGGCGAATCACAATGTCATCATCGACAACAACAGGGCGTTTAACCATATTGTGCATACCTAAAATTGCACTTTGAGGAGGGTTGATGATCGGCGTCGATAACATTGAACCAAAGGTACCACCATTGGTGACTGTAAATGTTCCTCCCGTGAGGGATTCAAGCGTCAGTTGATTTTCTTTTGCTTGAATCGCAAAATGCTTAATGGTTTTTTCAATCTCAGCTAAAGAGAGTTGATCTGCATCACGAATCACGGGTACCACTAAGCCTCTGGGGGCTGCAATTGCAACCCCTACATCAAAGTAATCATGATATAAAATATCTTGACCTTCTACTGAAGCGTTGATGATTGGAAATGCTTTTAAAGCTTGCACCACTGCACGTACAAAAAAGGACATTAAGCCTAGTTTCACACCATGTTTATCTTGAAATTCAGGTTGATATCGTGCTCTTAAGTTCATAATGGCTGACATATCAACTTCATTAAAGGTGCTTAGAATCACTGCATTTTTTTGAGATTCTGATAAACGTTCAGCCACACGCTGTCGTAACCGTGACATGGGTTCTCGACGAGGTGCACGCATTGCAGGAGACATCGTTGCAGTCGATTGAGTCTCGGATGAAGTTGAGGAAGCCTTTTGTTGTTTCAAGTAAGATTCAACATCTTCTTTGGTTAACCGACCTGATTTTCCTGTTCCTTTAATCTCCTGACCTGTGAGTCCATTGGCTTGTAATAAACGACGAACGGTTGGGCTATGCTTCTGTAACTGCCGTGTCAAATCTGCTTCATCTGAATTAGCTGAACTTGAAACCACGGGTTCATTGACTTCAGTCGATTGCTGCGGGGATGATTGCACAGCAGCAACTTCACCCACTGCAAGCTGCCCTAACACCTGACCCGGCGTGACGACCGCACCCACTGGCTGTTCTATTTTCCCCAATACACCTGTTTCAGTTGCTTCAATTTCAAGCATGACTTTATCAGTTTCTAAATCCATTAACGTTTCACCTGCTTGAACCGGATCTCCTTCAGCTTTATACCATTGTGCCACCGTGGCATCTGAGACAGATTCAGGTAATTCAGGTACGATGATATCAGTCATATTGAACACTCCCATATTGAACTGGTTGAATATCTGCAAGCCCTAACGCCTGATCGATGACTGCGGCTTGACGTTTTTGATGTAATTTGGGTGAACCCGCAGCAGGTGCTGCAAAAGGCTCTCGCCCAGCATACTGTAAAGTCTGGTGTGACTGCATACATATTTCAAAACAATGACGTCTTGAGTACCACGCACCCTGATTTTGAGGCTCTTCTTGACACCAAATAATTTCAGTTGCTTGGGCATATTGAGATAATACAGCCTGAACAGATTCATATGGAAATGGATACAATTGCTCAATTCGGATGAGCGCAACATCCGTCATAGATTCAGCTGCACGACGCGCGAATAATTCATAGTAAATTTTACCTGAACACAGCACAACCCGCTTGATCAGTTCATGACTTTGGATCCCTTGATCATCTAATACACATTGAAATTCACCTTCAGACAAATCTTCAAAAGTGGAAATAGCTTCAGGGTGACGTAATAAACTTTTTGGAGACATAATCACCAAAGGCTGTCTAAAAGGCCGATGAATTTGACGCCTTAAAAGATGAAATATCTGAGCAGGTGTGGTTGGCACACAGACTTGCATATTATGTTGTGCACAGAGCTGTAGATAACGCTCTAGCCTCGCAGAACTATGCTCAGGGCCTTGCCCTTCATAACCATGTGGTAATAATAAGACTAGATGACATAATCGCTGCCATTTTTGCCAAGCAGCACTCAAGAATTGATCAATCAACACTTGGGCTGAGTTCGAAAAATCTCCAAATTGAGCTTCCCATAAAACCAATGTATTCGGATCAACACTGGCATACCCATATTCAGCGCCCAATACGCCCGCTTCGGATAGCGTAGAATCATACACATTAAATTGCGCATCACTTTGAGCTTCAATGGGCGTCATTAATGCATACGATTCGCCTGTTTGATAATCATGCAATACGGCCTGTCGATGACTAAAAGTCCCTCGTCTTACATCTTGCCCCACCAAACGAACGGAGTGCCCTTCTTGAATCAGTGAAGCATACGCCAATAATTCTGCAAACCCCCAGTTCATAGGCGTGTCACCTGAAGCCATGGCATCACGCTGCGTCATCAAACGCTGGATTTGCCGTTGATAAGTAAAGCCTTCAGGATGCGTTTGTAACTGTTGTGCAAGTGTTTTTAATTGTTCAATTGTGACGGCAGTTTGAACCGATTGCTGCCATGATTGATTGAAGAAAGGCTTCCATACAGCTGCACGCGTCCGCCCTATTGAATCTGCACAGGTTGTAATCAGTGAATCGCCTGCTGCACATTGAGTTTGAATGGTTTCACATGCATCATGAAACTGATCTTGTGTCCATTGTTTAGAAGTGACTAATTGTTGAGCATAGTGTTCATGTAACCGTGCTCGATCACGAATCACTTGATACATCAAGGGCTGAGTGATTGAAGGTTCATCTGCTTCATTATGACCTAAACGACGATAACAGACTAAATCAATTGCAATTTCTTCTTTAAAACGAGCACGATATGCCATGGCAAGGCGTGCACAAAAAACAACGGCTTCAGGATCATCTCCATTGACATGTAATACGGGTATATCAAACGCTTTAAAGATATCTGAAATACGCTGACATGAAGTCATGTCCTGAACGTGACTGACACTATGTCCAACTTGATTATTAACAATAATATGGATACCGCCAGCAATGCCATGCGCCTCAGTACGTGATAAATTTAATGTTTCAGGAACCACACCTTGTGCGCATACCGCAGCATCACCATGCAAGGTCACCGCACAAATGGCTGTAGGATCTTGTGGATAATCGCGTATTTGTTTAGCTTTGACCATGCCTTGTAACACTGGATTCACAAATTCAAGGTGAGAAGGATTATAGGCCATGGACAGATGCACTGTTTGGCCTTGAACCTCACGTGATGCACTGCATCCCAAATGATACTTCACATCACCGGATGTTTCAAAGTCGGACTCTACCACACCTGTAAAACGATCCATAATCATTTGCATTGAGACACCAAATACATTGGCCATAACATTTAAACGACCTCGATGAGCCATGCATACAGCTAATTCTTTCAAACCATGATGTTGAGCGCCTTCCGTTAAAAGAGCTTCCATTAAGGGAATTAAAGCATCCCCCCCTTCTAATGAGAATCGTTTTTGAGCGACAAATTTACGCGCCAAAAATTGCTCCATCCCATCAGCACGTATCAGTTGGTGTAAAACCTCTGTTTGCTCAGTTTCTGTCAATTTAAAATCAGCAAATGTATCCAGTTGTGACCACAACCAACGACGCTTGACTGGATCTTGAAGGTGCGCCACTTCACTACCAATCGATCCTTGATAGCTGGTTTCTAAACGCTGTTGTAGTATCTGAAGTGAATAAGGCCTTGAAGCCTGGCTCCATTGAGGATCAATGATCTGAGTCAGATCTTTAAGCCCATGATACTGTAAAGTTAATGATTCCAACTGTTGGGGGGGGTGGAGCCCCAAAGGATCAACTTGCGCAACATGATATCCCTGAGATCGGACAGTATCACACCACGCTTTAACCTGTGCTTCATTTGACTGAATCACCACACTTTGAGCATGACGCTTATGCTCTATTTGAGCTAAAATGTCTGCTTGAATCGCCTGATGAAAAACTTTCGAACCACCTGAAGCATGTTCATCGAAAAATATTTTCCATTCTGGAGGGATGGATTGGGGATCAATTAAATATTGATCATACAAATCTTCAACGTACGCAGCTGTTGAACCATTCAAACAAGATAATTGCTGTTGAGTTTCAATCATGAATGTACCGACAGTTCTGTATTAGAAGTTCCAGCATTCAACATATCACGTCGGATCGTTGCAATGGCCTCAGCTGGATTTAAAGATTTAGGGCATACCGATGTGCAGTTCATGATACTTCGACAACGATACAATGCATATAGACCTTCTAGTGCTTTGAGACGCTCAGCTTTTGAATGATCTCGACTATCTTGAATAAAGCGACACGCTGAAAGCAATGCAGCAGGCCCTGCAAAATCATCAGGATTCCACCAGAATGAAGGACATGAAGTGGTACAACATGCACATAAAATACATTCATAAAGTCCATCTAACTTTGAACGCTCAACTTGAGATTGTAAGCGCTCTGAATCGGGTGAAACCTCATCACCCACGAGCCAAGGCTTGATCGATTCATACTGCTTATAAAATCGAGTTAAATCGACAATTAAATCACGAATAACTGGCATGCCAGGCAATGGATAAAGTGTTACTTTTTGAGGCAAAGTATTTAACTGAGTGACACAAGCTAATCCATTACGTCCATTGATACTCATACCATCTGAACCACAAACACCTCCCCCACATGAGCGACGAAAAGATAAGGTAGGATCTTGCGTTTTAAGGTGCTCTAAGGCATCAAGCAGCATCACGCCTTGAAAGGCGCTTGGGTCCACTGTATACGACTGTAAATAAGGTTTTGAATCATGCTCAGGATCAAATCGTTGAATGACAATTTCCATCAGCTTTCACGCTCCTTCAGTTCAATGGGTTTAACTTGATTAGGCTTCATATTCACAGCACGCTTCATAAAACGCCCATCTTCGAAGAAAATAGAATGACAATGCCAGTCTTTATCATTTCGATCGGGATAATCTGCACGAGCATGCGCCCCTCGACTCTCTTTTCGAGCATGTGCTGAAACCGCACTGGCTTGAGCAGTTAGGAATAGATTATCTAATTCTAACGCTTCAATTCGGGCCGTATTAAAGGTTTGACTTAAGTCATCAAGGCGCGTTCGTTGATGCTGCTCCATTAAAGCTTCAATACGCGTCAATCCTTCAGTCATGGCAGTATCTTCTCTAAAGACCCCAAAATCATTCTGCATCACTGTTTGCAATTGAGCCCGCATGTGTGAAACGGAAACATCTCCTTCACCACGATTCCAACGATTCAAACGCGCCAATGCAAAATCAATGGCATCTGAATCCACTTCAGATTCATGCAAATGATCTAAATGTTCTAACACACGCTGACCGCTGGCTCGACCAAAAACAACCAGATCCAATAACGAATTTGCACCTAAACGATTTGCACCATGCACAGACACGCAGGCCGCTTCACCCGCTGCATATAGACCCGTTACAACTTGATCACGCCCTTGATCATCTAACGTTAATACTTCACCGAAGCGAGTCGTTGGGATCCCTCCCATGAGGTAATGAGTCGTTGGCACAACAGGAATAGCCGCTTGAGTAGGGTCCACATGCGCAAATGTTTTAGCCAGCTCCATGATGCCTGGTAAGCGCTCTTTCAAAACGGCTTCACCCAGATGATCCAGCTTCAATAACACATGATCTTTATTGGGACCGCATCCTCGACCTTCACGAATTTCAATCATTGAAGAACGTGACACCACATCTCGGCAAGCTAAATCTTTCATGTGCGGCGCGTAACGTAACATAAATCGCTCACCTTCTCCGTTAAGCAAGTAACCGCCTTCACCACGACATCCTTCTGTAATTAACACACCTACGCCTGCAATACCGGTCGGATGAAACTGCCACATTTCCATATCTTGTAGCGGCAAGCCTGCACGCAGCACCATCCCTAAACCATCACCCGTACAGGTGTATGCATTTGTGGTTGATTTAAAGATACGTCCAGCCCCCCCCGTAGCCAAAATGGTGGCGCGTGATTTAAAATAAACCACTTCACCCGTTTCCATACACAAGGCAACGACACCCGCAATGGAACCATCTCGAGCTTTGACCAAATCTAACCCATACCATTCATTATAAAAACACACCCCTGCACCTACACATTGTTGATACAGGGTATGGAGCATCGCATGGCCCGTTCGATCTGCAGCACAGCAGGTTCGATGCACTAATGACTTTCCATATTCACGCGTTTGACCTCCGAAAGCACGTTGATAAATCTTACCAGAAGCATCTCGGGAGAAAGGCAAGCCAAAATGTTCTAATTCAATAATCGCACTAGGCGCTTGCTCACACATGTATTCGATGGCGTCTTGATCTCCTAGAAAATCAGACCCCATAACCGTATCATACATATGCCAACGCCAATCATCATCTCCATCTGCATTCCCTAATGCAGCATTCACCCCCCCTTGTGCAGCCACAGTATGCGAACGCGTTGGAAATACTTTAGACAAAACGATCACATTATGGCCTTGAGCACCCAGCTGAAGGGCTGCACGTAAGCCTGCACCGCCTCCTCCAAGAATGATTGCATCACATACTTTTGTCTTTATACTCATTTCAACCACCTAATAAAATTATTCCCCAAACACAGCATGCCACAAGAAATATAGAAGTTATAATTTCAAGGGCCCTTCTCATCCACTGTGTTTTCACGTAGTCAGTCAACACCGTCCACAAACCAAATCCCGCATGGAATAGCAACCCCAATAAAGCAATCATGCCCATCATGCGCATGGGCAACGCGTGTAGATGATTGATCCAGTCTTGTTGCGAATGAGGAAAAAAGAATAAAGCCATCACCCAGACGAAATAAATCAACATGGCCACTGCACTGATGCGAACCCACAACCAAGTCAACAATCCACGCGATTGAGGATTTAATTTTACACCCATAACATGACTCCAAACATCACCGCACAGCTAGCTGCTAGCCCACCAATTAACCAAGCTGACGCCCGTGCAGCACACAATGATTCACCCCAGCCCATATCCATCACTAAATGCCGCAGCCCTGCCAATAGATGCATCACTAACGCCATTAAGCTGACCCAAACCAAGACAGCATATTGGTGTAATGTGCTCAACATCGACTGATAACCTGCTTCAGGCCCTAATATTGATTGCAACACCCATAACCATCCAGGCAATGCCAACACCATAACAATGCCGCTCACTCGATGCGCAATTGAAACCAATGCAGTCACTGGGAAACGAATCTTAAAAAGGTTGAGAAAAACAGGCCTCTTATCAACCGCCATCACACACTCCCGCTCACACTCAATCAAGAAATGCCGCTTCTAAAACGACTCATGTAGATTGATTATATCTATATAAGCGGCAAATAACAATCACCGGGTTGATAATTATCATGAATCCGACATCACGCCTTGAAATAACTAAACATTAAATTATAATAGTGAGCGTTAAAACTTTCACTTTAATTAGAGCAAGGACTTGAACATGGATCAGGATGCCCGCCAGGCAAAACTTATAACAGCCGATCAATCTAATGAATACCCACTTGAACAACACCCCGCGACATTAGGCACTGACGTTATTGACGTCTCATCACTGTCTCAGCAAGGACTATTCACTTACGATCCTGGATTCATTTCAACAGCAGCCTGTGAATCGACCATTACCTACATTGATGGAGATGCGGGGCAGCTACTTTATCGCGGCTACCCTATTGAGCAACTTGCCATCCATTATACTTACCCGAGCATTGTGCATTTGTTACTGAAAGGCTCTCTTCCGCCTGCGCCCGATACATTTGAAGCAACACTGTGCGAACCCCGAAACATTCAAGCCTCACTTCCTACTCAGAATCAATCAGCTCACCCAATGGGATTACTACTGTCACATTTAGCCCATGAAGCAGCTCACCAATCTCTGCCTTCAAACAAACCTGCTGATCGCTTACAACAAGCTTTAGACGCAATCCATGTTCTACCTCGATTAGCTGCAAATATTCTACGCACCTTAACAGAACAACCGATTCTTGAACCTCAACCCAATCTAGGCTACATCAACCAGTTCTTGTTTTTATGTTTTGGCAAGACTGATATCGACCCTAAAGTCACACGGGCCTTAGATGTTATTTTCACACTTCATGCCGATCACGAACAAAACGCATCGACTTCAACAGTGCGCATGGCTGGCTCTACTGGCACCCCCTTGTATGCAGCGTTATCAGCTGGCATTTCAGCACTTTGGGGCCCTGCACATGGCGGTGCTAACGAAGCTTGTCTATGTATGCTCAATCAAATTGGATCCGCCGCACAGGTTGAAACATACCTCAATAAAGCAAAAGATAAATCAGATCCATTTCGACTCATGGGTTTTGGGCATCGAATTTATAAAAATTATGACCCTAGAGCCCGCATTATGCGTAATATTTGTCATGATATGATTAATTTAAATCAAGGTTCAAAAGACCCTTTATTTGAACTGGCATTAACACTTGAAGACAAAGCGTTAAATGATCCTTACTTCATTGAGAAAAAATTATACCCTAATGTTGACTTTTATTCAGGCCTTACCCTTAAAGCAATGGGCTTTCCCCCTCAATACTTCACAGTTTTATTTGCCCTTGCCCGAACAGCTGGATGGACCAGCCATTGGCTAGAAATGCTCAATGACCCCCATCATCGAATTCATCGTCCTCGACAGTGGTACACAGGGCCCACTCAACGTGACTGCCCTCACCAGCAAACCTCAACTTAACCTATAAATCTCTTTGGGAGATGAACCCAAGAAGTATGCTGATATTATATCAGCGCTCGACTGATCGATTTCTCTTCTACATCACCCCATGTCAATCGAATGCATGCACCCTGCATTCTTTCACTTGGGTGTACGCCGGTAGAGCACAAGACTTAAGATCAACAACAACCAAATTGGAGCAGTCCATAACACCCAGTGCCGACCAGACTGTGGAGGCACCATAGCAATGGCTGAACCGTAGTGACGCAGCAAATCAGCTTGAATCATCTCATTTGAAACACCTTGCTGCACTTGAACATACATACGAGACTTCATATCTTGAGCAAAGTCAGCGTCTGAATCAAGTAACGTTTGATTTTGACACACCAAACATCGGTACTGAACCAATAACTGATGAAAACGTTTTGCATCTGCATCATGCTTAAAAGGATACAAAGCCCCCCCCCATGCAAGACCACAGATAAGCGCCCCCATACATAACATGACTCTAAACATGAAGACCTCTGACTGAATCAACTCTGGTTAACTTTAACTTCTGAAGTGCAGGCAACAATACAGTTCGCCAAACTCGATCATCAACTAAACCCGTATGCCTTAGGACAATGCGCCCCTGAGCATCGACCAGGAATGTTTCGGGTGTTCCATAGACCCCCATATCCATTGCAAGCTCACCGGAATGATCTAACAATACAACTTGATAAGGATTGCCCATTCGCCTCAACCATTGACTCGCATGCACCGGATCATCCTTAAAGAGCACCCCAATGAATGTCATGCCTTTAAACCGTTGATCCTCAATGAGTGTAGGATGTTCAACTTGACAGGTCATGCACCAGGTGGCCCAAAAATGGATCAAACTAGGCTTGCCTTTCAAATACGCTTTGATCTGCTTTGGCGGCCCTCCATTCAAGGTGGGAAGCATACGATCTGGAACAAGCTGCCCAAGCTGAACACTCGGAATTTCACGAGGATCCTGACCCAGCCGATCAAACAAGACATACATCACAATACTGATGAATAGAATACCTATAACTGAATACAAGGCTTGAACTCGCATCACACCTCCCGGGCCTGAGCACGCCTTAAATACACCATCCACATTCCGATCACCATCAATACACCTCCATACCAAACCCAGCGCACACCCGGTTTAATCATCACGCGAACAGCCCATTGATTTTGGTTCAATCGCTGACCTAGCGCAACATAAATATCACGCCATACTCCCACATCAATAGCCACCTTAGCCAATGCAGTCCCTGAATCCGTGTAAAGGCGCTGCTGAGGCTTCAACATCAATCGTTCTCCTGTTTGAGTATTGACTAAATCAATATGTGCTTCACGTGCCCGATAGTTTGAAGCTTTTTGAGTTGAAATTGATTGAAAATGAATGCGCCAATCACCTTGTTTGACCACTTCACCGGGTTGCAATGACCACTGAGACAACGTTTCAAATTCAGACACACTGACAGCAGCCAGTATCACCACCGCAAACCCCACATGAGCCCATCCCATTCCCCAAGAAGCCCTACGTTGATAAACACTCATTAAGCTACTGTAAGCCAAGGCAACTGCAACCGTACTGGCCAAAACCCACTTCAACGTTATAGGTTGATGATTGAGAAAGATCAAGCCTAAAACAACACACTCAAGCATAACAATCCAAAATGCAGATTGAAGCCACTGCCGTGTTAATTTTTGTTGACGCGCTGACACTTGAACCGCACAACTTGACAAAACAGCCGACAACAAAAAAATAGGGGTTAGGATTTGATTAAAGTAAGGCGCACCCACTGACACTTTCTCCTGAAAAAAAGCCTGAGCAATGAGCGGATACAATGTTCCAATAACAACGGTTAACAATGAAACCATTGAGAGCACAGATCCAGCGGCCATCCAACGCACACGAACCGCTAAAGGTCGCTTTGACTCAGTGGATTGTGAGGCACAACGCATCAATAAAAGACAAGTGGCAATCATTGAAGCTCCAAAGTACAAGAGCAAAACCAACCCTCTCTGAGGATCTTCTGCAAACGCATGCACTGAAACTAAAATACCTGAGCGCACCAAAAAGGTTCCCATTAAACTTAACACAAACCCCAATGCAGCCAGAAGTACGGTCCAGACGATCCATAGTGATGTGCGCTCTAACACCATCAACATGTGCAGCAAGCCCAGCGCGGCCAACCAGGGCATAAACGATGCATTTTCAACAGGGTCCCAAAACCACCACCCCCCCCAACCTAATTCTCGATAAGCCCACCAACTACCTAAAATAATACCCACTGTCAAAGCACCCCATGCAAACCATGCATAGGATTGAATGGCACGCGCAAACTGAGCATTGACTTGATTACGTAACACAGCAATCACAGTAAACGCAAAGACTACAGATAATCCCACATAACCCACATATAACATTGGTGGATGCATCACCATGCCTACATCTTGCAATAAAGGGTTCAAGCCCTGCCCTGAATCTGGGCTCGCTGGCAAAAATCGAGCAAATGGACTGGATGTGATCACCAAAAATGAACCCAAAGCAAGGTAAATCAAAGCCAAAATTGATAATGCATGAGATCGCAATGTATCTAAAACATGATGACGCCCAATGGCCACGACACAAGCGTATGCTGTCAAAATCCAAATCCATAACAACAAGGCACCTTCATGCCCTCCCCATAAAGCACATACACGATACATGAAAGGCATGGTGGCATGACTGTATCGTGCGACAATTTGTACCGTTAAGTCACTTTCAATAAAGGCCCACAGCAATAACAATACACTGGCGGTCAAACAACACATTTGAAGATAAGCCATACGCCTAGACAAGGTCAAAATCACCTCAGGATTTAAGCGACTATACGGGACCAGCATCACACCACCGGCACTTAACATTGAAAGTATAAATAAAATGAAAGCAATTTCAGGTCCCATAGTGATCCACCGACTTAAGTTAACGAGATTTGATCTTTGAAGGATCAATTAAACCAGGAGGACGATAATTTTCATCATGCTTGGCCAACACTTCACTGGCCTCAACTTGACCATGATACCACATGCCCGATAACACGACCCCTTTTCCGGGTTTAAATAAAGCTGGCAAAATACCTTTATAATGAACCTTCACTTCATGTTTTAGATCACTGACTTGAAAGACAATTCCATTTTGATTGGGCAGCACTTGAACACTATCCATCACCACAAATCCCCCCAAACGAAACGTATGGTTTAGGTGAGATTGCTGTGCGAGCAACTGTGTAGGTGTTAAATATAATTCAATGTGCGAGCGCAATGCCATCAAGAGCATTGCGCCACCCAAGCCACATATCAGCATCACCGCGATGAGGGTTATCACACGTCTTTTACGATGAGACTCCATTACCTCTCCTGCATCAATCGCATGATTTTTTGGTGCGTATATAACACCCATGCGGTTAATAGTATTACACCGCCTAATACAAGGGCATAACACGCTAAAATATAATTAACATGCTGCATCAATACCTCCCAAATAACGCTGAACCCAAGATAAATGACGATAACGCATGATAATCAATGTTCGCATTCGAATCAGACCCAGCCCGATACACCATAAAGCCATGCCAAATAAACTCAAAAGCAAAGGCCATAACATAGATGCATCAATGCTGGGCGCCTTAAAAGCGAGCATTGTTGCAGGTTGATGTAGAGTATTCCACCAATTGACAGAATAATGAATGATGGGCAGATCTAGTGCGCCTATTAAAGTGACCCATGCACATACCCGAGCAGCTTGTGTCCCATCACTGATTGATTG
The DNA here is from genome assembly GCA_002722995.1 of Legionellales bacterium. Classification (GTDB taxonomy): domain Bacteria; phylum Pseudomonadota; class Gammaproteobacteria; order Comchoanobacterales; family Comchoanobacteraceae; genus UBA729. Next base: position 75,061 of record PBNF01000023.1, on the reverse strand, counting down.
ACGCAATGCCATCAATCCTAGGTACAAACACAATAAGATCAAACAGGAGGTGAGACGTGCATCCCACACCCACCAGGCCCCCCACATCGGTCGCCCCCAAATTGAGCCACTGCCTAAAGCCAATGCAGTCAATACCGCTCCAACTGGGACAAATGCTGTCATACAGACATCAGCTAGTTTAATACGCCATACCCAATGGATTAAAGCTGCGATACTGATGCCAGCATACACGACCATGCCCCCAGCTGCACAGGGGACATGCATATAGATCATTCGATACGCTTCACCCTGCTGAACATCAGGTGGTGTCAAGAATCCACCCCAAAGCACTGCAGTGACCATGACAATCATTCCCCCTATTAAACAATAAGCGCCATAAGGTGCTGATCGCTTAAAAAAGTACTCTAAAGCCATCCATTGATACCATTGCTTCATGGATCTACTCCTATCTTAACCGTCATCGACATCAACCAAGGAAACAAGATCCAACCAATCAATTGACATCCTGATAACACATACCATTAGTATTGTGCGCTTAATCCCAGCTGAGTATGCCATATTGCACCTCCTCCCCAAAAAATAACAGGCACATAGAGCGGCAAAGTAATCATGATTAATAAATTAGACTGTCCTCCCAGCGCAGAAGATAAATTGGCAACACTTAAACCCAAACCTAAAATCAAACTCACCGCTAAAGCCAGCGCAGATAAAAATGTCATTGAGCTCAACATAGGCATAGCAAGTAGGCCACTTAATAGATAAGACATGAAGCTCAAAGGAAGGATTAAATAACAACACCCTATTGTATATTTCAACCATAATCTAAAAGTTCTAGGGGCTCCACGAACACACCATAATAATGACATCGCATATTCCTCATCCGGCGCAAAAAATGTTTGAACACTCAGAATGACACTTAAGCAAGCTAAAATCCATACGATCACCCAACCCACTTGAGGCCACAGACTGGGCGCAACACCTTGCACAACCCAATGCGCTACAATTGAAAGCAGTGCATATACCCCAGGGCCATAACACCACTGCCAACCTTGACGGTAAGCCAAACGCCATTCCAATGAACACAACCTTAACTGAGCGTCAAACATGCATGGCCTCCAATGTGATACGCTGCGTCACCATTGACAACAAAAGGTCTTGAGCCATATGAGTTGTTAAAAAGATGACCCCACCGGCTTGAACATGCTGTTGGCAGGCCTGAGCCCATAATTGAGCTTTATCGACATCTAAGCACTGCGTAGATTCATCTAATAACCAACATCCTGCACCTGAGTGGATAATGCGCAATAAATTCAAAGCTTGACGCTGCCCAGCTGATAACTGACGTGCAGAACGTCGCTCAGGTAGCTGCCATATGGCACACTGTTCAATCCAGTGCTGTGTGGAATAGTGCTGCGCATTCAAGGTGGTATAATTTAAATTTTCGATTACATCGAAATGCCCATACACACAAGGCTCATGACCGCTATACACCACCCCGCCTGACACATGACACTGCCCCGTATGATGCGAGATACCCGCAATGATTTTAAGCAAGGAAGTTTTCCCAGCGCCATTTAAACCTTGCACATGCCAGACGTCTCCAGGGATTGCTGACAAGGTGACAGGTTTAAAGACAGGTCGATAATGCCGTTCACGTGTGACCGATTTCAAAACCACTGAACATGACTTGACCAATGCAATAACCCTACCGTATTCAATGATCAAATCATATAACAAAACATTCAATAAATCAAAACATTAGACCCTAAATGTCACGTAATCTTTCTGAATCACGCTCCAATTGAACATCAAATCAGCCCCCATGATTTTACTTGCTTCAATGAACATCCTGAGATAGCATGTTCACTGATCTTCAAACGAGCTACACCTTTGAACTTTCAACGTACCATTTCTATTTCCGGGTTGTTATTTGCATCTTTGAGCTGCATGATTGGCTCAGGCTGGCTATTTGGCAGTTTTTATACTGCGCAACTTGCAGGACCTGCCTCTATGATCAGCTGGGTGCTGGGAGGTGGACTGATCATCTTCATTGCACTGACATTTTCAGAGCTCTCAACCATGCTACCTGTAACTGGAGGGTTAGCTCGTTATGTACAGTTCACACATGGCACAGCAACAAGCTTTTGTATGAGCTGGTTAGCTTGGCTATCTTGTGTCGCAGTTGCCCCCACCGAAGTTCAGGCCATCTGCCAATATGCAACACCTTTTTTACCGTGGTTGACACAAACACAATCTGACACTGTAGTTTTAACCCTTCCAGGCCTATTGGTGGCTTCGGGCTTACTCTTGTGCATCAGCGCGCTGAACATCAAAGGTATTCAAACGTTAACACGCTATAATAGTGCGCTCACACTGTGGAAAGTGATGGTCCCTTTCATCACCATCATTGCTTTTTTCAGCACACATTTTAATTTTGATAATTTCACACAACAAGGTGGCTTTATGCCTTTTGGATGGCATGGCGTATTTGCTTCACTGCCAGGTGCTGTTGTCTTCTCATTTCTAGGGTTTAGAGAAGCCACCTCATTGGCCGGTGAAGCCCAAAAACCTCACATTGCAATCCCTTTAGCGGTCATTGGCTCTGTCTGTATTTGCATTGTATTGTATGGCCTAATTCAAATGGCCTATGTCGGCGCACTCTCTCCTACAATGCTGAAGCAAGGTTGGCAACATTTACACTACACACATGATGCAGGACCTTTTGCAGGCATTGCCATAACCTTAGGCCTTTCTTGGCTTTCAGTGGCCATTTATTCAGATGCACTGATTTCTCCAACCGGCACTTCACTCATTTACACCGCAACCACTGCTCGATTAACCTATGCCATGAGCGAAAACCGTTATGCCCCCAGTGCCTTAATGGGCTTGAATGAAAAAGGAGTCCCCGCGCGTGCTGTATGGATTAACTTTTTGGTTGGATTGGTTCTCTTTTTTCCCTTTCCAGACTGGCAAGCCCTGATTAAATTTCAATCAGTTGCAATCGTCTTAGCGTACGGGATTGGACCGATTTCATTGCTTGCACTTCGCACACAAGCCCCTGACCTTAAAAGGCCTTTCAAACTCCCTTTTCACAGAACACTCTGCTACTGTGCATTTTTAATTTGTAATTTATTGGCTTACTGGTCTGGCTGGGAGACCATTTGGCGCCTGATGCTTGGACTTGGATTAGGGATAATAGCGCTCATTATCTATCGAAATCTGACACGTCGACAACCCTATCCATTGAATCTCAAACATGCCATCTGGCTGATGCCTTATTTCTTAGGCATCACCCTACTCAGCTACCTAGGACACTATGGAGGCATTCAAGCGTTACCTGAAACTTGGATTTTAATTGGATTAAGCATTTATAGTGCTGGTCTCTTATGGCTGGCCACCTATACACAACAACCCAAAAGCCAAGCACGTCAGCTACTGAGAGAATCGGGCTTGCTTGATACTGAATCAAATACCTAGATTAAATACCATGACTTTCCCTAACGCCCTGATCTTGCAATGACTGCACCACTATTCTCTTAAAACATTGCACCTTACACAGAAACATGCCCTTCACTGAAGCTTGAGCCTTATATGAGACAGAGCGACTTTATGATTTAACATATACTTCAAATAGCTATTTGATTAATCCTTTAAAGGTTGATCGCACCTCAAATGTGTCCGCACTGACAGCCTAAAGGTTTTTAAAGTTTTGAAAACCCTCACATCAGATGACTCCTAAAAACTTTCACCATAGCGCACACCCTGTGCTGTCAGCACACCTGAACTCAAATCAACAGCCCAGCTATATCAAACAAAGTGACTTCGATCAACACTGCGATTAAAGCTTTGGACGACCACCACAACACATGAAACCTTGAGATTGTCTAGACTCTGGTAGTAATGCTTTTCTTAATCTTGGATGATTTAAAATAACCTCCTCAATTGCTTGATGATTTGGTCGAGATCCAGATTGATCTGATAGTGAAGCATACTTGCTTTTAACTGAAGCGCCTTTACTCATTAAAAATTTTGCTAATTCCAAATTATCATACTGTATTGCACGTGCTAAACAACATGGTTTAAATCTATGATCGACAGAAGGCGGCTCATTGATGACGGTTGCTAAATAATCTGGATACTGATCACACAACGCGTCTAGATAATCCAATCGTCTAGATAATCCAATAATTTTGGATCCATTTTACCTTTTGCGACATTTATTTTATTAAACATATGTTCAAAAGTACGTTCAAACTCTTGACCATTTAAAGAAGTGCTTCGCAATAAAGCTTTAAATTCATGTAAATTTCTTCTATCAAACATGTTCTTTATATTAAGTTCTGCCCATCTCATAACAATACCTCATCATTGTTATTGTGTAATGATTTCTATGTTAACAGCGGTATATTCAATGAATATTAAACCCTGATCATTTAAAGCGAAGCAATCACGCATGACCTTATTATAAACCTCTATAATGCTTTTAATCTTCAATCCTCAATAGTTCAATCAATTGATCTCAAATCATACTCTAAATACTTTAAGTCTCAGGAGATATATCGACCTTTGATGGCACCCATGAAAAAACACCTTGAACGGCTTTAGGCACAATCACTTGAATATAGCACGTACGATGAGGTTGCATTAATGCCTTCATATCTGATTCATCAAGCACCCAAGCTGGAGTATGCACATCGTCATATGACATGTAACCCACCTCTCCTAAAGGGGGTGAGAATTGTGGCATGGCCACCAAACTCCAATGCAGGGCCTCCCATTGATCAGGCGCATTCCAAAAGGCCCCTACATCCCAATAAAATGATCTAAAACTCTTATCATTTCTATATACATGACACCCTAAATGCACATGTGATTGAAAATATTCAGTCAAATGATGATCATCGCAACGCTGTTCAGTCAATGTCATGCAGTAATCTGTCACAGGATGCGTATATTGATTGATAACGGACACAACATGTTGCTGGCATAATGCTTTTGAATCTAAAGCCCTTAAATAAGCATCAGTCTTGTTTTCACACACATGACGCCAATCTTGAAACGTTTGAGGCGTCACTTTTAAACCTTGAATAATTGCTTCAATCAATTTACTTGAAATCGAACCTTCTTCTTGCAAAATACTTGCATGATTCAAGCCTGAAATGATTTGATATGCGACTTGATTCCCCGACACAACCCGCTCTACTTCAGGGCGATGTGAGCTTAAATCGATGCAGTATCGAACTGGCTCAAGGTGTGCACTAGACCAACGAACTACACCATCAGAACACGGCTCATTTAATAAAGCCCCTAGCCCACGATGCCCTTCTGAACCAATTAAAATTGTTGTCAAAATATGAGATGTATTAAAAATAGGTTGATTAAAGCAATCTTCAAGCGCTTGGTGAACCGTCCAGGGTGAACCTAATTCTAAGACATCCAAAAGCTGTGAACCCACTTGGAAGGGACGTTTAAAGTGAAACCCTTTAAAAAGACGCCCTAAAACAGCACTCCCTTGATGTACAAGCACTGAACCAAAATTAGCTGGAGCCAACATCACACAACGTGCAATCGGGAGTGTATCTGGAGTAAAATAACGACGAATCCAATGCCGTAATACTAAAGCACCCATTGAATGCACAATGATATTGATTGATTGAGGCGCTGTAGGCAATCTTTGCTCAATCCAAGCATTCATCATGGCTGTGGCCAAATCATCTAGCGTTAAATCATCATCTAAACTGGTATACTGACCTAATTCTAATTGAATTAACGATGAACCCAACTGCTGCGTTAATGCCTTGGATAGTGGTCGCATTGACTCAATCGAACCACTCCAACCATGTAAACACACTACACGCATGACACCCTCATCCTTGAATGATTTAAGATTCCGTGAGTATACTGAATTTAATTTAAGCCCTGAAGCACCTTGATCATGTCTACCACTCCAACCTATACACATGCGCCCCTAGACCCTTGGGAAAGAATTGAGCATCGCTTTGAAAGCCTCCCATCAACACAAACTTATCTACATCACCTTGAATTTCAACCTTTACAATTACATATTTGTACAGCACAAACGCAAACAGCCGCTTTTGGTCAACGCCATCGAACCTGGATTGCGCCTCCTGAAACAGGCATTTGGTGTTCTATAGGGGTTCTAAGCGCACATGCTTTATGGCCTTGGACGGCAATGGCCGCGGTAGCAATAGCACACTGCTTTGAATCACAATACCTACACCCTTCAATTAAATGGCCGAATGATGTATTACTTGATGATCAAAAATGTGCGGGCATTCTAGTTGAAACAGCTCCTCAAGGGGCTTATCAAAAGATCATCATCGGAATTGGCATTAATTTGAAGATGCATCCAGACTTACCTCAAGGCAGCACAGCGCTCAGTGTACATGGGGTGATCGATCAACATCAACTCACAGAACACATCATTGACTCGATTGCACACATGCTTGACCAACCGAACCCTCAGTGGCACCTTGAATGGAATACTCGGATGGCTTATCAACATGAGCGCCTTCTACTCAATCAACCGCACCAAACGCTAGAGGGCTATATTAAAGGTATTACCCCTCAAGGCGCATTGCTGTTCGAAACTGAACAAGGGCTTCAAACGATCTATAGCGGACAATTAAAACGTTTTAATACGGTGTGCTAAAAAGGATGAGGTGCTGAGTCTATCAAACTCAACCTTAGAAAAGAGACCGATCAAATGGGTCAACTCAACTGAATCTATTGACATGATAATTGAATAAAAGTTTTAATTGACCATATGATTTCATGCCATTTAAACAAGCTTGAATGCCATGAATAAAACTCAATGGAGCTCAAACATCTTAAAGAATTTAAGATTAAATCGATGCATCAAAATCTGAGATTAAAGTGATTGATTTAAGACGATGAGAACATCCTCGTGGGTCATCAATCACTCAAGAATCCGTATAACACTCATGGTCCTCAATCGATATAAAATAACGGGTTGATGACGTGCACCCTGCATGATCAACTGGATTGATCACTCTAAAATCTTAAATTACGTCAAAATGTATCTCATTAATGCCTATGGATGGGCTGCGTCCATATCAGAATCAGCGATCATTTGTACTCATATCATTATCTTCAACAAGATGAGCTTGAAATACTGTTAGATTTGAACCTAGATCACCCGCAGAATGAACAATAATAGGATCAGGCACTGGATCATTAGATTCAACAAGATGAGCTTGAACTACTGTTGGATTTCGACCTAGATCACTCGTAGAATGAAGCACTGGGATAGTAGAAGCTTTAAAATAGTCATAAGCCTCATACAACGCAACAAACAACGTACATGCTGTTACATAAGACAACATCAATATAAGAAAAAAATAGTCTGTGTCTATAATAGTAATAAGAGGAGGAAGAAAGTCAAAACTGTACATTAAAAAGACTGTAAACATAAATATGAACGACAAACAACATAAACGTCCTATATTTTTTGGACTTAGAAGATCCGATTGATCGATTTCCTCAGCCTGAACTACAATCACATCGTCTTGAGCAGCATCTCCATTTGAGTAATCCTCAATGCGCTGGTCTAAATCTAAATCTCCATCGATATTAGATAATTCATTTATTATATTAACGTCTTCAAAAAATCTACAGGTCATCTGGAGCTGCTCTATAAATGTATTAAAAACAGCATCATGACCGATTAAATACTCACACGCCTGACGCTCATCTCCAGAAAGAAAAATGAACTCACACTGAACTCTAAATAAACCCGTACGATGAAAAACATCATGATTTGATCTAAAAAAATTAAGAACAATCTCTACATCGATACTTGATGATCGTAATACATTAAATGTCTTAACTGATTGTTTAATCCGCTGTAGGTCAGTTAAATTAGACATCACAAAACCCTTATCATTATTATATTGAGGTTTATTCTATAGAAAGATTATTAAGATAAGATGAAGTCATTTTAAAGAACAATGGACTCACTCAATACCTAGACACTGTTATTTTAAAGCACTGACATAAAGCTGCATCTAAAAAGCTCAAAACTTTAAAACAAATGACATTTCAGATAGTATATAGCTTTTTAGCCCCGGTAGCTTCAATTGGATAGAGCAATCCCCTCCTAAGGGATAGGTTGCCCGTTCGAATCGGGCCCGGGGCATGTTCATCTGATGAGGCCATTTAAGTTATGATCAGACATCATTTAAAAGCTTTTTTCCCCCATCAAACCACCCATCGATTAACACTCACTGCACTTGAAGACGTCACTTTAAACACCGCACACACCATTTGGAAAGAATGTGCTGCAGGACTCACCACCTTCATTATGATGGCCTATGCATTAATTGTAAATCCTTTAATTTTAGCGCATGCAGGGCTGCCTTTACATACTGTGTTTTTAGCCACCTGCATCACCTCAGCCATTGCTTGCCTCTTAATGGGGCTCTGGGTTCGTTTGCCGATTATGATTGCCCCTAGCATGGCAATTAATAGTTATTTTGTTGCACACCTTGTGCCATTTTATCAGGGACAATGGCGCCAAGCTTTAACAGCAGTCATGCTCAGTGGCTTCATTTTGATGCTCATTGCTTACCTCAAATGGCCTCGTCATATTATTAAAGCGTTACCTGAATCGCTCATGCTCGGAACGATGAGTGGAATTGGATTATTTATGATGTGGGTTGCCTTAGATGCTTCTGGCATCGGATATCCTTGGCATCACTGGCCTGTGAATCCACAGGCTATTTTCAACTTTAGTTTAACCTGCCTTTTGATTCAATTAGGTCAACATTACCGAATTCCAGGCCATTTTTTAATCAGTTTAGTGCTTGTCACTTTAGCCGCCAATCTTGGATTCAAAACACATGTGCCTTCTTCAGTGGTTGATTTAACTCAGGTCACAACAACACTGAATCAAATTGATTTCAGGTGGGGCTTTAGAACCCTGGTTCATGCACTGGTATTAGCAGGTTTAATTGTATTTGATAGCACGTCAACACTCCATACCCTCACTGAAAACACTCCCCTTAAGACGACATCTGCATTTGCGCAACAACAACGCCTCACCCTGATGACAACAGGCTTCACAACGCTATTAGGTGCTCATTTAGGGACTTCAAATATGGGCATTTATTTTGAAAGCGCTTCAGGCATTAGTGCAGGAGGTCGAACGGGTTGGTCTGCCTTACTTGTGGGAGCTTGCTTTCTGGCTTCCTTATTATTAGGGCCCTATCTCAGTTATATTCCTAATTCAGTACCAACTGCTGCTTTATTTATGATTGCATTCAGCATTGCAAAACGTGGCGTTAAACTGAAAAATATGCCGTTTTGTCAAGCAGCACCTGCTTGTTTAGTCCTCATCAGCATACCAGCATTTCACGCCATTGCAGATGGATTAGGATTGGGGGTACTGACTTACCTTGCACTCAATGCTAAAAAAACAGCGATGAATACTTGGATTTTGGGCGCAGTCTTTGTCATTTACTTTTTGGTCCGTTTGATCTATCTAGGTGGATAAACTTAACTGAATTCTTTAGCCATTTGATGTTAACAAGCCCTCCCGTAACTTTATGATGCAGATCAAATGATCAAGCTCACTCAACTAACCGTTAAAATTTTCAGGGGTCTCAAGAGATTTAAGTCGATCAAAGCACTTTTCTAAATACCCAACAGCTCAGTGCTAAGTTTCGAACTGATTCAATCTTTTTTAGTGTTGAGATGACATCAATGGATGCGCCCGTACAATGAGCGACGCTCGATCTGGTGCAGTTGAGATTAAACTAATCGGAACCCCAACTAATTCAGACACTCTTTCAATATAGCGTTGTGCTGCTTCAGGTAATGCATCCCAATCACAACAGCCTGCGGTTGAAGTCTTCCATCCAGGTAATTCCTCATAAATCGGAACACACGCTTCCAGCGCCTCTATTTGAATCGGAGCGTGTAGTAGTACTTCGTTCTGATACTGATAAGCTGTGCATATTTTAATACTGTCTAATTCATCCAACACATCAAGCTTAGTCAGGCACAAACTGTTTAAACTATTGACGCGAACACAGTGTTTTAACGCCACAATATCTAGCCAACCACAACGCCGCGCTCGACCGGTCGTTGCTCCACGTTCTTGGCCTCGCTCTGATAAGATTGAACCCACCCCTGAAGCCAACTCAGTTGGAAATGGACCTGAACCGACACGTGTTGTATAAGCCTTTGTGACCCCTAAAATATGATCTAAATACCCTGGCCCTAATCCACTACCTGATGCAGCTTGAGCCGCGGTTGTGTTTGAAGAAGTCACAAAAGGATACGTTCCATGATCAATATCCAGCGCAGCACCCTGAGCCCCTTCAAAAACCAAAGCTTGCCCTTTCATGCGCATATGCGCCAGTTGAGCCCCCACATCACAGACCCAAGGACGCACGCGCTCAACCAATGTCAAAAGCTCATTGAATACAGTATTTGGATCAATTTCATCCACTCGATAATAGTGTTTCAATGCAAAATTGTGGTATTCAGCTAATTCAAATAACTTAGGCTTCAAGGTTTCAGGATTTAAGATATCAATCATTCTAATGCCACGACGTGCAACTTTATCTTCATAGGCTGGACCAATGCCACGACCTGTGGTTCCAATTGCAGCTCGTCCCTTGCGTAACTCACGGGCTTGATCTAAAGCAATATGATAAGGCAGTAACACTTGACAGGCTTCACTGATTCGAATTCTTTGATCAACAGGCACCCCTTGATCTAATAAACCATCGATTTCTGAACATAAGTCAGGCAATGAGACCACCATTCCATTCCCTAAAAAAGACATCACATTTTCATGCAATACCCCAGAAGGTAATAAATGTAAAATCGAACGTTTTCCATCAATCACTAGCGTATGACCGGCATTATGCCCCCCTTGAAAACGCACGACACCTTCAGCTTGCTGAGTCAGCCAATCAACGATTTTACCTTTTCCTTCATCACCCCATTGAGCGCCAATCACTACCACTGAATTTGACATTAATAACACCTCATTAATAGATTTGATGAACAACGGCCATCATCACTGCACCCAACCCCATCAAGCATACTCCAAAACACCGAATCGACTGTGGATTCATGCGCGTCATGGCTAACAACCATTTTTGCCAAAGTGTAGGGTGAATGGAAGGCATCAAACCTTCTACAATTAAAATCAGTGAGCATAACATCCAAAATAATCCCCACCCATCAATGACCATCTTTGATTGTTCCCACTTAAAAAACGCATTATGCCTTAAGCGTCTGAATCTGGCAAGGCAACTTTTAAAAACAGATGATCAACCCCTTCAGTCAAAATCTAAGCCTGCGAGGCTGGCAATGTTTTTCGAAAAAACAGAATGACACCAATGACAATCATTGGAATTGATAAACATTGACCCATAGTTAGCCACTGTGTATTCAATAAAAATCCAATTTGAGGATCTGGCATTCTAAAAAATTCAACACTAAAACGCATGATGCCATAGAGCCCTAAAAACAAACCCGTCAATTGACCTTGCTGTGTGCGCATAGGACGCATCAAATATATCATCACAAACAGAACCACTCCTTCTAAAAAAAACTCATACAGTTGAGAAGGATGCCTTAATTGAGCATCGACCCAAGGAAAGATCATCCCCCAGGTCTGATCGGTTGGACGCCCCCATAATTCACCATTGATGAAGTTTGCTAATCGCCCTAGTCCTAAACCACAAGGCACCCAAGGCACAATCAAATCAGATAATGCCAAACATTTGAAATCATATCGATAAGATTGGTAGATCAAAACAGTTAGACATCCGATTAAAGCACCATGAAAAGACATTCCACCTTCCCAAACTTTAAATACAGACAGTGGATGTGCCCACCATCGATCAAATTGATACATCAGCATATATCCCACACGTCCGCCTAATACTAACCCTAACATCAATCCACACATGACACTTTCGTAATGATCTAAAGTAATCCATTCAATAGCATTACGCTGAATCGATCGACGCCCCATTGTCATCACAATCATAAATCCTGCAGCATACGCTAAACCATACCAACGCACTGCGATAGGCCCCAAATGAAATGCGATGGGATCAATATTAGGATATATCATAGATCAATGGCTTCCGAATGAACTAGATGAGCAATGCCGGCTTTTTCGAATGCACGAGACAATAAGGCTAACACTGCATGTGCATCATCGCACAATAAAGCTCGATTTAAAAGCTTTTGACACGTTGCTAGCGTAAACTTCCTTAGAATCCATTTAGATACATCTAAACTGGTTGCATTCATACTGAGGGTATCAAAGCCCATGGCTACCAGTAAAATCATACCCAATGGGTCAGCTGCAAACTCACCACAAATACTCACATGCTTACCTGCAGCATGTACATCATCGACAGTTTTTTGTAAAAATTTTAGGACAGCTGGATGAAAGGCTTCAAATAAATCAGCCACCCGGTGGTTGTTTCGATCGACTGCCAATAAGTACTGAATGAGGTCATTACTGCCTACAGAAAAAAAATCAACCCATTGAGACAATGAATCTATTTGCATCACTGCCGCTGGCACTTCTAGCATCATCCCCAAAGGTGGAGGTTTCACCTCAATGCCTTCATTCAGACACTCTTGCATCACTCTGTCTAAGTGATGCCGAACCGCCTGAATTTGATGTACATGCCCGACCATCGGCACCATAATATGCAAGTTATCCAAGCCTTCACTGGCTAAAATCATTGCCCGAAGCTGTGTTCTCAATACTTCGGGATGATCAAGACAAAATCGTAGACCTCTCCAACCTAAATAGGGATTATTTTCTTTAATTTGAAAATAAGGCAACCATTTATCTCCGCCCACATCTAATGTTCTAATGATGACAGGCTTAGGAGACAATGCCCTTAAAATTTGACGATACATCGATTGCTGCATGAATTCGCTTGGAAAATAATCATATGACATAAACGGTAATTCAGTACGGAATAACCCCACCCCATCTGTAGCAGCTGATAACGCTTGCTCTACATCAGCGCCTAAACCTAAATTGACCCATAAAGAAATAGCATAATGATCTGAAGTTTGAGCGGGCATTTGGCGTAAAGCTGCCATCTGTTGTTTCAAATGTTGATAATCTAAGATACGTGTATTTAACACATCAAACTCGTCAACCCCTACATTCAGAATCACTTCTCCTGAACACCCATCAAGAAATATATCCACCCCTTCAGCTGTATCCAACCCAATCTCTGAAAGCCCAATAACCATAGGCAATCCAACTGCACGTGCTAAAATTGAAACATGAGAGTAACGTGAGCCCTCGAAAGAACAAATGCCGACTAGATGGCCCTCAGGAATACTAGCAATATCCATCAAACTGATTTCTTCTCCGATGAGGATCATGGATTCAGGATAGGTGCGTTCAGCCGCTTGATTGGATTGTAGGTAAGTCAAAATACGGCGACCAATATCTTGAACATCAATAGATCGAGCCCGCAAATAAGGATCACTCAACGTTGATAACCGCTGAACCGTATCTAGCACAACCACTTTAAGCGCACTTTGAGCACACAAGTTTTTCTGCTTCATACATTCGGAAATATCACGCATTAAACCATGTCGGTCCACCATGTGTGTATACGCTGAAAAAATATCGGCTTGATCTTGTGTCAAATTTTTAGATAACACACCGCTCAATGAACTAATATCTTGTTTGACCGCTTGGACTGCTTGTGATAGCAATTCAAACTCTGCATCATAATCTTTTAATGGTTTAATGGGAACATCATCTAAATCAGCTGCAGGCATGACAGTGAAGCCCGTGCCTAACGTCAAACCAGGCCCACATGGCAACCCTTTGCATGTGATAGAACTTAAATGTGAATCATTGGATTGAGCCTGATTAAAATTGAATGCTGAAATCTTTTTAAATCCAACGGCTGACAAACTGATCAAAAGAGACTGAAGTTGAGCTGAAACTTCATGATTGAAAGGTTGATCAGATCGATGGACACTGACTATCGAAAATAATTGCCCCTGTGCCACCCAAGGGACCAATAATGTTTCCGAACATTGCAACCCTTCTAATATGATTTCATTTGAACACATCAATGGCGCTGACTCAAAAGAGGCGCGGTATGATTTAAACACTTTCATACATAAAGGTTCATCCCTCAACGGATAGGATACATCAAAATCAAGCGATGCAACTGCATCTAACCTCATCAACGTCAATTGATCTTGATGTGGAGTGATCATCCAAATGAATACTGCTTTTGAAGCATAATGTTGGCATAAATCATCTGAGAGTGTTTGAAAAAATTGTTTTGGATTTTCAATGCAACTTAAACGGTCCATCCAAAGCTGCCACATAACGCCACACCTTAACGTGCCATAAGGTCAATATTATAAACAACTTTAAACTTCAAAATCCACTCTCTTATGGAGAGAATAGACCGTGCTTGATTGATCCATTCAATCCATGCATAATACGGATTTATGAATCTATTACATTTGAATCAATACGGGAACATTTTGTTATGGCTCAAGGTCGCCAATATCCTTTTGTTTTAAAGTTAATGCTTTATATCCTAAGTTCAAGCGCAATCAGTTTAGGGTTTTTATCTTTAGTTTACGCACCGAGTGGCCAACTCATACTTGCAATGCTTGCAGAAAAATTTAGCTCAATATTACCGACTTTAAATTGGATTGATCTACACTGGACAACACTCCATCCCTTAACTTTGTTCCATTTTTCCCCTTTACATTCAACATTGTTACTGGGTGCTTCAATTGGGTTTATTTTAAGCCTGATCACTCTTCTTTTTGATGGGGAAAATATTCTTCGCACAATGGATGCCCGTTTGAATCACATCATTGAAAAACTTAAGACAACAGCATTTTATAGTGCTTTGTGTATGTTCATCACGGCTTCACTGGGCCTGATCGCTGGAGGCTCTTTAATTAGTCTAAACTTAAGCCTCATGCACCTTCGGCTGTCTCAGCAACTGATCAACACTATACTCAGCACCAGCATGATCACTGCGTTAATTTCCGGCTTTATTTTCGCATGTGTGCTTGCAGCAACCTTACCTCCCGCTCAACAAACCCAGCAAAAGCAATCGACTCCATGGCTCAACCGAATATATTTATCTTTATTGTTCAGCTTGCTCTCAGGAACACTCTATAGCTTTATTTTTGTAAGTTTAAAAACACTACAACCCAATTTGATGGCACCTTTAGTTCAATTGAGCCATCGGCTACAATGGCCACTGATTGGGCACCCTTCTCCACTTCTCTTATCGATCATAGCAGGCCTAGCTGTTGGATTTACATTAAGTTTATTCGTAGTCTTTTCATGTTATAACGCACAAGCATTACCTCACTTAAAATATATTAAACGTATGATCTTCAATGCCTGTTCACGTGGTTTCATCGGAGGATTAATGCTAGGCCTCACAAACACGCATCTTTGGCATTATGGAACAGTTAACCCAGCTGTTTTTATTTCCGGAACACTCTTAGCCATGCTGTTAAGTGTGGTGTACGACGGCTTAGTCCCTCTACCTAATACAAAAAACGAAGAAAGCGATCCCCGTCTTAATGAGATGACCTCTCATAAGAAAGCATCATCGCTCAGAGCTGTTCGAGGAAGCAGACCAAGATCTAACAGCTGCTCGAGGGAAGCGAACCAAGATCTAACAGCTGCTCGAGTAAGCGGGCCAAGATCTAAAACAAGAAACACGATACGATGTCCTTAACCCTCTGAGCAACATTCATTCCAAATACTGAACATGAGCAATAAGCCTCATTGTATTGATTCAGATCAACGATAGTCAGCTCATCATACATTGCACGTTCGGTTTAATCCCTACTCTTGAGCCGAATTTCATTGCATATCGAACACATGCAAGATGATTGAACACTTGAAACAGCATCAGGATTTAAAACTTCAAGAGGGGTATCCTAAAGAACTTCTCTATAAAGTGCGACTCTGAATCTCTATCCATGACACTGATTCATATTCAATCACTTTAAAATCATGATATGCACGAGCACCCCGCACTCACTCATGACCTTAGATTTGACAGCTTTTAAACGTAATATAATTTCAATACATCAAACGCATACCATCCTCAGTCAAACTGAGTCAGGAGGCTGCTCTGAATTAAACTTTTGAGAAAACATACCCCATAAGCTGAATAAAGATAAGTGCATGATAAAAAAATATTTAGCTTCTCAACTTAAAGAGTTTCATGACAGGCACGATGTTCACCTCATTTTCAAGCGGACATTAAAGCTGATCTCGTTCAGACACAAGCTCATCAAAGCTTTTTTGAATATGCTGCTGTGCCCATGCATCGTGGATCCAATCTGTCTGCACCACACACTGTCCCTTTAGGGATACAACTGGGTAAGACACAATCAATCCAGAAGGTGCACCATACTCTCCCTGCGAACAAACGCCTACTGAAAAAACTTCTCCTGGAGACAACACCCCTTCAATTCGAGCAACCGTCTCAATGGCTGCATGCGCAGCCGATGCGGCAGAAGATGCCCCTCGAGCTTTGATAACAGCAGCTCCACGCTGTTGTACTTGATGCATAAAGGTTTCATTTAACCAACCGTCATCTTGAATCACTTGACGTGCAGGCTTGCCTTGAATCAATGCGTGATTAATATCTGGAAATTGTGTGGCTGAATGATTTCCGAAAATAATCATATTTGAGATGGTTCGCACAGGGACTTGTGCGCGTAAAGCCAATTGTGCGCACGCACGATACTGATCTAACAGCGTCATTGCAAAAAAATGTTTTGGATTCAAATCAGGGGCATGTTGCATTGCAATGAGCGCATTCGTATTACAAGGATTCCCCACCACTAAGACTTTGACTGATCTAGATGCATATTCATTTAAAGCCCGACCTTGCTCTGCAAAAATTCCAGCATTCATTTTCAGTAAATCTGAGCGCTCCATCCCAGCTTTACGCGGAGCCGCACCAATCAATAATGCCCAGTCAACCTCAGCAAATCCAACTGACAGATCTGAAGTGGTCTCAATTGATTCTATTAAAGGAAAAGCGCCATCTTGTAACTCCATGACCACCCCTTCCAATGCAGGCAACGCTTGAGGCAGCTCAATCAATTTCAAACGAATTTTCTGATGCGCACCCAACAAAGCCCCTGAGGCGATCCTAAAGAGTACCGCATAACCAATTTGACCCGCAGCACCGGTCACTGCAACTGTCTTTACCCCTTCGCTCATGATTGATCTCCTTTTTAATCTATGGGCTCATCCTATCCTGTCCCTCACATTCAATCAAGCCTATTATGGTCTCAGGCATTTAAAGCGCGGGTTTGCACTTCTCAATTAGATCAGCGACACTATCCTTATCAGGCTTGTAGGTTAACATCATGACAGATGAAACACTCACCGGACATATTGAAAGCATCACTTTTCATAGTGAAGAAACAGGTTTTTCTGTACTCAAAATTAAGACCAAAACACATCCGCATCCCCTTGATGTAACTGGACAATGTCTTAAACCAGTTCCAGGCGAACACATTGAATGCACGGGCCAATGGAGCCATCACTCTAAATATGGCCGTCAATTTCAGTGCTCACACATTCGAATGATTCCTCCTTCAACAGCAGAAGGGATGGAAAAATATTTAGCCAGCGGTTTAGTCAAAGGCATTGGAGCACACTTTGCAAAACGATTGGTCAAAGCCTTTGGAGATGAGGTGTTCAATGTGATTGAAAACACCCCAGAACGCTTAAAAGAGCTCGAAGGCATCGGACCTAAACGACAAAAAGAGCTGGTCGACGCCTGGTCTGATCAAAAAGTGATTCGAGATATCATTGTATTTTTGCACAGCCATGGTTTAGGCAGTGCCCGTGCCATGCGTATTTATAAAACCTATGGTGAACAAGCTGTTCAACATATTCAACAAAACCCGTATCGCTTGGCACTGGATATCCCAGGCATTGGCTTTAAAACAGCTGATCAATTGGCGCATCAACTGGGTATTGCACCCGATGCCCTCATTCGAGCTTACGCAGGCCTTTACCACACATTACAAATGGCTTCTAACTCAGGACACTGCGCCTTACCCACTGAAACATTATTAATACAAACGGAAACATTGCTTTCTATACCCTATGAACGCACTGAAATCGCTTTGAAACACTTACTCAGTGAAGGACAACTGATTGAAGATCAAGGCCATTGTTTTTTAAGAGAAATTCATGAATTAGAGGGTGAGCTGGCTGATCAACTAGCCCGCATTCAAATAGGCACTCCCCCTTGGGCTGATCAAATCAACCTCAACGCACTCCCGATCAACTCAACAACCCTTCAACTCTCTCCTTCACAGCAAAACGCTCTGATCACTGCATTGACACATAAAGTCACCATCATCACTGGGGGACCAGGTGTAGGTAAGACCACTTTGGTACAAACGATTTTAAATGTCATTCGCTCTACAGGGGCTTCATTGGTCCTATGTGCGCCCACAGGCCGAGCGGCTAAACGATTGAATACAGCCACCGAACACGTTGCAAAAACCATTCATCGCCTCCTTGAATTCGATCCAGTCACATATGGCTTCAGCCGCCATCAACATCATCCACTTGAAGGTGATGTCCTCATCATCGATGAAGCCTCCATGATTGACTTAAAGCTCATGACTCAACTCATGCGTGCTGTGCATGACCAAATGGCCGTGATCATTGTTGGTGATGCTGATCAGCTACCTTCTGTAGGCCCTGGTGCAGTCTTGACTGATTTAATTCAAAGCCACTGCCTCCCGACCGTATGCCTCACTGAAATTTTCAGACAAGCTCAGCACTCTCAAATCATTCTCAATGCCCATAAAATCAATCAAGGGTATATGCCACACAGCGGAGACCCTGATCAACTCAGTGATTTTTATCTGATATCAGCCGATACCTTGGAAACTCAACAGCGCATTATTTTATCACTGATTCAATCACGCATCCCCAAACGCTTTAACTTTGATCCCATTGAAGACATCCAAGTACTCACTCCCATGCAAAAAGGTCCTTTAGGTGCACGCGCACTCAATACACTTTTACAAGCTGCCCTCAACCCCAATACTGATCAAGGCATTGACCGCTACGGACAACACTTTGCCGTTGGCGATAAGGTACTACAAACTTTAAACAATTATGACAAACAAGTGTTTAATGGTGACTTAGGCTTAATACAACACATCGACACCACTCAACAAGTGATTCAAGTCCTCTTTGATCAACGCAGTATTGAATATCAATTTAATGAATTAGATGAACTGACATTGGCTTACGCAACCACTATCCACAAGGCCCAAGGCTCTGAATTTCCTGCTGTGATCATCCCCATCGCCATGAGTCATTTCATGCTGCTCGAACGTCATCTACTCTATACCGGTGTGACCCGTGGTCGTCAGTTGGTGGTATTGGTGGGTGAACGCCGTGCTGTTAAGATGGCCACACAAACCAATCAAGCCGGTGCCCGACATACTCAGCTGACTTCACGTATCCAAGCGTGCCTCTCAAGGATCGATTGATCGGTCAACAACATGATTCCATCATCCTGTGAGGTGATTGAATCAGCATCAATAGACACAGGAGTGAAACCTTCATCTTTTTGGTTTGACGTCAGTACTGCCTGATCAAAAGACAACCGACACGGTAAGCTTCTCTACAGATCATTTAGAACTGAAATATTCTAAGAATATCAGTGAATGATTCAATCACTTTGTCTAGCGATCCGTTGAAGCCATCAATGTTGAAGGCGCGCTTCAATGCCGTCGGCAACCTCTAAAGCCTGTTTAAATATAACCACCCACCTGGGATTGACCTGCTTTGAGACTAGACAATCTTCACATAACAGTTCAGAATATTATTTTATATTTGAGTACGCATTGTATGTTTTCAAAACCCAAAGATCCACTGGGTGATCGTATTTTTAAGACATTTCCTTACTTAAGCATCAATGAGCATTTTATGTTACGTGACATCCAATTAAGTGATGCCCCAGAATATCATGCCTACCTCAATGCACCCGGGGTGAAAGAGTTCATTCCTGATGGATGCTTACCCGGTTCTGCAGAAGCCGCTAAAAAAGAACTGCAATTTTTAAGAGACTTACACAACCGAAGACGCAGTGTATATTGGACCATTGCAGCACAAGACACCAACACCATGATCGGCGCTTGTGGATTCGAAGCTTGGCATCGCTTTCACAGCCGACTTGAACTGGCCTACGACCTCAATCCTCAATATTGGCGCCAAGGCATTATGACACAAGCCCTGAGCCAAATCCTTACGTATGGATTTGATCAGATGCAAGTTCAGCACATTGAAGCGTATACAACAATCAATAATACCCCTTCAATCAATTTGTTAAAGAAACTAGGCTTTAAAGAAGAAGCCTGTCTTCGAAAATATCGATTTTTCAAAGGGGAATTTATTGATGTAATGCTATTTAGTTTGATTCGATCCGAATGGCCCAACTAGCTCAGCATCCTCATGAAGCACTTGCACTGTACATCCACTTACCATGGTGCATCAAACGTTGCCCTTACTGTGATTTTAATGCTCATGCCCTCAAAGGCTCACTGCCTGAACAACGCTATATTCAAGCCCTTAAAGCGGACTTAACACAAACCCTTAAGACCCTAACACCCGCCCCCTTGATCAGTATCTTTTTTGGAGGTGGCACGCCAAGCTTATGCGCTCCTGAAGGCATTGCCTCCATATTAGAACATGTCAATCAATCGCTGACCATTCCAACTGAATGTGAAATCACCTTAGAAGCCAACCCTGGCACACTGGATCAATCCAAATTATTAGGCTTTAATCATGCGGGCATCAACCGACTGTCCTTAGGTGTTCAGAGTTTTAACGATGATGCATTAATGGCTTTAGGCCGCATTCATAATGCCCAAACAGCTTATGCCACGTGTCAAACCGCACTAGACTTAGATTTCGAAAGTGTCAATATTGATTTGATGTTTGGAGTCCCTCATCAAACCGAACAAAGTCTTATGGATGATCTATTCACAGCCACTCAACTTGGTTTTCAACATATCAGCTGGTATGAACTGACAATTGAACCCAATACAGCTTTTGCACATCAGCCTCCTCAACGTGCTTCTAGAGATCAACGGGCTGAATGGACTGCACTAGGCCAAACGTATCTCGCTCAGCAAGGCTTTGAGCACTATGAAATTTCTGCATTCTGCAAACCCGGATTTCAATGCCAACATAACACCTGGGTTTGGTCATTTGGAGATTACTTGGGGATTGGTGCAGGCGCACACAGCAAGTTAACAGACCCCAATGGCATTGCTCAGCGTTGGGTTCGCTATAAACACCCCACAAGTTATATGCAACACACTTCACCCATTGAGTGCTCAAAAACCATTCAAACTCAAGAATATCCTTTTGAATTTCTATTGAATCGCCTGCGGCTATTTCAACCCATCCCCTGGAACATTGCAAATCGATTTGCAGGAATCCATCCGACACTCCCCGCGATGCAAACAGCATTTAAAGAAGGACTATTACTTCATCATGAGACATCCTTTGAATTAACTGAACGAGGCCGATGGTTTTTAGATGATTTAGTCGCTTTATTTCTATAATTAATGCGCGATTCAATCAAACACGCTCAAGGTCAATGATTAAGTTTTAAAATAGGTTTAAAAACAGGCAGGATCAAGACTCGACTTCCCTCAACAATATTGGTACACTTAGGCTGTTTTTAATGGATCCCTAACATCATGCCTTCGGATGATCAAGTATCAAAGGATCAAGCCTACTTTGAACAAGCCATGAAGCATGTCATGCCTCTTGATCCAGATCAATGCACCTCGCCCCTTAAACACACAGCTGAAGACTTACAGCCTGCCGTTCGTATCAAAGCGCCTCATACTGTGTTCGACCCTCAAACGACAGTTCACTTTCATTTTAGAGCCCCTTTTGATCATCATCACTTTGATATAGATCAACCCCTTAAATTCTCAAAATCGGGGGTATCATTAAAACCACTCAAGCGTTTGACTCAATCGAACATTGAATCCAGTATTGACCTACATGGCATGACTCAAGATCAAGCCTCAACTGCACTGGCTTCTTGGTTATCACAAGCCCTCAATTATCGATATCGTATTGTACACATCATTCACGGCAAAGGCGTTCAAGGTGTTCTAAAAATGTGTGTCAATGAATGGCTTCAAACCCATCCTAGCGTACTTGGATTTTGCTCTGCTCAACCTCAACATGGCGGTACAGGCGCCCTGTACGTCCTACTCAAACAAAGGAATTGATATGACCCCTTACATCATCACTATTACAGGCCCTTCAGGCAGTGGTAAAACAGCATTAGTGTCGAAACTGAGACAACTCTATGCCCCTGAACAGCTTCAAATCTTAAGAGCTGATGCATACTATCGAGATCAATCAAACTGCCCCTTTGAGCAACGAGGGCTTCTCAATTATGATCATCCGGATGCATTTGAATTCGATTTATTAACTGAACATTTAAAAGCGTTACAACAACGAAAATCGATTGAATCGCCTCATTATGATTTCAAAACCCATACTCGAACCGATCAAACGTTCACGGTTCATAGTGCCCCTGTCATTTTAGTTGAAGGCATTTTATTATTATCACACCCGGCCATTCGAGCACTCGGTCAATGTCATGTATTCATTAACACCCCAATTGATGTTTGCTTACTCAGGCGCATTCGAAGAGATTGCATTGAACGTGCACGCAACACTGATTCTGTACTCAAACAATATGAACAAACGGTTCGCCCAATGATGATTGAACATATTCTCCCCATGGCCCAACATGCGCATCAAACACTTCCAGATGGTGGATGGCACCCGGAAGCACTTGAATGGATGTGTGAAACTATCGATCAATATAGCAAAGATGCGATATCATCTTAGGTATATGACTGCGCATATTGAAGCTGATCCATCATACAGCGTTTGACAACTTCCATCTCAACAGCTGCAATGCGCGATGGCTGCCCCAATGCAGATAACCCAATCCAAAATACACCCTGTTGATCATTTTTCTTATCTTGATAACACGCTTGGATCAATGCATCTATATCCAATGAACCCAATGGCATTAAAGCCCCTAAACGAGCCAGCTGTTCGATTAATTCAGGCATTAAACTAGGGTTTAAATTCAAATATTGGATGGATAATTGGCAGTCAAAGCACAATCCCCAAGCAACCGCAGGTCCATGAGGGATACGATACGTCGATACTTGCTCAATGGCATGTGCCAAGGTATGACCTAAATTTAAAAACTTACGACGCCCCTGGTCTTTTAAATCTGATTGCACATACGACCACTTGAGCGCTAAAACCCATTGTAATAATGCATTTAAAACACTGTAATCTTGTAATTGAATTAAAGTGGTGTGTCGACTCAACCAGCGCCAGTGCACCTCCCCCGACAATAACCCCATTTTAACCACTTCTGAACAGGCCCACTGATACTCTCTCATCGGTAATGATTTTAACCAATCTAAATGGATCACTGAGTGTTGAGCTGGGTAAATTGCCCCTAAAGTATTTTTGCCAAAAGGGGTATTAATCCCTGTTTTACCCCCGATACACACATCTACCATGGCCATCCAGCTTGTAGGGTATGAAATCCAGGGGACCCCTCGACAAAACGTTTGAGCGATGAATCCGGCCACATCAAGCACCACCCCACCTCCAACCGCAATGATACCTACCTGACGCCGCAACCCATCGGCTAACATTTGACACTCAATTTTAGTCTTAGTTTCTTGATTTTTAAAGGATTCTCCCGCTGGCATCACATATAAACGAACTGAATATGATTGAGAAAGCTGTTGCCACCAAACTTTAAAAAAAGCAGTCTGCTCAACATGTGTATCTGTAATACAGGCCCATTGTGAAACGGGCATTGAATCCAGTAATTTGAAACAAAGCGTCTCAGCAATTTCGACAGGTGCGCTCAATGATTGACTCCAGTTGGATCTGAAAAAGCTTGATGCATTAATGCAGCATCAGCCAACACACACATTACCATGGCCTCAACCACAGGGACGGCTCGAATCACAGCACAAGGATCATGTCGTGCTGTTAAAGGCCGAGTATACTGCACCGCTTCCCCTGAATGTGACACAGTGGCCTGCATGCCTGTCACACTAGAAATGGGCTTAAACACAACATAACCTTCAATCACTTCACCCGTACTGATCCCTCCCAATAATCCGCCAGCATGATTTGTCTTAAATAAACCAGACGCTTCAGATGTAGGCTGCATGGCATCATTATGCGTACGCCCTCGAGCGGCATGTGCATTAAATCCCTCACCCAGAGCAAATGCTTTAGCTGCAGGAATACTCATAAGCGCATACGCTAACCGTGCAGATAATTTTTCATACACAGGATCTCCCCATCCCACCGGACAATTGATCACCCCAAATCCAACAGACCCACCTACGGTATCGCCCGATTCAGCTACTTGAGCTAATTCATGTTCAAACTGAGCTTGTACAGCAGGATCTGGGTGCCACTGATGTGTGGGTAAAGATTGAAAGGTTGAATGCTCCCAAATCACAGGGACTTCCAGTGCCCCCACACCTCGAACATAAGCCTGCACCTTAACCCCCCAACGCTCTAAAATACGAGCAGCCACAACCCCTGCGATGACACGCCCTACCGTTTCTCGAGCTGAAGCACGCCCTCCACCACGAGGATCATATACCCCATATTTTTGATGATAGGTATAATCCGCATGCCCAGGGCGATAACATGTTTGAGACGCCGTATAGTGACTTGAATCAACATCATCATTGTCGATCACCACACTGATCGGGTCACCCGTACTCACGCCATTCAATACACCTGACACAATCTTAGGTTGATCAGATTCTTGACGTGGTGAGGTATAGGCTTGCAAGCCAGGCCGTCTTTTTAATAAAGCATGCTCAAATAAGTCAACAGAAAGCTCAACGCCTGGAGGACATCCGTCAATGACAACCCCGAGACAAGGGCCATGAGAAACACCCCATGTTGTATATTTAAAGAGGCGCCCGAATGCGTTACTTGCCATGTTGATTCATCTCCAATCATTCAATATGATCAGCGCACAGTTCAGTTGGGTCATGTGGCCAATGATAGACACTCCAGGCCCAGCAAGCACGGACTCGCTGAATATACGTATCATACCACAATCTAGGGTGTAACCCCATGGGTGCATCATGACTCCAACGTTGTTGAATGATATGAAATGGCTGCCATAATACACCACATTGGCCCCAAGTTTTCGTATGCTTTAAAATGTCACGATCACAGAGTGCACCGCCACCCAGCGCAATGACGCTGTCAGGTTGAGGCTTCCATTGAAGGTAAGTCTCTGCTTCTAACTCACGAAAAGCTGATTCGCCCAAAGCATTAAAACAATCTCGAATTGAACCTGCCTCTCCCCAAACCATTAATAACTGTTCATCCATATCAATGTAGGCATGCCCTAAGCATGCTGCCAATGTACGCGCATAAGTTGACTTGCCTACACGACTCACCCCCCCAATCACTCGAACAGTCGATTTTAAATCCATACAACCACTCCTTAAGATCAACATGATAGCAGAACACACCCCTCAACACCTCAGTGTCAAACAAATCACGCATCCTGCACCTCATCGATTGACTCATCCTGGGTTATCATAATATCAACGCCACATTCAGCCAACATGGTATGAAAGCCTGGATAACTTTTATCTACACATTCAATGCCTCTCAATACAATAGGCGCTTCGGAAACAAGCCCAGCAATACTCCAGGCCATGGCTAAACGATGATCAGATTCAACAGATAATTCAACACCTCCAGTCAGCATACTGTGTTGAACCGTAATACACTCATCCGTTAGAACGGCGTGTCCACCCAAAGCATTCAAACCCTTCAAACCACTGTAAACACGGTCACTTTCCTTAAATCGCGCACTCTGATAATGCGTGAATTGAATACCCTGATGACATTGACTGCCTAAAATCATTAAGGCAGGCAATGCGTCAATATAGCCTCTTAAGTCGATCACACCTCCACTCAGCCTAGATTGAGCACTCACATACAAGGATTGCTCTTGCCAATGGCACGATGCCCCCCAATCAATCAAAGTGTCAATGACCGCACGGTCTCCTTGTGGATCATCAGGGATTAAACCCTCTAATTGAACCTGACCTCCTGTGATAATAGCACCTAACATTGGAAAGAGTGCTGAAGAGAAATCTCCTGGAACAGTATAATCAAACCCTTGAATCCATTGAGATGGATGGATTGTAACTTCAGATTGATGGCGTGTGTATGAGATATTAAGTTGATCTAACCAATGAAAGGTCACATGCAACCAGGGCCATTCTTGACATTTCAAAATATTTAATGTTAATCCTTCAGGCAAACATGCCGCTAACAATATTAAAGCGGTTGCAGGTTGAGAATCTATACAAGTGATCTCTACTCGATGATGTTCATGCAATTGAAGCGGCCCCCTAATTCGAAAAGGTGCATGACCATTGTCTTTTAAGTATTCAACACGCGCCCCTAATGTCATGAGCGAATCTAGTAAAGGCTGAATCAATCGACGGGTTCGAATTGAGTCATCACCATCAATGGTGATCCATTCAGGAGACAACGCGGCCAGTGCTGTAATCATTCGGTACACTAATCCTGAATTCCCAACATCAATGGCATGAGATTGAAAGATAGGACATCCAGCAACCCCTTGAATACAAAGCGTATCATCCATCCATTCAATCACAGCCCCCATGGTTTGGCAGGCTCGAATCATGTCTGCTGTATCAGGGCTGAGTAAAGGATTCTGAATAAAGCTCTTTCCACTGGCTAAACTGGCCAATAAAATCGCACGTAATGTATGAGATTTTGAGGCAGGCACCCGGACTTTCCCTGAGCACACACTTTGTTTAATTTGAAAAGATTTCATATGAAGACGCTTGCTGAATCTAAAACAATATTAAGTATATCTTAAGTATCAGATGATAGACTAATCTATTATGATTAAAAGTATAAATGAGAGCACTATGAAAAAAGAACAACTGAATCTAAAAATGTTTGAAATGTTGATACGCGCTTGCATTGGCACACCGATCACTGATGATGATTCAGATCATGTGTTTAATGAACTTAATAAACAATTTGAATTGTTTAAAAAACAAGATGAGACTTCGAAGGATACAACACATGATTCAACAGCAATAATTGATTATTTTAAACAACAGTATTCCAAATTAAAACAAGAGGCTCGCTATTGGTTTTTCAGCTCAATCCAAATGAGTGCTCTCATTAAAGAAAATCAAGTATTATTAAATTTAGTGGAAACATTAACTTCAGCACAAATGAATGAAATTGTAGACCCTCAACTCAATTTAACTCAACAACGAATCACTCGATGGACTGTTCTATTATTCGGAAGTGCGCTTGCCATTCCATTGGGACTTTCAGCACTGGAAAGACTCGATCAACCTTTGATTAACGTGGTCATCCATCACATCACTCAGTTCACACAAGCCCCTCTTTGGAGCCTTGATACCGCATTGATGACTTTAGCTTTAATGCTAATTCCATGCTTACCTTATATTTTGAGAAATGCTCAAAAGATCGATCATCTTCATGCCATTAAAGATATGTATTCACATTCAGGAAAACTGGTAATAAGTGATCAAACACTCAATATCGACTCAAAAAATTTAGAAGCTTCATCTAATTCTCAATTCGCAAGCCCTAATCAAGCACGTAGATCAAACGAAATAAAGGATCAATTACGCCCGAGTGATTCAAATCAAAAAAACCTAATTGAATGAGATCATCCGATTCATCCAACAATGTCAAGGTCAAGCTATGTTGAATGATGTATCGATGCTACTCAAAAGCAGATGATTGTGAGATGATCTAGAATATAACTTCAATTGATGATATTTCATCTACAATAGAACGGCATGATTGAAATCATACTGACCCTTTTAAGTTAAATCTGTCTTCATCCCTAACTTTCAATAAACACACCTGATCAAAACAGGACATTAGAGGATCCATATTCAAGCTTCTATTCAAACGCCTGAATCATCAGCACCCTCTTGAAATCCATATATAAACGATCAACAACTTTATCTTACCTTAATATTAAAATGTTAATATAAATATAATGCATAACAAAAAAGAGGTTTATGATGTCTATTGAATATCTTTTATTATCATTAATTAGTCCACTCTTGGATCCAGGCAATGTAATCATGATGATTCTTGGATTATTTATTGGAGCCATTTATCTACAGTCTATCAAAGTACTGATGCCCACAGCATCGACTGGATCAAAACCGAAATAAACAATAGAGGTAGCGATGCCCCAAGAAACTGTTAGTAATTCGGAAATGGTACAAGCCCTTGCAGTATCTGGTAATGTTGCTATGGCACGACCTTATACTGGTGTTGACCGAGATACGGCATCTGTTGTTACGGCATCTGTTGTTAATGAAAGTGAAAACCCTGTATTGGATGTGGGTAGGGCGTCAGGGCAGCTTCCCGAGAGAATGAATGGGAGATGATCTTCTGAGTTAGATGATCCTTAAAATGATTCAACACATTTTTTCAAAACCCATTATTTGCTGCAAAGCTACTAGATGATACCCAAGAGAAACAAGCAGGGCGTATTAATCAGCAAAAAGGAGACAACTGCTTAGAAGAACAACCCAGCAATCAAGGCCCTAACCCAAGATAGATTCGAATGATTCGCCCGATAACAGTTGTTTTAATTCATCTGAGGTGAGCGTAGGAATCATCAGAGCATGCGCTTGATTGAGCTTACTTCCTGGTGATTCACCTGCGATAAGAGCATCGGTGTGTTTTGATACTTGGGACATCACTTGAGCGCCCATCGATTCAAGCTTCTGAGTTGCATCTGATCGACTGATGAAATCAAAACGTCCTGTTAAGACACATTTAAAACCCTTTAAGGGCTGATGAATGGGCTCATCTGTTTCAACACAAGGCCAGCACACTCCCGCTTTAAATAGAGCAGTGATCATGGTTTGAACATGATGATCATCGAGCGCATTACGAATGGATGCCGCAATGATAGGTCCCACACCTTCAATATTAGATAAATCGTCTAAAGAAGCTTTTGAAAGCGCAACCCAATCATCCTTGTAGTATTGTGCTAATAATTTTGCGGTATTCACACCCACATGCCGTATCCCTAACGCATACAAAAATCGGGCGCAGGTTGTTTGACGTCGACTCAATAAAGACTGAATCACTTTTTGAGCAGATCGAGCCCCCATACGCTCATACTGCATCAACTGATCTTGAGTTAAATCATATAAATCTGGCAATGTTTCTAAAGCTTTAGATTTAACCAACTGATGGATCAATTGTGGACCCAAACCATCAATCTGCATTGCATGTTTAGAAACAAAATGAATAAAAGCTGCCTCCACTTGCGCAGGACATGCCTGTGAATTTAAACAACGATAAATGATATCTGACGTATCAATGTCCCCCTGACAGACAGGACATACTGTGGGCAGGACCACTGATCGAGCTGCTTCAGGGCGTAAAGCCGTCATCACTTCAATCACTTCTGGAATCACCTCACCCGCTCGACGAATTGAAACAACATCACCCCTATGCACATCCTTTCGCACAAGCTCAGACATGTTATGCAACGTTGCATTACGCACCATAACTCCTCCAACTTGAACGGCTTTTAAACGTGCCACAGGTGTAATCGCCCCCGTACGTCCCACTTGAAAGTCAATGCCTTCAACTTGAGTGCTCACAACTTCAGCTGGGAATTTATGAGCAATAGCCCATCGAGGCACGCGAGCACTTGAGCCTAAAATAGCCTGATCGGCGCAATCGTTCACTTTGTAAACCAATCCATCAATATCATAATCAAAGGTCATACGTTGTGCTTGTATACAATGGTATACCTCACATAATGCGTCTAATGTTGCTTGAAATGTTAAACCTGCTTGAATGTAATGCACATCCTCTGAAACAGGACACCCCCATGTTCGAAGAAGATTAAGGATGGCTTGATGTGTATCTGGCTTTTGAAGCCCCTCCATCGCACCCAATGTATAACATCTAAGACTCAAAGGACGCTGTGCAGCGACACGTGGGTCTAATTGACGAATGCTCCCTGCTGCAGCATTGCGTGTGTTTGAAAATGTTTTCTCCCCTTGTGTCGTAGCGTGTTCATTGTACGCTTTAAATCCAGATCGAGTCATGATGATTTCGCCTCGAATCTCAACACGTGAAGGCACAGCCCCACCTTGAAGATATAATGGCAATTCGCGTAGAGTTTTCACCGTATGTGTCACCACTTCACCCGCCACGCCATCTCCTCGGGTCAAGGCTTGTACAAATCGCCCTGAATCATAAATCAAGCTAATAGCAACCCCATCATATTTAGGCTCACAAACCCAATCAGGTTGATGACCCAAAGCCTTGAACACCCTGGATAAAAAATCAGACAGTGCTGCATCAGTAAATACATTATCTAATGATTGCATGGGTTGTTGATGAGGTACCGTTTCAAGCCCACTCTCAGCTAAGCCCCCCACACGCTGAGTCACGGCCAAAGGGTCTATCCACTCTGGATGAAGCACTTCTGCTTCACAGCATTGCTGAAATAAGTCATCATAGGTTGAATCTGGCACTAAAGGCGCATCTAATACGTAATAAGCATGAGCCCATTGAGCCAATTGTACATAGGCCCTATTCAATGCTTCAAGGTTTTCAATCCTGACATCATGATTCATCTGACCTAACCTCGATGGGGCTCTTGAGGTGCCGGAAAAGGTGTGAGTTGAGCGGCCCAATGCTGAATCATCCAAAACGGTGCTTGACGAGTGGGCGCCACCAAGAGCTGGACCGTCACAGCCTCCGAAGCCACTTCACGAGCACCTTGAAATACATGCACTGTAACAGGCAACACTGCTTTAATCTGTGAATGCCCTTGATGTGATTGAGCGGTCATTTCAGGAAATCCTTGAATTGAAACCGTTGCATCATAACCCGCTTGATGCCAAGCATGGCGTGCACGACGCAGGTCTGGCGTCATGAATTGTTCCCAAGCTTCGGGACTAAAATAACGCAGGGCTAATTGTTCAAGTTGTGTCCCATGACGATTTGAAAAACTTAAGGCGGACAACACCGCTTGTTGAACCACTGAAGCCACTTGAATCAACTGGTGATGCAGTGCCACTGATTCAATACGCATTTGAGGCGTCTGTTTCTCTGAGATATCTAAGGCATCAACATTGATCTTATCGGATGTTTTTATACCCGCTTGATGAGTTCTGGTATGAATAGGCATGTGTGACGTTACAAACTGTTGCTGGGTTGTTGTTACATTTAGAAGACCTTGTGCACTAATCTGCTCAATCACTAAAAAAATCAGCCACACAATCCGTTGGTATTTAACACAATCTTTGATCCATACCATGAAGCTAAAACTACCCTCCATGCTTTGACATACTAGCTTTTTGTTTGGCTTTTTTTTGTTCAGACACCTTGTGTGCAACCAACCCACGCACGCCATGCGCAGCCATTTTTTCTGCATTGGATTTAGTTTTTTTAGCAACTTTTTTGATCGCTGCTTCTTGGGCTTTACGTATTTCTTTGGTTTTCTGAACTTGGTGTTTTGAAGTTTCTTTGACTTGCTGCTGTTGAGCTTTAACCATCGCTTTAAACAGCCCCCCATACTTAGAAAGTTTAAATTCTGCACTTTTAACTTTAGGGGCTTTAACGGCTTTGGGTGCTTTAGGCGCTTTAGGCGCTTTAGGCGCTTTAACCTTACCACTTTTCACTTTAATTTTAGATTTACCTTTAAAAGCTTTGAATTTTTTTTGATTGAAGCGCCATCTTTTTTTTAGACGATTAGAGGCCTTCAATTGCTCTTGCTGCCTACGGAAAAACTCATTCAAAAACTCGGCAATGGTCATGCTTGATGATGATTGTCGAAATTTGTGATATTCTTCAAGCAAACCTGCATGATTTGTCAGCATGACTCTATCTTGATGAGGCTTATTTGAGGACACTATAGACTCCTATGCATCAATTTCACCCAGATTCAATTCTGAATAACCCAATGTCCTGCTGCATTACGACATGCACGACCTTGTGCTGTATGCAAACGCCCCTCAATCAAAACACTACTTTGGTACTTTCGACATAATCGTTGTTGATGATGATACGTTTTGAGCGGTTTAACTGAATAACGATACTGAGTTCGAGTATCTACCCAGCTACGTGTGCGTTCTAATGGTGTTGTTTCAAGGGCTCGAGCAAAACGCATGCGATTCATCTCATCCATATCTTTGCCTAAGCTAGTGCCGATCAATCCCCCAACGACACTACCACCGATAGCCATCGCAGTACGCCCACTGCCTTTTCCAAATTGACTTCCTAACAACCCACCTAAAACTCCACCTACGATGGCACCCGATTGTTGCTGATCTCCCAAATTTGCACAGCCTGATAATTGAAAAACCAATAACGCACTTAACATCATTTTTGACAACTTCATTACCCAAATACTCCCTATCAAACATCCCAAACCACTCACTTATTATAATGAATTAAAGCCTTATTTCAACTAAAAATTCACTTTAGAGCTCAACCTCACGATGCCATGACCACCGACCGCCACCAATCAAAGAGCGGCTGCCTCACGCCCTCAAAGGCTCGACTACTCAACGTTAATACGACGGTATTCGAACGCACAGCGACCTGAACAGCATCAAGCAATAACTGAGGCGATTCAAACCATTGAATTTGATCAGGCATTAAGTCATTCAGGGATTGGCACTCAAAACCTAAAGTACCTGATTCGGGCTTCATAATATAAATTTGATGCGCAGTACCTAAAGCATTCGCTAAAGCTTCAACTTGAAATGATTGCTTTAACGTATAAGACCCTAACTCCAGGCACACTAAGATTGGTTGATGCGGGTGACGCTTTCCCATGGTGGCAAGTGTCTGCGCAATCGCAGTTGGGTGATGTGCAAAATCATCATACAACACGGATTGATCGCGCTGCCCGATACACTCCATACGTCGCTTCACCCCTGGAAAGTGATTCAAAGCTTGCGTGATTTCAGATGGCTCTAAACCGACACAACGATGAGCCATCACCGCTGCAGCTAAAGCATTATCACCTAAATGCGGACACAACCAATCTCCTGAAAAAACACCTAGCACTGTATCATTAAAGCACCAAGCTGCTGTTTTAAAGTCCTCAGATTGAGCTTCAATATGCCATCCGCTCTTCGTGTGAATCGATTCAACTTGACTCAGTAATTGCCCCACTTCAGCTATTTCAACAAGATGAGGATGCTCTGCTGGACAAATCAAGCAACCCTCACGGGGCAAGCATTTGATCCAATCTTTAAAAACACATTGAATTTCAGTTAAGTTATTATAAATATCAGCATGGTCAAATTCTAAATTATTGACAATCATGCCATAGGGATGGAGCTGCAAACACTTTGCACGACGATCAAAGAAAGCACTATCATACTCATCTGCCTCGATCACAAACCAAGGGGAAGTCCCTAAGTGAGCAGAGACATCTGAAAATCCAGGCATTCCTCCAATTAAATATCCTGGATCCAAACCCGCTGAACGCAATATCCAAACCAACAAACTACTTGTAGTGGTCTTACCATGTGTGCCTGAAACCGCTAAAACACGCCGCCCAGGCAACACATGGCGAACCAACCAACCCGGGCCTGAATCCATCGAAATGCCTTGATTTAACATATCCTCTACTTGTGGAACGCCACGAGACAAAGCATTACCTACAATCACTTGATCAACCCAAGATGCATCTAAAGGGGTCGTATAATTTAATTCAACTGGAATACCGGCTGCAGTGATTTGATCACCCATTGGGGGATATAAAGCGCGATCAGACCCTCTTACTTGATGCCCCAAAGCTTGAGCTAAAAGCGCCACACCTGACATAAAGGTGCCGCCAATACCTTGTATATGAATATTCATTTAAACACTCTACATTCTATTTAGAGTTTTTAGTGTGCCCAAAACCTTAAAACAAAACAAGCACGTCTGGCTGAATGATTCGAATCATGTTAACATCATGTGCTTTGAATTCAGACCAAGAGCCCTGATATGCCACATCCTCATATTTTTTTCGCTCACTCTGGTGGTGTCACTGCCGCCTTAAATGCAACAGCTTGCGGTGTCATCCAGACCGCTCGCACATCAACCTCGAGCCGCGTTTATGCCGGGGAATATGGCATCTTAGGGGCAATCCATGAACGTTTAATTGATACAACGCAGTGGTCTGATCAATCTATACAAGCCCTCTACCACACCCCCTCAAGTGCTTTTGGAAGTTGTCGTTATAAACTAGGCTCACATCAACAAGGCCAGCAAGAATTAGAAAGAATTTTTGAAGTATTTGACGCACACCAAATTGGCTACTTTATCTACAATGGAGGCAATGATTCACAAGATACTACACATCGCATCAGCCAATATGCACAGCATATCGGTTACCCCCTACGCTGCATTGGGCTTCCTAAAACCATTGACAATGATCTACCTCACACCGATACATGCCCAGGATTTGGTTCCGCGGCTAAGTATATTGCAACCTCTGTTCAAGAAACAGCACTAGATGTACAGGCGATGCATACCACTTCCACTAAAGTATTTATTTTAGAAGTGATGGGTCGTGATGCTGGATGGCTTGCGGCTTCAAGTGCATTGGCCCAGCGTCAAGCACACCAAGCACCCCACCTGATCCTATTGCCCGAAGTGCCTTTTAAACCACAAGCCTTCATTCAAGCGGTTCAACATTGTGTGTCAACAAACGGATTTTGTATTGTTGTCGCATCCGAAGGCATTCAAGACACGCAAGGCCGATACCTGAACGTCACACAAACAACTGATGCGTTTGGACATAATCAGTTAGGGGGGGTAGCGCCACAGCTTGCTCACCTGGTTCAAACACAGTGCACCTTCAAAACCCATTGGGCCTGTGCAGATTACTTACAACGATCAGCACGCCATCTGGCTTCTCAATGTGATATTGAACAAGCTTACACACTGGGCCAAGCGGCTATTCATGAATTAATGAAGGGCACACAGGATGTCATGCTGACGCTCACTCGACAACAAAGCCAACCTTATCGATGGGGCATTGGACATGTTCCACTTGATCAAGTGGCCAATGCCACACGTACACTCCCACCCGAATGGATTCGATCAGATGGCTTTCACATCACACCCGAATGCAAGGCCTACTTGGCCCCCTTCATCGAAGGAGAAGCCTCTATTCCGTATCATAAAGGATTGCCCGATTATCCAAATTTCCCCATCACGCTTGCACCGCGACAGTGCCCAATCTTCAAGCCAGATACCCACCCAATTCTTGAACATGAATCAGTGTAATGCCGGATGCCACATCAAAATCAAATCACTTGAATTGAATTTGAAATCAAGTAGATATCTCTCATATGCGCTCATATTAAGTGTACATTTCAAAACACCACTCATATAAGCCCTCTATTGATTCCTGCTAAGATCACGCACTCAATCTGATCTTGTTTCAATTAGAACTTCAGGCCAATCCAATCTATACTCATCATTAAAACCATCATGAGCATTAAAAGCCAATCTATCCTGACCATTGAAATAACACATCCTATAAGTCAGTTCAAACGAGTCAAAATAAGGACAATCAATCATCAAGGGATTCAATCTAATCTCATGATGCACAGATCAGCGATTCACCTGTCGCTCAAAAACGTCAACCCGTCAAATCATAACAATCAATCCATTAGACCATGATAAGATGGCTTTCAGCCTACAGGTGATTATGTTAACGCCCTTGGCACATTAATCAGAACCCCCTTGAGTCCATCGATAAGCCTTGATCACCCCTTTACATGCACTTAATTTACGAAGGCATTCATTTAATTGGCCCACAGACTGAATATGCAGCATGATTCTTAATGTATGACTGGCCTCAAAACGATGCCATTGACTCCAAGTGATCTGATTGACAGATAACCAAGCTTGGATACTTTGAGTGGCTGTATCCAATAAAGATACTTCAACACCGATCACAGCAAGGTATTTAATGTGGTGTGCCTCTGCTTCCCATTCAACACATAAGTCTCGATCCGCATCACACCCACTCGCTTGAATACGTTGACAATTCAAAGCATGCACTATGACACCACGACGCCGACTGACACGCCCCATGATACGCTCTCCTGGCAGAGGATAACAACATTGAGCCAAATGAACCAACATCCCACTTAAACCTTCTACACATATGCGTGGGTCTTGATGACTCAATGACTTTGATGCCATTGCCTTTGGACGTGTTTGCGCTGAGTCCTGGTTTTGAGCGGGAGCACGCTCAGCTTCTAAACGACGCATCAAAGCAGTGGGTGTGATTTCTCCACGTGCCAAAGCGATCATCAATGCATCCACATCACGCTGACCAAATGATTTAGCCAATTGTAATAATTCACTTGAAGTCAACTTCGTAGGGGTGACACGCGATAAAATCACTTGAGCTTGAGCCCATAAAGCTTCATGATCTTGACGCCGAAACCACTGCGTCACTTTACTGCGAGCCTGAGCTGTTACCAATACAGCGGGTTTAGCGCTCAACCAATCTCGACTAGGTTCAGCCATTTTAGCCGTAATAATCTGAACTCGATCACCATTATTCAATGCTGTACTCAAGGAGACCATTTTACCATTGACTTTAGCCCCACGACATCGATGCCCAACTTCGGTATGAATATGATAGGCAAAATCAAGAACCGTAGCACCTAAACTCAAATCTTTGACATCGCCTTGTGGCGTAAACACGAACACGCGATCTTGAAAACATTGAATGAAATTGTTTTGATGAGCGCATTCTGCATGCCAATCCATCAATTGGTTTAACCAATTGACTTTGTCATTGAATGAACCGCTTCCTTGCTCTTTATACAGCCAATGCGAAGCAACGCCACGTTCAGCAAAGTGATGCATCGCCTGTGTTCGAATTTGAACCTCAACAACCCCATCACCCTCCACACGCATTGCAGCATGAATCGATTGATAACCATTTGATTTAGGTGCTGCAATATAATCATCAAACTCGGTGTCAAGCATTTCAAAATGAGATTGAATCTGGCTCAGTACGGCATAACAGGCCTCAACATCTTCAACAATCACTCTGATCGCCAAAGTATCTGAAAGCTGATCAAAACGGAGTGATTTTTGGTTCATCTTTTTATAAATACTATAAAAATGCTTAACCCGCCCACTGATCTCAATGGGCCGCACAACTTGATGAAGACAACCTCGCATGGCTTCAAGTGTTGAATCTAAACAAGCTTGACGCGCATCGCGTCGAGTGTTAACTGAATTTGAAATCTGACGGTAAGCTTCAGGCTCTAAAACATGAAACGCAAAATCTTCTAATTGCCATTTTAAAGGCTTCATCCCGAGCCGATTGGCTAAAGGTGCGTATAAATAACGAGCACAAGATGCCACGTTCATTTGCTCATGCTCATCTAAAATTTTAAAATGATACAACACACACAATTGCACCAATAATCGGACCACCACCATTCGGACATCATTGACCATTGACAACAACATACGTCGCATTGCGTCAAGGTCAATCGAAGTAGGACAATGCTTAGCAGAACCACTCCAACTCGACTCTAATACATTCATCCGAACAGCGCCTTTCAAGAGATGAATGACTGAAAGTGGCATCAATTCATTTAATACATCATCTGTCAAAATACCTTGTTCATACACCGGGTATAAGATCACCGCAGCCAAGGTCATTGCATCAACATCACAATCAATTCCAAGCCGTATGAGCGCATGCGCATGGGATTGAACAGATAACTTGCAGACCGTTTGAATGGATGGATCAAGGCCTATGAGGTAATCCATGGCTTGAATGACAGATGAAATATCTTCTTGAGGACGTTTCGACAGGATGTCGCTTAACCACTGCATCCAATCTGAAGGCACTGGATCAATATGAACCGTTAAAAAAGAACTTTTAATCATGGCCCTGTGCTCCCTACTGATGACAGGATATCAATGAAGACTATCCATAGATTTAAAGTATAGAGGCTTTAAAAAAAGAAAGCCATGTTGGGGGGGCAACATGGCTTGAATCGATGTTCATAAAACTTAAGAAGATATATAACTATTATTTTAAACAGATCACCTTAAGGAAACCTTAAATTTTAAAAATACTTTTATAATTCATGGACTTGAAATAAAAAAACATCAGAACACCCCTCAAGCACTCTATATTTTTGAAAAGCCCCCTCCACTCAGTCTCAAATAATATTACGCGCTATCAGCAGGCTTTAATATGGATAGAAGGTTTAATCAACACATTAAAGCTTCACTCAACATCACTCGTAACGAAAATTTTAGTCCACCCACATTGCAACGGTTGATAAAGTCCCCCTATTTAACCACTCAAAATGCAACAAATCTACTCATGTGCTCATTCATCTTTAACACATAGAACCTAAAGTTCATTTGAAATCATTAGGATTTAAGACCTTATCAATTCTTTCATTCTTATCGATGTATTTATCACAAATATGTCTTTATCACAAAACGGACGAACAACATGAACATTCTGAGTGCTTCTTTCATTGAAAGGAGATGAGATCTCTTGCAACAAAGGATCTATTGAAAAGGCTAGACAAGGTTGGGTAAAACAATCCCAGATTGAAGGGGCACATTGTCTTAAACACCGAAAAGCACATGCACACCCAATGAGCATGATGAATGAAATTGGAATACAGTATTCTGGAGCATGTAACAGCGCCATTGGATTCTGAAACCAATACAAAGCACCTTGTGAGCTTAAGTTCAATAGCAACCCAGATAATACAGTAGATACCATTAAAATAGCGCCGAAAACGGCGGCAAGCACACTGGCGCTGAAGCTTAAAATCAATGTCATCAGCACAACACTCAAC
Organism: Legionellales bacterium; assembly: GCA_002722995.1. Taxonomy (GTDB): domain Bacteria; phylum Pseudomonadota; class Gammaproteobacteria; order Comchoanobacterales; family Comchoanobacteraceae; genus UBA729. The sequence continues at coordinate 35,950 of PBNF01000023.1, read as the reverse complement.
AGGACACGCCCTGCAATTTTTAGACTTTCTTTTATTATTGTTAACATTATGAACACCAATTAAGTTCATATTTATTTTAATAGTCTATAGCATATATATTAAATCAACATTAACTCTTAATGTGTGATCATTGTAAGATTAAAAACTCAAAGATTGAATCAAATGATCTAAAAAATGCTCAATCGCATGAATTCGCTTTTGATGTTCATGTTGGCTGAGCCCACCTTCTAGCAAAATAGCATATAGGTATCGAGCTGAATGATCAGCATATATCATTCCAGCAATATTTGAAACACCTTGCATACTGCCTGTTTTCCCTAAGACTTCAACTCCATCTGGAACATTAACTCGATAAGCGGATAATGTCCCTGAACGACCGAGTTGAGCCAACGCAGGGATCATCTGACTTGACCACTCTGGAACATTAATCACTCGATATAATAACTTAAATAAATCTGAAGCTGATGCATGATTTAGCCTTGATAATCCTGAACCATCAATCATCTTAGGCGCATCAATTTGGTGGGACTTCAAGATAGACTGAACAGTTTTTGCAGAACGCGCCCAAGTATTTTTATTTCTCCAACGCTGAAAACCCATGTGCAAAAATAGCTGACTGGCATACACATTATTAGAGTCTGTAAGCATCGGCTTTAACCAAGTCTTTAATGATGAGTGATGGACAGCAACACGATTGAGTGATATCAAAGAGGGACGATGCTGTCTTAAATGAATGCGATGAACACCTTGAATTTTAAGTATTTTCAACTGTTTTAGAATCTGGTAGGATACCCAATCAAAAGGCTCAGGAATGGCAATCGATAGGTTGGCCTGATTCGAAGCGATACACCCTGACCATTCGTAACGTTTAAAGCCTTTAGGTTTTACTTGAAAAGGCAGATCGGATGCACTGCATTGCGGCCTCCGCACCAATCGATTTTGCCACTGAATGAAAGACGGCGCTGAAGGCTCAAGGCGTGGACGATGACCTATGCGAGGGGGTAAAATATGCACTTTGAAGCAATTTTCATCTAACATCAATCGACTCAAGGGTGCTGCATAACAGGCAGGTAACTCATCCCACATCCAACCAGGGCCATATTGATCATTGGCCAAAGGCGCTGCCACCACATACCATCGCCCTTGAATTCGATCAATACCTTTCTGATGCAACTGTTTCAGCAAGTGCTTAAGGGCTTGAGTTGAAAAACTTGGATCGCCCTCAAAAACCAACCAAACATCTCCATACCAAGTATGATGCTTCATTGAGCCTGACATCCATAACTCAGTCTTTAATTCAAATTCAGGGGTTAAGGCTAATAGCGATGCCACACTGGTCCATAATTTCATCGTACTGGCCGCCGTTAAGCGCTGATGAGGATGATATTGATAGATCGGACGTTGCGTGTGAAGGTCATACACCATAACAGAGATATTTGTATTAGGTGAAAGGGATTTCACAATTTGATTTAGGCCGATTTCTAAAGGTTGCGCTTGAACACCCAATAGCGTGAACGCTATAGTACTGAGCAACAGGCCTTTAACGCGCTTCATGAACCTACCATGAGTGCGCCATATAAATCTTTTGGATCTTGAACAGATGGCACCCAATCCAAAACTGTTGCAGACTCCGGATAAGATTGAATCAATGTGTACAACACCACCAACATTGAAAAATCCTCAATGGCAAACCCCACCGAATCAAACACCACCCAATCATCAGGGTGCTCACGCACCGGGATTGATGATTGGATCACCTCATGCAATGCAAAAACATCGTGATGTTGTGGACAGTTTTGCAATTCGCCTTCAATCCGTGTTTGCGGCTCATATTCAACCAGCACACGACTTTTTGAAATGACTTCAGCTGATAATTCTGTCTTTCCTGGGCAATCTCCCCCCAATGCACAGATCAATTGACCCGGTTTTAAATCACAACACTGGATGATTGAAGCATGCTTTTTCGCAGCAGTCAGCGTCACAATGACGTCAACCGATTGACACACTTGAGCTGCTGTCTCACAACGCACTGATTGCACGCCCATTGTGCTCACATGAGCCTCAAACTGATCCATAGCTTGTCGATCAATATCCATGTAATAGCATACTTTCAATGGCCATAAGGTTTTGACAGCCTCAACGACAAAAGCGGCTTGAGCACCTGTTCCAATCACGCCTAAGCGTCCTTGATGATGTTCGGGCGCTGCCCATTCAATGACCCAAGCAGCCATTGCAGCTGTTCGAACTGCTGTCAGCCAAGTCATATCGCATAATAAAAGTGGATAACCATCGACTTGATTCGCCAAAAGTCCTGTTGCAGCGACACATAATTGACCTGAATGGGTATTCTCAGGATGACCATTGACGTATTTAAAGCTATAAAGCGTATCATCTGCACAGGGCATTAACTCTAAAACCCCTTTAGGGTGATAAATAGCATGTCGAGCACTTTTTTGAAATGATGACCAACGCTGAAAATCAAACTTTAGACGATCTACAACCTGCTGGATCAATACATTGAGCCCAACAGATTGAATCAACTGTTTAACTTGGTGAGAATCCATCAACCACATGATGACTTGCCTCAAAGCACTTCCTGAATCCATTATTGTACATGGCTCTAAAAAAAAGACCATGAAAACACACAAGCGTTTGCCTTTCATCAAAGAGCTGATTAAACTGTGGATTTAATTTTGGCTATTTTGATATTTTCAATGGACGTTCAACTCTTTAATCATCACCAACAAGCCCTCCTTCATGAAGCACTCTACGTAACATACGGCGACTATAGCATTGAAGACTGGATCCCCTGCACTGGAGGCACTGCACACACGCATGCTTTTAAAACTCGTGTCAATGATCGATTCGAAGTCATTGCTCGATGGATTGATCCTCAGAGAACTCACACTTTACGTCAACAAGAACGTGTGTGCACTCAACGTGCCGGTGACATGGACATTGGTCCCTCTGTCTTGTATCACGATGCAGAAGATCACCTTATGTTAATCGAATGTTTAGATGGCACACCCCTCACCCTCGAAATACTCCACACCCCTAGCCAGATGATTGCTTTAGCACATCAACTTCATATCTGGCATGCCAGCGCTCAACATGCACTCAGGCCCGTGCCCAATCTTCAGTCAAGAATTCAACATTTACTCAGCCAACTCAAGCATCCAGATCAGTTGTGTCAACCTGCTGATCAATTACTGGCTTATGCACACCATCATCAACAACATCTTGATGAACATCCTCAGCTTCAACCCTGCCATATGGACCCTAATCCAGCCAATGTCATCCAATGCACTGATGGTCAGTTAAAGCTAATCGATTGGTCTGAATCTGGCTTAGGGCACCCTTACATTGATATTGCAATGATTGCTCAATATTTACCTAGATCACTGCATCAACACTGGTTAAATTTAATGACAGGTCATCAAATCAAGCCCGAACATTTAATTCAATTTAAGGCGGCCAATCAGTTATTAGTGATTCAATGTCATATTTGGGCCTTACACCAAGCAGAGCTACTCTTAGATACAACAGCCCCTGCGCGTGTCGAAACGCCTTTAGATCATCCAGAAGGACTGCTTAAGCTTCAAAAACGTTGGCTTGATGGTGCATTCAATACTCAAGACCCTAGGGAATATTTAGCACTTTCAGCTCACTTAGCTCGTAACATTGATTTGACATCCTTTAAGTAAACTTGCACTCTTAAGCCTGGGTTAATTTAATCCATGTAATATAGATTTAATGACTCGATATTGATTCGACATGATCAATTGAATATTGACTATACTACTTACAACATTTCAAAGGAATCTCAGATGTCAACTGCTCCAAACAATCCAAATCCTTTACAAGCAGAAATCGATAAGACACTGTCAAACATAGAGGTCTCTGATAAAACACCTCAAGATCAAACAAATGACATGCAAACACGCCCTGACACTCCCCCTTCAAATCAACACAATGCGACCACAAAAGAAGCTCCAGAACCTAATAACATTCTTTCAGATCAAGACAATGCAGCCACAAAAGAAGCTCTAAACAATGATCAAAACACAATAAAAAAAGAAGATCGAATGGATCTTGATCCAATTCTTGATGCATTCAGTTTATTTATGTTTTTAATGGCTTTAATGAATGTGTATCAACGCTATCAAGACGATCAACAAGAGCGCCCAGATCAAGAGGATGAAACCCAAAAGAGTGAAAAAGCTGATGAAGCAGCTGAGATAGCATCTGAAATAGAAGAAGAAGCTGAAGCTAAAAACATTCAACAAACAGAAGCACCTAGACCTAGTCCTCAACCTCAAAAAGTTGAACACAATGCCGATGAAGATGACATGGATAATGACCTTCTATGCAAGGAAGTTGACAAGGCGCTTGAGGGTGCTGAAGAAACGATTCAAACAACTCAAGAACAGCTTATCACCACTCAAGAAAATGTTAATCATACTCAAACACTTGAGCGATCTGAGACAACCGAGTCAAGCGCAGAGAATCGAACACAAAGTGCTTCAATAACACCCAGACCGCAGATGAGCGGCGGTTGAACAGCCCATTAACTCATATGATTCAGTTCGTCTATCATTCATGCGATGAAATCATTTCAAGAGAATCACAACATCAAGATAACCAAGATTTCAAAACTGAGGATGATGTGATCTTGGTTTATTCAATATCTGCATATTAATCCTAAAAGCCCTGATCAATTTAAAAATCTTCATCGAAAAATTTAGGGTTTCATCGTGTATAAGCTCTGCTCCATCTCAATTACTTGATGATCCGAACGGAATAACTGTTCCAATAACTCCCAATAACTGTGATTCAATTCCATCATCAGATCAACACACATCAAAAGATCAGAGCCTCCTGCTCTTCATGCAAAAATATTGGTTTTAATTTCAGTGATACCTTCTAATATTTAGGTTGCTTTCACAACCTTCATTTATTTTGTGAAGCCTTCATCCACAACGCTAAATCTTGATGCGGCAGACATAGGACAATCAATGCTCCCAGTGTAATCGCAGCATCGGCTAGATTAAAAGCAGGGAAATGCCAATGACGCCAATAGACATCAATCCAATCAATCACATAGCCCCATCGAATACGATCGATCAAGTTACCTATGGCTCCACCCAATAATAAAACGATTACAGCACATAACCTATATTGTGTCGCCCGAAGGCACCGCAGCGCCAAGCTTAAGGCAATGATCACAGCACAAGACAATGCCGTCAATAGGTTTAACCAACCCTGAGATGCATCAGAAAATAAACTTAAGGCAATGCCTCTATTATGAGCATGCACCCAGTTTAACCCTTCAAACACAGGGTAAACATGTCCTAAAGGTAACTGTGACATCACCCAATATTTAGTATATTGGTCAGCGACTATCATCACCATGACCCAGGCCATTCCCCTCAAACCTGAGCATCGAAGCGGAGGAAGCATTAAGTTAAAAGGATACCACACACATTGACCTTATCTTTTAAATCAAAAACATAGCATAGACTTTATAGACCCAGCAAGTATAGACTCAAAGCGAGTACTGCTTTGAGTCCTATCAAGCTGTTTTAGACTTAAAATGCGGTCCACTGTATCGCTGAATACCCAACCCAATTACAGAGGGTTTTGAGCATCCAGCGAATAAAGTGATCCACTTAATATAACTCATGTCATATTGAAATTGACATTGATCAATGATTTAAGCTGCAGCTGCAGTGGTACGGCTGGGCTTAACAAATCGATCCTCTGAACAAGGCGGAATGGGGGTATCTGCTTCATTGATCTTAGAGGGTATATTAAGACGGGTAGAGACTATAGGTGTGATTCCCTGATGCGTATGTGAACAGATTAACTGATTGCTACGGAGCCATAATTCAGAGTAATGCTTCATAAATGCAAACTCATCTGGATTTTCCATTCTTAAAATCCACTTTGTTATATTATTTTGAGCACCCAGCATTTGAGTATATGTGTAAGATGCGATCGATACCGCTTCAAGAGTATCAGGCGTTTCTTGCATGCTCAGTAGCTTAGCAAACTCCATCAATAACTCTAACTGTTTAAATCGACGTGCAGGAGAAGGTGATAAACCTACAAAAGCAGACAATAAGTGTTCGAACTCATTTGTGAGATTTTTCTTCACAACATTAGAGTTTGCTTGAAATAACGTAGATTCAATCTGATCAACGTTCAGATGCTTTAAATGCATCAATAAGCTTGGGAACAGACGCATTTGAGGGCTTGTCAGCTTTAAACCATTCAAATCTAGACCTTGTTGACCCAGCCTGTCTTTAAAGGTATCCATCAGCACATTAAAGAGTCGATGAAACTGATTCATTTGGGTGATTAAATCAGCGGTCGAAACATCATGGACCTGGATAGATGCACCCGTTATTTGTACAGCATATTGAGATTGTCGCTCAGCTTGAGGGTGACATTCAGGGGTTTCAGTTTTTTGTTCATACGCTTTACGAGTGGTTTCAATCGATTCTTGTGCTGCCTCATCTGCTTCTAACCAAGGATCTTCACCTTTCGGACGTTGACCATAACGAAAAGAACTGCCCGCTTCATTGCGCACCGAAGCAGATAATTGAGCATGCGTTTCTGAAGCATTACGCGTATACTGTTCAATCATATCCGATCGATAAAGGTCTTCTGCTTGAATCGAGGCAATTGTTTCTTTCAATCGTGAATCGAGCAGCTCTGAACCCAGAAGGCTCTTTTGATTTGAAGGGACAGCAGTGGTTGTATAATTTAAATGAGATAAACGCATGGTCGGCTCCTTGACCTAATGAATGAGTAAGGCATTCCAGCCTTAACATACCGCATCCTTGCCATATGTATCTTAAACAATAACATCTTTCATACCCAGTTGTCAAATCAACTCTAAAACCTTGCACAAGATTCAAACTCAAATTAAACTCAACTCACGTAGATGATCATACACTTTCATTGTGTCAGACATTGTTTGAAACATCGCTCGCTGCGAATCGAATCATGATCTGAAACGCATTTATTTTAAGGCATCACAATTTGGAGCGCGAGATATGCCTTCTTTAAATTTTTTAATACCCTCTAGATCGTATCCAATACCTCGGTATGTCAAATCTATCATGACACCTTCGATCTGCAAGAGAATCTTATTATTGATCACCCTCATCATCAATACCGCTTGCTTAGTGAATACCTGGCATTTAATGCATCATCCATCCATACAACCCATCAGCTTTATCTTAACACAATCGATCCTCACACATTTAATTGGCTTAGTTTTGTTAGGCTTGTGTTACCGCTTATACTCCATAAAACCCCAGGCCAGCATGGCACTCATTTATCGTTTGGGTCAAGGCCTCATGTGCCTCTCAGGGCTATCTGTAGCTGCTTTCACAGCTGGTGGATTTGTACGTCCACTCTCAACACTATTGATCCATCAGCTCCATCTTCCAACAGCGCCCTCAATATTAATCACCGCAGCTGTATTCATTCTAGCCTCTTGCGCATGGTATCATCTCTATACACATGGGAATCATGGCATGCTGGCTTGGTGGCGGCAGCAATTTGACACACAGCCTCATAACCAGTTTGATCGCACTCGAAACAAACACCGCACCCTTCTCGAACCACACCCAGATCAATCAACATTCGTTATCCATTTTAGAATAGAGGATAAGCAGACTACCCTCACAGCGAAAAAAAGAAGCATAGGAACAGCAGAAACTTCACACTTCAGTCTACTAGACTCAATGAATTTAATGTGGGTTGCAAAAGAATCTGCACTCAACAATGATCGTCATCCCAAGTTATACTACGACCAGGGGGGTAACATTGTTTTACAACAACCAGCCGTCAAATTATCCAAAACACTTCAAGAAAACCGCACCATCACATTGACACCACCTCAAGATGAGTCATTAGATCCAGTCATCATTCATTTACTCAAAAAACATTTAATTAAATACTCAGAACAATGTCGTGAAACACCGATAATCAACCGCATGACTCGATTCACCCAACACATTGGTTGGCTCAATGCCCTTTCCACCAATGCCATTGCTAATATGTTTGGTTTGCTCGGGATTGCATTAACATTCCCAATGTTAAAACTCAATTACTTACCGCTCTTTTTAAAATATGCTTTGATCACTTGGGCGTTTACCGTCGGATTTTTTTCCGCTATTGCTTTAAGCGGTTACACCTTGCGGTATATGATTAAACACAGCACTCGAGCTTTATTTCGTTATGTTAAAGGAGAAGGCCGTTTCCCAATCCATTATAAAAATATTGGCATGCTCACCTTGTGTAGTTTAATGGGGCTCATTGTCGGTTTATTTAATTATCAGGCCGCTGCATTGCTCTGCCAACAGCTGGTAGCCTATCAAATTCTATCAGCTTCACGCATTGCTCAATTGTCTTTTTATTCACACATATTAGGGAGCATTGCATTTATATTTACGGCTTGTGCTGTTACGACACTATGTTTTAAATCGTTATCATCTGCCTCGAAGACTCATTTACCCATTGCCCCTGAGTCAACAAACACACAGCTTAATTCACTTACAATAGATCACATCAAAAACCTTTTTAAACCTCAAAAAACACGTCATGTTGCAACACTATTGTGCTCAGGTACAACTGCTTGGGTGTTTTTGGATGCCACAGCTTCGCCTTCGGGATTAATTGCTTCACTTTTGGGCCCCCAAACAGCAACTCTTTCAGGAGATCTAGCTTTTTTGATCAGTTTTTATTTTATGTGCATTCTGTTTGATCGAGGATTTAGGCCGTTTGGGAGCGCGGTTTCAAATTCATCTAAAAGTTCAAAAACTGAAGTAATATCCACAGATCAAAACCCTCCCTTACCCCCTCAAACGATTCATCTCTTTCCAGTGGATCGATCGCATGAAAAAACTCACTCAACTCCTAGTCCATGATCACATTTATCTGAAAGTTCACTCAAGATAAGTGGCGCACAATGCCTTAGACATTTGTGTTGATTGAAAAAATTCAGCATTTAACATTTAAAATATCTCAATACGATTGAGTCTGCATACTTGCCTAAACAAGAACCTTATGCTCTGATATTTAAAGCGCTTCAAGTTTTTAACAGCTGAACGGCACTGCATTGATTTGATCAAAATCTATCATAAAGGTTAATTGACCTAACACTGCGGTCACATTGGAACCAGTAAACACATGAATATCTTCTCAAGCATGATTTCATCCACTGAGTTCATCACAAAAACTGTCTGATTTAATCACTTAACATAATAGATTATGACCATCGTGCAGTACTCTGTTTCTAAAATAAAGAATAACCCTACCGTCAGGATTGAACAATCTAAACATATCAATGGATTATTATAAAATAACAAATAAATAATTTCTGGCGTCAACTATCGTAAAAAAAATATTGATACGAATCAGAAAAACCTATATCCATACAGAATATTTTTAATCAATAGATCCCTCCCATGTTTAGATCAATTGAATCGATTTAAGTTGCACTGACGCTTCAAATCAAGGAAATAATTTTGCGTGTTAAAATCTTACTTCGAGCATGGTATTTAATAAAAACACATGCTAAGATCAAATATTAAATTGTTTTAAAAACTTATGAACGTGGAGTCTTAAAGTGAAAACAGAAACAGAATCGTTCGCGCCCTACAAGGCAAGCGATCAAGCCTTCAGTATTCAAAAAGCGCGGGATACTTTAGTTAAATCGAAATCTTCCTCTAGCATCAGTCAAATTTTTAAAGGGTTGTTAGCCAGCTTAATTGTCATCACTGCAGGTATAGGTCTCATCCTCTTAACGCCTCATCTCTTAACAGTGCCTTTAAGCATACAACCTATTTGGATGCCTTTAACATTCATTGGATTAAGTGTTTGCTTAACGTTCTTTTTGAGATATTACTCTCAACTCAAACCAGAGACAGCAAATCAATACCTTAAAACAATTGGCCTTGTGGTGATGCAGCTCTCTGGCGCATCAGTTTCAGCTTTCACGGCAGGTGCGTTTGTTCACCCTGTTTCAATATTTTTAGATGAAAAGCTTGGATTCTCAGTCGCTCCAGGGCTTGGAATATCCGTCACTTTGGTTTTATTTGTACTGGCTTCATTGGCTTGGTATCAGCTGTATACTCGTGGTGAGAAAGGTATGTTGCGTTGGTGGGAAGATCAATTCCTCTCTAAAGAACATGCTCAATTAGAACGCACTCACCGAAAACTTCAGCATTTATTAGACAAAACTAGCACTGATGATAGTGGTCGTGAGCAAATTTTATGGGCAGCAATACGGATAGAAAAAGATGCGACTCATATTCAAGAGACTAATATCCAAGGGACTGATAGGCAAATTAATACTTGTCTGTGGGTTGCAAAGGAAATTGCACTAAACTTTAAAAAGACTCCCGACAGCTTCCACGACAGCCTCTGTAAGAATGCTGAATTTGAGGCGCATATCGAAGATAGACTCAAGCATTATGACTTGGAGGGTCTGACTCAAGAACAGCAAGAGGCAATGCCTCAATTGATTCAGAGCCTATTTGTAGGGCACAAAATAGAGATAACAGCGTCTTCAACAGGTCTAACACAACATCTAGAAAAACACATCACAAAGTACAACGAACAATCTGATTCCGATCAAAGATGGTGGGTTAAGCTGGGTGTATCCTTTGCAAAATGTGTTGGATTCTTGAATGCCCTCATTGCAAACTCAACAGGCAATGTATTTGGATTGATTGGTATTGCAACTACATTTCCCCTATTGCATTTAACCACGCTACCTTTAGGCCTTAAAATTGTTTTACTCTGCTGGGCTTTTTCGGTTGGTTTTTTTGCAGCAGCCGCATTAACAGCTAAAGCCTTAGAGGGCAATATTAAGCTCGGCATTCGTAGTTTTTGGAGTGTTGCGGATCCAGCGGCAGAGATCACCTTGGATCGTTGGATTGCTCAAAAACTCACGGTACTTTTTTCAATTGCAACAGGTATTGCGCTGGCCACATTCAATTACCAGGCAGCGGCCTTCTTAGTTGAAAAATTGGCACTATATCAAGTATTGCCCACTTCATGGGTTCCTGCAACATCTCTTTTATCTAGTATTTTAGGTTATTGTGCTTTTTTTCTAACTGTCTTTGCTTCAACCGCTTTCTTTCTAAAGTTTTCATTAGCTCAACTCACACCTAAAAATCATAAACAGTCTTTAATTGTTCAATTTTTGAACGATTTTTTATTTGAATCAGTGTTATACCCTATTTTTAGAACTCCTATCAAATTGTTCAAAAACACTTCTAAATTAGATCAAACACCTGAAAGACCCGCTCAAACCCTTCGCTTTTTGTTTACGCTTTTATGTGCTGCCGCCACAACCATCATGCTCAATGATGCCATGAGTAACCCCATGGGAATCATTGCTGCAAAAATTGGCATGACAGCAGCCACTTGGGTAGGATTCGCTGCAGTTCCTATTATATTCTACTTACTGTCTATGTTATTTTATGAAGGATTTGGAATGCTTTTTGAACAAATGTCATGGGATCATCAAGGTAGACCATTTGATTCAGCTCACCAAGCTGACAACATTTTAGAGTCTGCTGTTGTTACTCCTCCTCAGTCAACTCAAAATAACTTAGAAGCTGACACTACTCAGGCTACTCACAACCCTCAGGATAGCGGCTGATCAGCAGTCTCAGGATAACTATAGGCGCTGAATAAGGATGATAAATCATCTGTGATACCTCCTTGGTTTCATCGCCCTTAATCCGAACAGGGGTTATGGATCTGAATCAGAAAAATAACAATAATCTAAAAACCTTCTTTAAAGTGCATCGGTTTTGGGTGAAATTATTTTTAAAATCGTAGAGTCGAGTTTCTTGTTAAATAAAGTGGCCTCATTTAAGCGTCTCAATTTATTGTTGTACTTCAACTTTAATGACACACTCTATCTTATTAAATGAATCCGTGTTTTTAATTTCAACACAGGTGCCTAGTGGAACTGCCCGATATATTCGGATTAGAAACATCCACGTCGCAACACATCATGCCTTCTTAGATGTTTCTAAATATAATCAAACCATTCACTCAAAACAGGGCATTTTTAATCTGGTGTCATACAGAACAATTGCATTGATTTCATTATATTGCGTGCTGAATGGCTGTTTGACTCCAGCTCATCAATACAGCAGGCATTAAACCTAATACCAATACAACCACTCCATGGATACGTAAAGCCCAATCACCTGATCGTCCACTCCAGTGAATCAATTGCTCTTCTTGAGGGGCATCAAAGTACATAACTTTAATCAATCGAATGTAGTAGAAACAGCCCACACAAGCCATCAATACCACAGTCAATGCCAAAGTTGTATGATGCGCTTGAAGCAATCCTTGAATCAAAGAGAATTTAGCCATAAAACCAACAATGGGAGGGACTCCTGCTAAAGAAAAAATACCAATTAACAAAAGGACAGCAGATCCAGGGTAGCGTTCATTCAACCCAGACAGTGATTCAATATGTTCACAATGGGCTCCATGCACCCTTAATTGAAGTAAACCTCCAAAGACTAACGCCGTTGTTAACGCATACGTTAAGCTATAAAACAATGCAATCGATAATCCATGCTGTTGAGCTAAAACAAATGCTAAAATTAAAATTCCCATATGACCAATAGCAGAATACCCCAATAATCGACGAACATGTGTTTGACACAGCGCAATACCATTACCCAATATCATTGAAGCAACACCTAGCCCAATTAAAATAGGCTGCCAAACACTTGATAATGGGGTCAGTACCGTTCCAAATAATCGAATACATAACGCGACCAGTGCCAGCTTAGGTAAGGTCGCAATTAATAATGTAACGGATAAAGGTGCCCCCTCATATACATCAGGAACCCAGATATGAAAAGGTGCTAAACCTAATTTAAAGGCCAATGCTACAATCACTAACACCAAACCTAAAATAGCGCCATGATACTGGGCAGCTGGAAGCTGTGCCAATGCATGTGTAATATCCATCAATTGCATATGCCCTGTTGCTCCAAATATTAAGGACAACCCGTACAAGAAACACGCTGATGCCAATGCGCCTGTAATGAAGTATTTAGTAGCGGCTTCTGTTGCTTTTGTCGCTTGCTCATCTTTGGCCTTAGAGCGAATTGCGACTAAAGCATACAAAGGTAAAGACATGAGCTCAAACCCTACAAATAAAGTGAGCACATGCATGGAAGACATCACGACACAGCTCCCTAACAAAGCGGCTAACATTAAAATCAAATATTCGCCCTGTAGGTACTGATCTGATTCCATAGATCGCTGGCTGTAGATTAAAACACACACAACACTCAAAGCAGCTGCTGTTTTTAAAACATAGGCTAACTGATCAAAGACCCAATGTGATTGCATGACTGTTGTGGTATGTGTAGGCACCCACGCAAGTAATCCTAGCAGAGTCAACACAACAATGATTGCCATAAAATAAGCCCTTGAGATTGAAGCTGAAAATGCTCCAAATAAGACAACACTCACCAGTCCTAATGCCAGTGAAATTTCTGGTACAATTGTGAGATCAATCCAATCAGCGAACATCATAACTCCTATACTTTATCATTAAATAAGCTTACTCTTTAAGGCCATCTGTACCAATTGAGCACTGGAAGCATGTGCAGGCCCTAATACCATTTCTGGAAACAGCCCCAAAGCAAAAATCATGAGCACTAAAAAAATTAACACACCAAGTGAAAGGCCATTGACATCTTGTAAAGCCGTTACAGCTGTATGCTGAATGGGTCCGTAAAAAACACGTCTAAACATCCACAAAGTATACGCCGCACTGATGATCAAGGTTAAAGCAGCCAATGCCGCTACACCGGCATGACCTTGAAATAAACCCAAGATCACCATGAATTCCCCCACAAACCCAGCAGTGCCAGGCAACCCTACATTGGTTAAAGCAAACACCATAAAACAGGCTGAAAAAACAGGCATGACTTTCGCCAACCCCCCAAACCGCTCGATCAATCGAGTATGATATTGCATATATAATAGACCAAATGCCAAGAACATAGCGCCTGAACCAAACGCATGTGCAACCATTTGCATTAAGGCCCCCTCCATCGCCATTTGTGCAAACATTTCACCACTATTAAATGTGATTAAATAGACCCCAAAACACCCCAAGGTTACAAACCCCATATGCGCCACTGATGAGTAAGCGATCAATCGTTTCATATCTTTTTGAGATAAGGCAACCAACCCAATATACACAATGGCAATCAGCGATAGTACCAACATCGGAGTGGCAAAAAAACGGCTGGCATCTGGCAAAATAGGCAAACAAAATCTAAAAAAACCATACGCTCCAACTTTCAGCATCAATGCAGCTAAAATAACGGATCCTGCTGCAGGGGCTTCAGTGTGTGCATCAGGCAACCAAGTGTGTACAGGCCACATAGGAACCTTTACAGCAAAAGCAAATAAACATCCCAAAAATAACCATTTCTGAGCCATTAATGATAATGGCTGTTTAACGGCAGCGGCCCATGAAAAACCACCCGCTTGGAGTCCGATATACACCAACGATAATAATAGAAAAGCTGACCCAATGAATGTATATAAAAAGAACTTAATACTGGCTTGTGTTCTAGATTCTCCTCCCCAAATACCAATACATAGGTACATTGGAATGAGCATGCCTTCCCAAAAACAATAAAACAAGAGCGTATCTAAGGCTGAAAACACTCCAATGGTCACACCCTGCAATGCTAAAAAAACTGCTAAATATTTAGAAAATTGAGCCTTCACTAGAGTGCGGGCAGTCAGAATAATGACAGCATGCGTCACGACCGTCAATACAATTAAAGGCAGAGTGATACCATCCACTCCCATTGCATACTTGGCGTTCCAAGCAGGAATCCATTCATGCAGCTCCTTGAACTGAAATGCACTCGATGAAAAATCAAATCCCTGAACCATTGGGATACAGAGTACAAGACTGATCAATGTAACCCCAGCCGCAATGCGTAATGCCCACGCCTCTCGATCTTGACATCCAAGTGCCAATACGGCTCCCAATATGGGCAATCCAGTCAATAGACTTAAATATGGGATCATCAGTCAACCTCTCTTTCGTTTAAGCAATTGATAACACAGCATACGCCACGCAAATCACAATACCGATTCCCATGTAAGCGGTATAATGAAATACAAACCCAGTTTGTGTCAGTCGAAACAATGCACCTAATTTTCTAACAGTATTCGCTACACCTAACACCATACGCCGATCAATCCAGCTGCGATCTACTGTTTCTGATAAGTACTGACTCAAGGCCTGAACACGATCAACGAATAACCATTGATAAAAACGGTCAATACCATATTGATCCACCAAAATTTGATAAAAAGCATAACCTTTTCGAGCGCAATAAGCTGGAATATGTGGAGCATAACTATAAGCATACCATGCAAACAATGCGCCCAATGTAGACAAGATAAATGGCCAATGTGTTAAGGCATGTCCTATCATAGACCACACGGAGTGTGTCTCTGAATGCAAGTGATTTAAAACCCCCATTGCACGTACACTTTGAGATAATCCCAGACTTAAATAGCCTGGTGTTGAAAAGAAAGTATCAACCAATGTCCAACCAATGATCACAGAAGGAATGCTAAGCACCAACAATGGGATCAGTACCGCATAAACAGGTTCATGAGGTGCAGATTTCATGACAGGGGCACGTCCATGGAATGTGAGAAATAAAGCTCTAAAGCTATACAATGCTGTCACAAAAGCCCCTAATGTTAAACATATACTGGCGTATCCAGATCCAGGTAATTTTGAATACTGAACTGCTTCAATAATACTATCTTTTGAAAAGAATCCTGCGAACGGGGGGAACGCTGCCAATGAAATACTACCGATTAAGAAGGTCATATAAGTAACGGGCAAATAACGTTTTAACCCCCCCATATTTCTCATATCCTGTTCATGGTGCATGGCCATAATGACAGATCCAGCTGCTAAAAATAGCAAGGCCTTAAAACAAGCATGTGTCACTAAATGAAAGATTGCAGCACTATAGGCTGAAGCGCCTGTTGCAGCCACCATATAACCTAACTGAGATAACGTTGAATACGCCACCACACGTTTAATATCGTGCTGTACAATACCGACCAGACCTAAAAATAAAGCGCCTGTTGCACCAATGACCATCATGACACTCAAAGCCACACTCGAGCATTCAAATAAGGGTGACAATCGGCTGACCATATACACACCAGCCGTCACCATGGTCGCAGCATGAATGAGTGCTGAAATGGGTGTTGGGCCCTCCATTGATTCAGGCAACCAGACATGTAACGGGACTTGTGCTGATTTCCCCATAGCTCCGACAAATAATAATAAGCAAATCATATGAATTGATGAGATATGACCGAAAAAAGGTAATGTCACAGTGGATTGTATAGGCATTGAAGCCACTTTAAACCAAGTTGCGTAATCCAAACTACCACACAACCCTAAACAGGCCCCTAGCCCCAACAGAAATCCAAAATCTCCAACACGATTAACCACAAAAGCTTTAAAGCCGCCTTTAGCCGCGCTGGGCTTATGATACCAAAAGCTAATCAATAGGTACGATACAACACCCACCCCTTCCCATCCAAAAAATAATTGCAACCCATTATTCGCCAACACCAAGGTTAACATGGCAAAAGTAAACAATGACATGTAACTGAAAAATCGAGCATAGCCTTCATCTTCTGCCATATAGCCCATTGAATAAATATGAACTAATAATGAAACACCTGTCACGACTAACATCATGATGACTGTCAGTGCATCTAACCATATCCCAATTTGAAACTTCAAAGCCCCGATGGTCACCCAATGATACAAGGTGACATCGAGGGTTGCATGGTTCGATACAATAAAGTGACTGGCTAAACAACATGCGATTAAGAAAGAGAAGGTGACGCCTAAAATCGTTAAGCGATGCGCTCCAACTCGACCTAAATAGGTTTGCCCTATCCCCGCGAATGTGCCGGCAAATAAAGGTGATAACATTGCAAGCATGGCCAGCATGATTAATGTTTGGTCAGTCATGATACTATCCTTTTAACTCATTCATACACCGTGCATCAATGGTTTGATAATGCCGGAATAAAGCCACTAAAATAGATAAACCAATTGCAGATTCTGCCGCTGCAATGGCTAATACAAAAAAGACCATGATTTCCCCTGACAAATGATCATAAGCACGTGCGTAGGCTACAAAATTACTATTGGCCGCTAATAGCATCAATTCAATACACATCAATAATACAATTAAATTTTTACGGTTAATCACCAATCCGACTAAACCAATAACAAAGACAATGCTGGAGATTATTAGCATTGGGGTTAAAAAAACATTCATGAAGATTCCTTAAATGTAGCCCATCTCAAACGATCTTTTGAAGTCACTTTTAACTGTGACTCAACACTGACCGCTTTATTGCCCGCACGCTGCCCTCTAAATGTTAAGGCAATCGCCGCAATCATTCCAACCAGTAAAATAAAAGCTGCTAATTCAAACTCAAAAATATACTGCGTATATAATAGATGACCAAGGGCCTGTGTGTTAGAGTGAGCCACCTTTGAAATGGTATGACCTACGACATGAGGCCATGCGTGATACCAGAGCAAGAAAAGTAAAAAAGCGCCACAGATAAATGCAAAAGGCACAGCGTAGCGCCTTAATCGTTCGGCTTTTAATGATTCTTGATTGAGCATCATGACAATAAATAAAAATAATGTCATAACAGCACCTACATACACAAAAATCAAAGCTAAACCTAAAAATTCAGCACCTTGCATGATCCAAAGTGCAGCTGCACAAAAGAATGCCCCTACCAAGGCCAATACACTCAGTACTGGACGGCGTGTGATCACAACAGCCAATGCTGATAGAATCAAACCACCTGAAAAAAATGCAAATACACCTTGCGCCCATTCAATCATAGTCACTCCTATCGATAATCTTCTTCATCTTTACGATCTTGTGCCAATTGGGCTTCATAGCGATCCCCTGTGGCTAACAAAACATCTTTTGTCAAAATATTATCGCCTCGACGTTCAAAGTGATAATGAATTTCTCGTGTCAATACGATTGAATCGACAGGGCATGCTTCTTCACATAAACCACAGTGGACACATTTGAAGGCATCAATATCAAAACGTGTGGTTTGTCTTTGACCTGAAGGTGTCGGCGCAGCTTCAATGGTGATCGCTAAAGCCGGACATACTGCTTCACAGAGCTTACAGGCAATACAACGCTCTTCACCATTGGGGTACCGTCGCAATGCCAATGCGCCACGATAACGTCTAGAACGTGGTGTTTGTTCCTTTGGAAATTTCAACGTAATGCTAGGTGCAACCAATTGCATCAATGTTAAATTTAACCCTGATCTGAGTTCGGCTAATGTCCAGCACATAAACCATTGCTTAAGTTTTTGCTCTAATGTTTGATCCTTCGAAGGCATTATAACACCTCTATCCAATTCAATTGAATCATTAGCCCCACCACAACAATCCAAGCAATTGCAATGGGAATTAAGATTTTCCAGCCTAACCGCATGATTTGATCATAACGATAACGTGGTAAAGTGGCTCTAAACCATAAATAAATAAATAAAAACAAGCTGGTTTTTAATATAAACCAAACAAACCCGGGTAAAGCCAAGGCTGGCAACCCTGAAATCCCTTCAAAAGGTGATCGCCAACCGCCTAAAAACATGATAGTGGCCAGTGCTGAAATAATGATCATATTTGCATATTCAGCTAGAAAAAATAGCGCAAACCCCATCCCTGAATATTCAACATGAAATCCAGCCACAATCTCACTTTCTCCCTCAGCCACATCAAAGGGAGCACGGTTGGTTTCAGCAACAGCAGAGATCCAATACACTACAAACATAGGAAACAAAGGCCATATAAACCAATGAGTTACCCCCCCTGCTTGATGCATCACAATCGTTTTAAGGTTTAATGATCCCGATACCATCAACACCCCAATCAAAGCAAATCCCATGGCAATCTCATAAGAAATCATTTGTGCGCACGCTCGCATTGCACCGAAAAATGCATATTTAGAGTTTGAAGCCCACCCGGCTAATAAAATACCATATACCCCTAATGAAGCCATACTGAGAATAAAAAGCACCCCTGCATCAATCTCAGATAACACCCATGTCTCAGTAAAAGGCACAACTGCCCACATGACTAAAGCCGGCACAAGTGATAATACCGGAGCCAGAATGAAGAGAGATTTAGAGGAGCAATGAGGGATCATCCATTCTTTAAATAGTAGTTTCATTCCATCCGCAATCGGTTGTAGTAGACCTCCTAATCCAACGCGATTTGGCCCCAAACGACGTTGAATATAACCAATGACTTTACGTTCAGCAAAGGTTAAGTACGCTACAGCCAGAAGCAAAGGCCCAACAATACATACAATTTTGATTACCATCCAAATCAAAGGCCATATTGATGTAATGAATTCATTCATGCGCAAGCCTCCACTTCAATTGGACCCGTACATAATCCCAGTGATGCTGAAACAGGTTCTGTCATGGGAATTTGAACCGTATGGTTAGCAATACTCTCATCTATTTTGAGCTTAAATCGAGCTTGACCTTCACCTTGTTTAACTTGCACGTAAGTAGTTTCATTCAACGCAAAGGTTGTCGCTGTCAAGGTGTTGCAACGCGCATATGCAACATCTTCTCCAGCTTGTAACTGTAAGGCAGGTGCAGCCCTAACCAAAGTATCTTCACGTAAATCATGCCAATAAGCGACACCCCAGAGGGTTGGCGGGGTCACTTGAATGGCTTCGGGCACTAATACAGCCTGATCATGCTTGTTTTGCGCTTTAGCCGACTGAACAGCATGTTCAACTGCTTGCGCAACTGCAGTGACCTCATCAAATTTAAGCTGGGTCTCAGTGTGATGCCAGGCCGCTAACGCAGCATAAATTTTCCAAGCAGGCTTTGCTTCACCTGGAGCAGCCAGCGCACTGGCTACTGTTTGCCAGGTTCCTGTTGCATTAACAAGTGTGCCGGAAGTTTCATACCCTGCTGCACAAGGCAAGATCACATCAGCCCAATCTCGAGCAGCAGATGACTCAAAAGGTGAAACATATACGTTAAAAGCAGATTGATTCAAAGCTTCAAGGGCTTGACGTGAGCCCATTACATCTAAATCAGGCATGACATCATGAATAATATACGCTTTAAGTTGTGCTTTAAAGCTCTCAAGAGTGCCTAGACCTATATCCTCTTTGGGCAATGGCACCGCCCCTGGTGCTCGATGAGGCACACATCCTGATAGCCATAAGCCCGCTGTATTAGCCCCTGAAGTGACCCAACTGAGCTGTGTTGAGAGCAACCCAGCTAAACACTCAGCCCAAGCAATGATTTGAGTTGCATCTGGATGCTGCAGCATTGTTTCACCGATGAGGATCATAGGCGGCGTTTGATGATCGAGCAATGTTGTCGCTAGCGTTTGTATGGTCGGTGTCACCTCAAGCGGCTCTAAGGCGGCTGATAAGGTTTGATACACCTGATCATCTTTGAGCTGAAGCAGGGCTTTAACTAAGGTGGCCATATGTTCCGCCCATGTTGAAATAGGCAGGGTTTCATTAAATGCTATGGTGTAGTTTGCATCTTGTAAACGAGACCCCCATGACAGCACTGCTGCTCCTGATTGTGCCGCTTTTCGAATACGGTGATTTAACATTGGCTGATGCCGTCTCGGAAACGCCTCTAATAGTAAGATACGATCATGTGTTTCTATTTCAGGCAAAGTACAAGCTAAACGAGGCCCTAATCCAACATTTAAATCATGAGACACATCAGCTTCTCTCATACGACAATCGATATTACGAACCCCTAAAGATCTAAGCCAATCTTGAAACAGGAACCCTTCTTCAACCGTTGCACTTGGAGCAATACATCCTGCGATTTGATCAGCTCCTGCGGTTTGAATAATGCCTGACAATCGATCGGTAATCACATCCAACGCTACATTCCAAGGCACAACCTTCCATTGCCCTCCTTCTTTAATTTGAGGCTGGGTCAATCGTTGGTGCTGGAGCGCTTCATAACTAAAACGATCTCGATCAGATAACCATACTTCATTGAGATCTTCTTGTGCACGGGGTAATACTCGCATAACAGTGTGCGCTGCATCTGTATAATGACTTTGCACATGGCAATACACATGGGAACCGACACAGTCATGTCTTGCTAATTGGGCATGCTGTTTAAATGTCCAAGAACGGCCTTTAAATCGACTGGGTTTAGCCGTTAAAGCCCCCACTGGACACACATCAATCACATTACCAGATAATTCTGAATGTAATCCTTTACCTAAGTAAGTTCCAATATATGCACGCCCCCCTCGTGACATTACACCTAATTCAGGCATGCCAGCAATTTCTTCACCAAAACGCACACAGCGTGTACAGTGAATGCATCGAGTCATTTCTGTACTGACCAGCGGCCCTAAATGTTCATCTTCAACCGCTCGTTTATGCTCTTCAAACTCACCTCGACTTCGACCATAAGCCATGGCTAAATCTTGAAGGTCACACTCACCACCTTGATCACAAATTGGGCAATCTAGTGGATGGTTGATCAATAAAAATGACATGATATCCTGCTGAGCTTGCAATGCTTTTCGAGAACGCGTGTAAACCACCATGCCTTCACTTACAGGGGTTGCACAAGCGGGTAATGGCTTAGGTGCTTGCTGCACCTCAACTAAACACATTCTACAATTGGCTGCGATACTCAATTTGGGATGATAACAAAACCGCGGAATATAAATGCCTGCTTGATCCGCAACTTCGATGATTGATTGACCTGATTGACATTGAATAGATTGATTATCAATTTTAATGTTTACTGCAGCACTCATGTGCAATTCTCCGAACTCTCATTTGAAGCAATACCCACTTCAAGCTGTGGTCTAAAGTGTTGAATAAAGCTGGTCACAGGCCATGAAATCGCTTCTCCAAAAGCGCAAATTGTACGCCCTTCAATTTGCTTTGCAATAGCATATAATCGGTCAATATCACCCGGTTTGCCTAAACCTTGAGCTAAACGTGCTGTCAAAGCACTGACCCATCCGCTGCCTTCACGACATGGGGTACATTGTCCACATGACTCGTGTTGATAAAATTCCATCATCACCGCTAAAGCTTGTGCAATATCAGTACGGTCATCCATGACAATCAGTCCACCTGAGCCAATAGCTGAACCCACTGCTTCCATGCCTTCATAGCTCATTTCAGACGTGAGCATCTCCGCACCTGGCACCACTCGCATTGAGGTTCCACCTGGAATGACGACTAAACAAGATCGTCCTTCTTGTAAACCTCCAGCTAATGCTAACAAGGATTCAAATGAAGTGCCCAAAGGGATTTCAAAAACCCCTGGGTTGTTGACGTGCCCTGACACAGAAAACATTTTAGTCCCACCACTTTTTTCAGTGCCTAATCCAGAGAACCAATCAGCACCTTGTGCTAAAATCATTGGAACAGATGCTAATGTTTCAGTGTTATTCACGGTTGTTGGTTGTCCATATAATCCATGAACAGCCGGGAATGGTGGTTTGTAAC
Source organism: Legionellales bacterium (assembly GCA_002722995.1). Classification (GTDB taxonomy): domain Bacteria; phylum Pseudomonadota; class Gammaproteobacteria; order Comchoanobacterales; family Comchoanobacteraceae; genus UBA729. The sequence goes on along the minus strand of PBNF01000023.1, from coordinate 13,283 downwards.
GAGGGTATGCACGCTTGCCTTCAAGGGCTTCAATCATTGCGGTTTCTTCGCCGACAATATAGCTGCCTGCACCCAATATATTATGGATTTCAATATTGAGTTTTGACCCTAAAATAGAAGCCCCCACTAAACCAGCAGCTCGTGCTTCAGCCAAGGCCGATTCACAACGTTGGAAAGGCAAAGCAAATTCACCCCTTAAGAAATTATAGCCTACATCTAAACCCATGACATAGGATGCAATCAACATGCCTTCAATCAATTGATGAGGATTTGTGGTTAAAATTTGACGATCTTTAAAAGTACCGGGCTCGCCTTCATCTGAATTACAAATTAAGTATTTAGGCCCTGGAGCATTACGATCCATAAAGCTCCACTTAAGTCCTGTTGGAAATCCAGCGCCTCCTCGGCCGCGTAATCCTGAACGCTTAATCACTTCAATCAAATCTTTAGGATCTGGTGCTGTTTTTACAATCTCTTTCCAAACTGCATAGCCACCATGCTCAAGGTAAACGGGGAGGGTCCAACTATTTTCAACAGATTTAAAGCGATAACAAACTGTGTTTAAATGTTCAATCATTGTCCGCTCCCTGAGATGAGCTCAATGTATCAATTAATGCATCGAGCGATTCAATGGTCATGGATTCGTGGTAATGTTGGTCATCTAACAAGAGAGCAGGCGCCCCTGCACAAGCAGCAAGACATTCTGTGACTTTTAAAGTAAATTGACCATCTGCTGTTGTTTGGCCTGGCTCAATGCCCAAGCGCGTTTTTAAATGATCCAGTAAGGATTGAGCCTGACATAAATGACAAGATAAACTGTTGCATATAGCCAAAGTGTGTTTTCCTTGAGGTGTTCTTCGATACATTGAATAAAAACTAACCACCTCGGATACTTGTGCTACAGGCATGTCTAAATAATCTGCCACAGCATGCAATGATTCATCTGAAAGGTGACCTAACTCATCCTGTACAGTTCTTAGGGCCATTAAAACAGCTGAGCGTGATTGATCCTTGGGGAATTTAGCACGCCATGCGTCAATAATTTTACACGTTTGATCTGATAATTGAGCCATCAGCGATCGATCTCCCCAAATACAATGTCAATAGACGATAAAATTGCAACCACATCAGACAACATATGCCCTTCACACATCTCACCCATCGCGGCCAAATGGGGAAACCCTGCTGCACGCACCTTCACTCGATATGGTTTATTCGCTCCATCGGAAACCAAATACACCCCAAACTCCCCTTTAGGATGTTCCACAGCACCGTAGGCCTCACCCTCCGGCAAGCAAAACCCTTCGGTGTATAGTTTAAAATGATGAATCATGGCTTCCATATCTAATTTCATATCAGCCCGTTTAGGCTTAATGATTTTCCCATCATCACTCAAAATTGGGCCAGGGTTTTGACGCAGCCAGTCAACACATTGCTGGATGATACGGTTGGATTGACGCATTTCTTCAATACGCACCAAATAGCGGTCATAACAATCCCCCACTCGACCAATGGGCACCTCAAAATCAAGCTCATCATACACCGCATAAGGTTGAGTTTTTCTTAAATCCCAAGATACACCTGATGCACGTAAAGTAGGCCCTGTAAAACCTAAATCCAGTGCTCGCTGAGCATCGACCACCCCAACATTCACAGTACGTTGACGCCAAATACGGTTATCAGTTAACAACGTTTCATATTCATCGACACATGCTGGGAAGCGTTCTGTAAAATCTTGAATAAAATCTAATAAACTCCCTTGACGATTATGATTAAAACGGGTTCGACGACGATCAGAGGGCATCTCTTCTTTTCTATAAATAGGCATGACTTCTGGTAAATCACGCGCGACACCACCTGGACGATAATATTTCGCGTGCATCCGTGAACCAGAGACCGCTTCATAACAATCAATTAAATCTTCACGTTCTCGAAAACAATACAAGAAGACAGACATTGCGCCTAAATCTAAAGCAGACGCCCCAATGCACATGAGATGATTTAAAATACGTGTGATTTCATCAAACATGACACGTATATATTGGGCACGCTTGGGAACTTCAATATGACCTAATTGCTCAATGGCTCGACAATAACCATGTTCATTACACATCATAGACACATAATCAAGGCGATCCATGTATCCAACATTATTAAGATAAGGTTTAGTTTCTGCCAATTTTTCAGTGGCACGATGTAATAAACCAATATGTGGATCAGCTGATTTAACTACTTCACCCTCAACTTCTAGAATCAAACGCAATACACCATGTGCGGCAGGATGTTGAGGACCAAAATTAAACGTGTAATTTTTCATCTCAGCCATGATCAGACTCCTCAGTATCCATAGGCATGATCGGTTTTCGAATGACCCGTGGCACCGTAACACGCAAATCTAATTCACAAGGTTGGTATACACAACGCCCTTGACTGGCATCATAAGTTAACTCAACATGGCCCACCAAAGGAAAGTCTTTTCGGAAAGGATGCCCAATGAAGCCATAGTCTGTTAACAACCGACGTAAATCCGGATGCCCTTCAAACACTACACCAAACAAATCATAGGCTTCTCGTTCGTACCAATTTGCAGCAGGCCAAACAGACGTGACAGAAGGCACCTGAGGTGGTTCATCACCCAATGCATCCACATGAACACGCAATCGAACATTACGTTTCAATGATAACAAATGCACCACCACTTGAAACCGTGAAGTAGAGGGGGAAGGCATCTGTTGCGCTCGCGTTAAGGGCGTGACCGCTCGGCTGAATCCTTCAGCCGTTCGGGTTTGCGTATCCCATTCAACCGCACCATAAGTCAAGTAATCCACAACACATAAATCAGACAGCTGTTCAAAAGGACAACCTGAATCTGTTTTAAGTGTTTGAGCAACATCCACCCACTGATCAGCTGGAACATTTAAATTTAATATTCCATTGTCTATCGTGGGTTTTTTAAGATCAGGACACACCTGATAAATGCGCTGAGCATAATCGTTTAAAACATCAGCCATCATGCACATCCTTACCGCGTGGCGCCTCACGCTTGAGCACATGTTGATAACGTACTTTATTTTGAAGCTGCAAAAACCCATAGAGTAGAGCTTCAGCCGTTGGCGGGCACCCTGGAACGTAAACATCAACTGGAATAATTCGATCACAACCCCTTAACACAGAGTAAGCATAATGATAATAACCGCCACCATTTGCACAAGATCCCATGGATATCACCCAGCGTGGCTCAGGCATTTGGTCATAAACTCGACGCAAAGCTGGCGCAAGTTTATTACACACTGTACCTGCAACAATGATCACATCTGATTGACGCGGTGAGGGCCTAAACAATACCCCAAACTGGTCTAAATCATATCGAGAAGAGCCTGCATGCATCATCTCAACAGCGCAACAGGCTGTTCCGAAAGACATGGGCCACATTGAGCTACTGCGCGCCCAATTAGCAAGCGCCTCCACACTGGTCAGCATAAAACCATGCTGCTTTAGATAGTCTATTCCCACTCCAGCGCTCCTTTCTTCCACTCATAGAGAAAACCAACAACTAAGATCAACAAAAACAACATCATTGCACCAAAACCTAGTCCACCAATCGACTTTAAGCTGACCCCCCAGGGGAACAAAAATGCGGTTTCAAGATCAAAAATAATGAACAAAATTGCAACCAAATAAAATCTAATATCAAATGGCATGCGGGCTTCACTAAAAGCATCAAAGCCACATTCATAAGGTGAATTTTTATGAGGATCTGGACGATATGGGGCCAACAATCGGTTCAAAACCAATGGAGCAACCGCCAAGCCCAAAGCAATCATTAAAAAAACTAAGATAGGCGCATAAGCTTCTAAATACATTCAGTGTAAGCTCCTGTAGCGTTAATCTGCCGAAGGCCGGATTTGAACCGGCACGACCCTGAGGTCACTGCCCCCTCAAGACAGCGTGTCTACCAATTCCACCACTTCGGCAATGAGGGTTAAGGTTTATGTTGAGCGGTTGACTGAGCATGACCTGACATCAAAGCACTTGCGGTATCAGGCTGTTGCAAAACACTCAATACTAAACATGTCATAAAAAAAATAATGGCAAGGGCTGTTGTTAACTTCACTAAAAAACTAGCAGAACCTTGACTTCCAAACACAGTCCCTGAAGCCCCACCAGCAAACGCTGCACCTGCTTCAGCTCCTTTTCCATGCTGAACCAAAATCAAGCCAATCAGCATCAAGCACACTAATGTGTGTAATAACGTAATCAAACCATGCACATTTTCACCATTTTATTCAATTGCCTCGAATCTAGCGAAGCCCCTCCAATCAGAACACCATCAATAAAAGGAGCAGAAACAAATGATTGTATATTTGCTTCATTCACACTACCTCCGTAGATCATACGACATTTCGATGAAAATTCAAGCCCACTCTCAGAAAGCGCTTGACGAATTGCCTGACACCCTTGTGATGCTTGATTCGGCGTTGCAGCCAGACCTTGACCAATGGCCCAGACAGGCTCGTAAGCCCAAACACATTCAATGACCCCCAAACCTTCAGTTTTAAACACTTCAAGCACGGATTTAACTTGATCTTGAATCATGACTTCACTGCGCCCCAAATCGCGTGCTTGCCCAGTTTCACCGACACAGATCACAGGCATCATGCCCGCTTCAATCACACGCATTGCTTGATAAGCAATTTGAGTATCCTGTTCGCCTCGCAGTGCGCGACGCTCTGAGTGCCCAACCAGTACATATTGACATTTAAAGTCTTTTAACATTGAGGCTGACACTTCACCTGTAAAGGCGCCTGAGCACTGATCATGAACAGATTGCGCGCCCCAAGCAATTCGAGAGCCTGATAAAATATTTTGAGCCATCGCAAGATAAGGGAATGGAGTCATTACAACAAAGTCTAAACCGTCAACTTGCATTGCTTTGATCTCAGACAACAAAGCCTGCGCCATGCCTTGCGCACCGTTCATTTTCCAATTTGCTATTAGCAAAGGCAATGCAACACCTTTATCCGTTCCACTCATGCGCGCATTTTACGATGTCTTATCAAATGAATCAAGGGGAACTCATTTAAAAAGAAAATTTTCAAAAAAGCCCGAAAAAATACTTTACAATCAAGATCAAAACAAATACACTAAATCTTTGTTTAATATAAGATAAATAAAATGAGACTCCCAACAATAGATAATAAAAGCACACACAATGCTCAGACTTCAGCGCATCAACCTCATGAACCAGAAATAAAATCAGCACCAGAGCCAGAGCTAGAGCTAGAGTCAGATGATGATTCGAGCAACTCTGAACATCATTGGAGCATTCAGGCCGTAATCACAGTGATTCAAAGTAAGCTGCTCTCAGCACAGAGTAAATTATCAAACGCTTGGGGCATGTTAATTCACTATGCACATCAATGTCTTGTAGTCGCGAAAGATTTTGCTAAGGCAGCCAAAGATTCAATCTTACAGAAAATTGAAATCGCAATGATGTCTTTAGGCGCCCTCACCGCAGCCCTATTCAAAGCCGAAATCATTACACTTCAAGATATTGCTTCAATTTGGCAGCACATGATCCAAGGCTTTTCAGCTGCAGCACAATGGTCTAAAACAGCCATTACCAGCATTTTTAGTCAGATTAATCAAATCTTAACCAGCCCTTACTTAATCAGTTTTGCATTAGGCTACGTGATAGGATTAACCTTAACACAAGTCTTTAGATGCATTCGATGGTCTTATCAAAAGATTCGATCCAATCAAGCTCACGAAATGCCTCTTGAAAATGTAGAAATCAAACCAGCTAAAAATAAGAAGGATCACATCAAAGACTATGTGAGATCAGTGAATAATATTATGGGTATGATATTTGGGATCACGGGCTTATTATTCCAAGCTCAAATCTTCACATGGCGTGGACTGGTTAACATTGGATCTACACTCATTAATGTTTGCTCAAATAGTGCAGCCACTATTGCCCACGGCATCCAATCAGTTATTCAGACTCTGAGTCTATGGATCACAAACCCTTGGGTTATATGCCTTTTATTTGGGGCTTTGACTGGACTTGCGCTCACCAAAACAGGACGATTGATTCAATATGCCGTAAAACACTTTACAAGTGATCAGACGAATTTTGCTCAGGAAGAAACATTGAATCAGGGTAGTAAGGATTCCCCTACAGCATCAGGCTCTCTTCAAACTTGGGGTCAATCTGGCTCACCGAGATTGAGCAGATCATTGACACAACAAGATCATACCGTAATTATGTTCTGCTAATGCACTGGCTAATATTTCTGAAGCTGATGCAGAGCCGCCATTGATCAAGATGATAATTGGAGCACCTTTGAGAATATCACCATTAGTTGTGTGAATGCTCGAGCTCATTCTAGGATCGCGGCCTTTGAATGAGCCTCCAAGATCATCATTAACCATAGGTGTGATGGGGCTAGAATAGCCTCATCATACCCCTTAAATCCCAGAAATCAGACCAATCAACAACATCATTTAAGCACATGTTAAGCATATTTTAATGGATGCATTTATCATCAAATATTACAAAAGCTCATCAATAGATCATTTAAATGAAAACCAGATTAGAACATATCGAAAATAATCGATCACCCATAAAAGCGACTTGACACACATCTCAACGCCAGCTCAAACATCAATTAAGGCTGCATGACAGTCGGATCACCCCAACTCCATTCAAAAGATTTATATCATGCATACTGCATTCATCATGACTTACAAAACATCAAAATAATCAAAGCGATCTCAGCTAATACTCACTCATTACATCGTGTATATTTTTTACAGGACCTCACCGAATTTGAATGCGACCTTCATCTCTCAACCGCATCCCCCCCAAAATTTTAAACCTCTAGGGGTGTGATAAAGGTTAATCCAACACACCTAATCAACTAATTTGAAGGTTGATGTGATTTAAACTATATGAACATGATAAAAAAATAGTCACAACATGAATCATGTGTGTTAAAATAAATTGATTCAAAAGGAATACACCCATGTTGTTAGAAGATAATAACAGACTGATCACTATGCAACAAAGCGCACTCAATTTATGTCAGGCCCTAAGCGTTGATTCACCTTCCGCGCAACCACCTGATTTAGATCGATCTGAAGGCCTGCAATATTATGAACGCTGTATTGAACCCTGTACTCAACCATTGGAATTAGTAGGCACCATCCTTAGCTTACTAAAAACACACCTTAAAGAACACCGGTTAGGAATGACAAAAGCTGCCTCGATGCTATTGACACACCCTGGATATGCTCAATGGACGGCTGATTGCAAACAAGCCCTTCACCCCCGTGATCTCACTCAATTGAATCAATTCACAACCTTCCTTGAGTCTACCGCGGCTGAACCTTCTAATATCTTACAACACCTTAGGTCATTGCCACTGAATCAACTATCCCAGACAGACCAGGAATGCTGCAATTCATACCTCGAACCTCCTATTCAGAAAGAAAAAATGCAGTGTTTATCTAACTTCATCATTAGGAAAATCGATGATCTAACAGAAGATCAAACGGAAGATCTAAGGAATTTCCGTACACTTTTGCAAAAAATACATCCGCTCCATCAGGCTTACGAGACTCGATATTCTATAATCGTCATTCAAAGTACGATGCGTGGACACCTAGCACGCAACGAGCTTCAAAAGCAAAGAGCTTCAATCGTCATTCAAAGTACGATGCGCGGACATCTAGCACGCAACGAGCTTCAAAAGCAAAGAGCTTCAATCGTCATTCAAAGTACGATGCGCGGACATCTAGCACGCAACGAGACTCAAAAGCAAAAAGCTTCAATCGTCATTCAAAGTACGATGCGCGGACATCTAGCACGCAACGAGACTCAAAAGCAAAAAGCTTCAATGATAGGCATTCAACGTACAGCATCTAACATGCAACGCTTTTGTTTCAAATGGGGCATACGATTACTCTATATAACAACCGCATGGATCATCACGTATTACCTTCAATATCATGATCTTATCAATACCCACACATCCATCTCATCTTTAACACATCTTTCGAATAGCTTATTACCGAGCGTTGTGGCTGTCACCTTACTTTTGATCATTTACATTGCAAACGATATTCTACCCGCATGTTGGTCAAACAATCCTCCTCAAATAAACCAACCATCTGCTCCTATTGTAAAAAAACAAGCAGCTAGTCAAGAAGGTTACCCCCCCCCCTCTCCTAGACCCCATGACATATCAGGCGCTCGATTATCCTCTAAAATTAGTTTAAGCTAATATGGTCAAGACACATGGATTAGGACAACATCATGATTGTAACGCCTCAACAATGCGGTTGGACCACACTGAAGGAAACCCCCTCTGATGCCACTTTAACAAGCCATCAACTGATGCTAAGAGCGGGCTTAATCACCGCCTCCGCTTCTGGTATTTATACCTGGCTACCCATTGGCCTACGAGTACTGCGACGTATTGAGCAGACAATACGTGAAACCCTTGAACCCATCGCACAAGAGATGCTCATGCCAATGGTTCAGCCTGCTGCTTTATGGCAAACCACTGAACGCTGGCAGGCATATGGGCCTGAGCTCTTAAGATTCCAAGATCGCCATGCACGTGATTTTTGTTTAGGGCCTACACATGAAGAAATTGTAACGCATTGGGCAAAATTTCAATTCAACAGCTATAAACAACTCCCAGTATGCGTGTATCAAATTCAAACTAAATTTAGAGATGAAATTCGCCCACGCTTTGGTGTCATGCGTGCACGTGAATTCATGATGAAAGATGCCTATTCATTTCATTTAGATCAAGCCTGTCTTAATCAAACCTATGAGGCCATGCATACAGCTTATCAAACCATACTGGTTAATTTAGGCCTTAAATATCGTGTTGTTGAAGCAGATTCAGGGAGCATTGGCGGTAAAAAATCACATGAATTCCAAGTGATTTCAAATTCAGGAGAAGATGCTATTGTCTATTGTGAACACAGTGAGTATGCAGCCAACATTGAACAAGCCCATGCGTGCCCACCTACCCCCGCAGCGCCTCCCGAACATTCAGCTCCAGCGCGGACGACAAGTCGTGAAAAAGCGCCCCAAAATACACTCAAACTGTATGTTGTCAAGGGCACAGAACATCCCTGGGTGTGTTTAGCGCTGCGCACAGAAGATACCTTAAACGTGATTCAATCAGAGAAACATCCTTTAGTTAAAAGCCCGCTACAACATGCGCCTGAATCCACGCAACACGAGATACTGGCTCCTCTTGAAACACAATCCATTCAATCCACCCTCCCCATCATTGCCGATACCTTTGCAGCCGCGTTAACTGACTACTCCCTTCAACTCAATCAGACGATTCACCACCTATACTGGCATCGTGACCTAGTGTATGTTGATTGCGCAAACCTACGCACTGTTCAATCGGGTGATCCTAGCCCAGATGGACAAGGCCCTTTAAAAATTGAACGGGGCATTGAAGTAGGACATATTTTTCAACTGGGGACCTGTTACAGTGAACCATTAGGCGCCACAGTCTTAAACGCCTCTGGCCAAGCAACTCCGCTTTTGATGGGCTGTTATGGCATAGGCGTGTCACGCTTGGTTGCAGCCACCATTGAGCAACACCATGATGAATATGGCATTTGCTGGCCTCGCACTTTAGCACCCTTTGATGTGCATATTTTAGGCTTTCAATCACACAAAAATCCTGAGGTCGAACACACTGCTCAACGCATTGCCACACAACTCTCTGATGCAGGATATGACGTTTTCTTAGATTTACGTCAGGCTCAACCTGGGGCTTTACTTGCCGATGCAGACCTTTTGGGACTACCCTTTCGCTGTGTCATCAGTCCTCGGACCCTTGAGCAACAAGGCATTGAGTTTAAAGCACGGGCTGAAACCACTTCGAAAATCATTTCAGAAGATCAATTACTTTGGGCGCTACAAGGGCTCTAACGATGAATGTCAAGCACACCAACACACAGGAAGCACTCCATCAATTTGCTTGAACGTTCTTCTGTCATATTTGACCGAACTATGATGCATCCAATACAGATCGACCTGATCGATACCAAGCGTCACAAGACTAAAGTGATGCCTACAGATGAAGTGATCACAAAAGGTGTCATGTGGTGAGCCTATACCTCGTTTTCAAGCTTTAAAAGCACTTCTTGCCTTTTGATCCAAACCTTCACTCAATTACTTTGATAACAGATCTTTTTAAAATGATTTAAAACATCACACCTGACCACATCAGGCAGTGAGATCACTGGAAGGTGCTATTTTAAAATTGATAAATCAGCACTTTGGCATGACATTTAACTATACTTGTGAGTAATGAATCATAATAAAGGTTAACTCATGCAAGGAAATGACGGAAGAGCTGCAAGCCCTGTTTCAAATCCAACATCAGTCAATTTAAGCTTCGATGAGAGCTTATTAAATAGAATGAGCAGCACCAACATTCAAACTGTTTTCTTAGACAAAGACTGGGGCATTGAGCAGGCATGGAAGGATTTTTGTAGAGATCATCAATACTCCGCTAAGGCTTGTTCCGAGATCTTAAAGGCTATCAAAGAAAATAAAGAATTTTCTGGAAAGCAAGCATTAGACGTTACTAAGATTGTAGCTGCTTTCCCAACAGCAGATGAGACAATGATTAAAGATCGATATGCTAAACTATTCACAATGGCCTTAATGTCACATCAATCAACCACCTTTGCACTGAGGCAGCATTATAACAACTCCAATAATACATATGAATTTTCTGATGCAACTGATTATACAGGCATCGTAATGAATCTCATCACACAAGCTGAAGATCAAGGTCAAAAACCACTCGATCAAGCTTTTCCGCTCGGATCAATGTTGGGGATTATCTTCTTTCATCAAGGTTATTTAGGACACAAAACATTCGAATCAGAATTAATGAACGTTCAATCAGATGCTCAAGATCGATGGGGAATCATAAACAAATCAATTGCTCAATTACGCTTAGGTGAAGCAGCACGCTCTGCTTTTGAAGCATCAATGGTTTATTCGTCTGAATCAGTACTTTATCAAGTACAATACAGACCCTCAACTGAGCATCTTGAATGTGCTCAGGTACTACAAGAAATCCTTCATCACTGTCATACAACTCAAAATAAAGAATTTATTCAAAAAATATTATATAGAACCCAAGAGCGTTTATCAGAATACTCTCAAGGAACATTTGATCCTCATCAACATTTAGAGCGCGATCAAAATGAAGTGCTTTCGGAATTAAAGGTTCAATCTAATCTCATTGAGCGATTCAATGCGTTCTCACAACAAGATCCTGAATTATTTTATACAGTATTCTTGAACAATATTTTAAGCATCATTTCAAATCAAAGCCAGATGAATGCTGAACCCCTGACACTATTCAATCATCATGGATTACAAACCTTCGATCAATTCAATCAATTCAACAGTCATGCACATTGTATGAATACTGATGAGGCTCATCGTTTAGTAGAGGTGACGTGCTCAGATCGGAACCCTGAGATTCAAAGTACTAGTACACTGTCATCACTAGGACTTAACATCACTTCAGATTCAAATATCACAATTGAGTTAACATCATTTAGACCTGTTAAGAGTATTGAGCATGACTTTTATTTTAAAGAGGGCCATCAGTTCAAGCCAACAGATCTTCAAGCCTTCAAAGAGGCAAATAGTCACGTTGCTTTTCAAAATTGGCAAACATTGCAAGAAATCGATCCAGAATTATGTGCAAAGATCGAACTCACAGAAGAACAGTTCACAGCCTATTCATCACATCCAAAGCAATTACCTGACATTGAAACCTTCGAATCTAAATGCATTTATATTCAATCTTTATTGCACCTTCACGCAATTAATCCTGGAGCGTTTCAAACTATTGCAACGCATGACTTAACACTACATGATTTTCAACACATTCGTACTCACTACCAGAAGAGTCATCAAAACTTTTCAACCATGAATCCTACAAACGAGATAACCTTATTTTTCCCTGTAACATATAATCTCGTACTCAAGCGCATAGAACCCGAACACACGATTAGAATCCAGTTAATACCTGATAATCCCGAGGCACGGGATCAATTGATGGGTCTATTGATATCAAAAGGATATTTAGCACCCACATTAACAGAGCCAGCGCCAGAACCAGCGCCAGAACCAGCGCCAGAACCAGCGCCAGCGCCAGAACCAGCGCCAGAGAAAGTGGAACTCAAAACAGAAAAAGATTTTATCGAAGTCTCATGTGCTAGTAGAGAGACCTCTTCAGGCATCGATCAATTGCTGAGAAATCAATATAACACAGCAGAAAACACATCTCCATTCGATCAGGAACATCTCCCTATGGTAGCCTGCCTCACTCCTGATATGGACAGTCATACTTATTTGATGGAATCAATCGCTTTGAAGGCAGTGATCGAAAAGGGTCAAAGCATTATATTGAGTCATTTTTTAGATGTAGAAACCCTCTTAAATTCTTTGGGTATCGATAAAGAAGAAATTATCAATCATTTTGAGTCCTTATTTGTTGATCATGAATATAACAGCCCATCAATGGATCAAAAATGCCTATTTATTCAACAATTAGCACGTTGTCCGGATGGGTTCATTGATATAGTCATGACTACAGCAAAATTCAAACACGATAATCAAACACTCTCTTTTGATGATCCAAGTTCATTGCCAGCATGCTCATTCGACGATTTAGCTGATGCAATCATCCAAGATACTCAACAATCAGCATACCTACGCTTATTAGGATTAAATCCAGATGAAAATTTTGGAGGTGTCAGGGACCAACTTCAGCGATTAGCTACCCACAGATTGAACCAACCTACTTTACAGCTGATTCATATGATGGTTCATCACCCGAGTCATGTCGCAACACAAGTATTATTAAAAGAAATATCTCAAGTACAAGCTGATGCCTCAGACAGTCACACTCAAATAAAAACACCCGAACTAATTAAAGCATTTCAAAACCCTACAAAATTGCTTGGCATTCAAAATTCAGATGAATTAAAACATTTAAAAAAAAATATTTCATCATTCATGCTACCCCAGGGACCTTTATCTTTGAGAATGGGACTTTCTGCGCCGCCCATTGATCCCTCTGCTAGTTGTCTACTTGAACAGGCTGCTAGGCCTAGTGCTGCTAGGCCTAGTGCTGATGGGGCGAGTGCTGATGGGGCGAGTGCTGATGGGGCGAGTGCTGATGGGGCGAGTGCTGATGGGGCGAGTG
>PBNF01000022.1 GCA_002722995.1 Legionellales bacterium | reverse complement strand
GATTCATCAAAATGAATCAGTTTAGTTACTGTAAATATATGCTTTGATCTGTATAAAACTTTTAGAGATCCTTAGAGAGAGAGACTTTAATGGTTTTTTGTTGACGATCGAATTGTGCCGTGCACTGTGAGGTGCAGAATAGGCTTGGAACACAGCGAACGGCTTGAATATCAAAAGGGCCTTTTACAATGATCAAGACTTTGCATTGATCATAGGGAGCGGAAGTGTTGTCGAAAAGAAGGCTGCTACGTGGAAATAGCTCATTCAAAGTGATTGAAGCGCTCTCACGAGCTGGAACCACTGTGGGTGGGAACGCAACAGGCCCCAAATCTTTTGAGACTTTAATTGGGTTCGAGGTTTGATTGTGAAACTTTAGGGTATAAGGTGTTGCATCAGCTTGTGCAGACATGGATCCAATCAGAGCTATTAAACTCAATATGAAGGCCTTAAGGGTTGTTTTAAGCCAAGGGGCGTTCAGTCTATACATATTTCTCAATTCATTGTCTGATCAGCGCATGTTAATTCACATAGAATAGACTTCTACTGAGATCACAATCAACCCCTTGGCTTCGAAAACGGAGAGGGCCTAGGGGTCGTGCTGCTTTGATGTGAATCTTTTTTTAGCGGGGCTTCCTGACTGATAGAGTTCAATGTTCGTGCTATCGTCGAGAAGTCTTTTCTATTTAACAGATCAGTCATTTGTTTAACAGTCAAGGGTGATGGGCTACCATCCTCAGGGATCAGGGCGCCTAGGCGAGTGATATCTCCCATTAATTGGGCTTGAGGTTTAGTCTGATCATTGGCTTTAAGCTTTTCGGTTAAGTCTTGAGCTTCTTCTTCTTTGTCTTGTAAACGTTGCCATGTCTCTGGGGTTGGGTATAGTTTCAGGAGTGCTTCAAGTACAGATCCCTCAATACCCAGCGCTGAAAAGTTATTGTTGATAGGTTGTTCAGCAGGTGGAGCCTGCTCTGGTAAACCATGTCGAACAAGAGTTTTTTGATCCAAGCGATATGATGCGTCTAGTTTTGGGGTATCTTCAGAAGGTGATTTAAGTTCGGTTTGGCTAGGATCTACTTTGAACAGTCCACGTGTCGATGCTGTGACCCCAGGATTGTTAGGGTGATTCGTCTGCTGGTTGTGTAGGATCGCTTCAATAGTTTTCTGATCGTTAATTGCAGCGAGCACTGAAGCAATTTGAGCCAACTGAGTCCGCAATAAATGATCATGAGGTTGAAGCCCAAGTTGCGTAAATAAATGATCAAGAGAATAGGGGATTGAGTCAGTAGCTGCCATTGTAGTGTCCTTTTGTTTTAAATTATTGTTTAAATTATAGCATAAAATTTATTTTTTTTCAATTTTAAGTTCTTTTGGTGTTTTTTTTGATTTGATGCGAGAAAAGGTTCAATGCTATGATCAAGCTTGATAGTAAATAGAGAGATGAACGATATGCATCATTCTACCCGTTTTGATTCAGGTGAATATTCAGCACGATGGGCTCATGTCGCAGAGACTTTGCGCTCAGATGAAACCCATGCAGTCCAGAACTGTTTAGAATATGCCTCAATGGATTCAGCTTTAGAGGCAGAGATTGAATCCACTGCATCTGTTTGGGTGCGATCTGTGCGTGCTGCACAAGCCCAGGCCAGTGGGATGCGTGCATTTTTCACTCAAATGGATTTATCCAGTGAAGAAGGTATTGGTTTAATGTGTTTAGCTGAAGCTTTATTGCGTGTTCCAGATAAAGCTAGTATCGATGCGTTATTGAGTGATCAATTTGCATCAGGGGCAGGCGTGGCGCAATCACAACGATCAGGCTGGTTTGCGCATGCTGCACATTGGGGGTTGGTCTTAGGGGCTGAAATCATGGTGCCTAAGACCGAATGTCGTTGGCGAAGTGTGATTCAAGGTCTGGTTAAACGACTCACTGCGCCAGTGGTACGTCAGTCGGTTAAAGCGGTGATGGCTCAGTTGGGTGAGCACTTTGTTTTAGGGGAAAGCATTGAAGCAGCGATTCAGCGAGCTCATCAAACCTCAGATGATTTTTATACGTATTCATACGATATGCTAGGTGAAGCAGCAATGACTCAAGCTGATGCTGAGCGTTATTTTCAGGCTTATCGACATGCTATTATTGCATTCAATCAACCTGATGATACACGTCCTTTATTTGAACGACCCGGCGTATCAATTAAATTATCTGCTTTACATCCGCGTTATGAATGGAGCCAGCGTGAAGACTGTATCCCAGCCATTGTTGATCAATTACTGGCGTTGATTGAATTAGCACAAGTATCACGAATCAGCTTAACGTTAGATGCTGAAGAAGCGAATCGATTGGTGCTGTCACTAGAAATATTAGAGCGATTATTTGAGCACCCATCAGTTGCTCAGTGGGGGGGCTTAGGCTTAGCTGTACAAGCATATCAAAAGTCAGCTTTAGCGGTGATTGAAGGTTGTGTCGCTCTGGCCAATGCACATCACACACAAATCCCGATTCGCTTAGTGAAAGGAGCTTATTGGGATGCTGAAATTAAAGAAGCACAAGTGTATGGCATTGATTTTTCAGTATTTACCCGTAAAGCTTCAACAGATGTCAGTTATTTAGCCTGTGTGCGTGCATTATTCAATGCAAAATCGGCTGTGTTCCCACAATTTGCAACACATAATGCCCATACTGTGGCAGCAATATTGAAGCTGTCTCAAGGTCAACCGTTTGAGTTTCAGTGTTTGCATGGTATGGGGCAAGTTTTATATGACCATGTGAAATCAGATGTGCCTGTATTGTGTCGAATTTATGCACCGGTTGGATCACATCAAACGTTATTGCCTTATTTGGTACGACGATTGCTAGAAAATGGGGCAAATAGCTCATTTGTGAATCAATTGGTTAATCCAGAGTGCCCAATTGAGCAGTTGATTCAATCTCCTCTGCAAGTGGTTCGGCAATTGAAGTCTATTCCGCATCCTAAGATTTTAAGTGCACACGCTTTATATTCGGACCGTCAAAATTCAAGAGGATTAGATTTGAATAACCCAGCGGTTTTGAAATCAGTGGCATTGAAAATGGATGAGGTCCATAGAGATCAATATCAGGCACTATGTTCCACTTCAGCAGTTGCACCGATTCAGAGGGTGATGGGGCCGATCCAGCGTAGCCAACCGTTGGGCCAAGTGGTGGGATGCACCCCTGAAGATGTTGAGTCAGCTGTGGTGTCTGCTCAAACAGCTTACCGGACATGGCGTCAAACTTCAGTTGAGCATCGTTCAGAATGCCTCATTCGAGCGGCAGATCAATTAGAAGCACACCGTCATGTCTTGATGGGATTATGTGTTCGAGAAGCGGGTAAAACTTGGCAAGATGCCTTGGATGAAGTGCGAGAAGCGATTGATTTCTTAAGGTATTATGCTCAACAAGCATGCCTGACTTTACAACCACAACACTGTCAAGGGCCCACGGGAGAATTAAATACTTGGCAGCCAATAGGCCGTGGTGTGATTGCCTGTTTAAGCCCTTGGAACTTTCCATTGGCTATTTTTACAGGACAAGTGGCCGCAGCGTTGGTTGCAGGTAATGCAGTATTGGCCAAGCCGGCCTCACAAACAGTACTGATTGCTGCTGAAATGATGTCAATTCTGCATGCGGCAGGTATCCCAAAAGATGTTGTTCAGTTATTGCCGGGCGGGCATGATGTTGTGGGTGAACCCTTGGTGGCCGATGATCGAGTCAATGGGGTCATGCTCACAGGTTCAACTCGAACGGCAAAAATCATTGCTCAAAATTTAGCAGCACGATCGGGGCCTATTGTTCCGTTTATAGCTGAAACCGGTGGTCAAAATGTCATGATTGTTGATTCAACAGCACTCCCTGAACAAGTCGTGTCAGATGTCATTGCTTCGGCATTTAAAAGTGCGGGGCAGCGTTGTTCGGCATGCCGAGTATTATATGTTCAATCTGAGATAGCTGATCATGTGATTGAGTTGTTGGTTGGAGCAATGGCTGTCTTAAGATTAGGGGATCCTTTGCAGCATGCAACGGATATTGGTCCAGTGATTGATGCTGCGGCGTGCTCAAATTTAAAGCGGCATTTAGATTATTTAGATTCTATCGGCGCAAAATGTTTGGCTCGATGTAAGATAAATGCCAATTTGAATGGAAGTTTTTTCCCGCCTCATTTGTATGAGATTAAATCGCTTAGTGATTTAAAAGGTGAGGTATTCGGACCTATTTTGCATTTGATTCGTTATGAGAAATCTAATATTGATCAAGTTTTAGAAGCGGTGCATGCAACTGGTTTCGGTTTGACGCTAGGGGTTCATTCACGGATTACAGGGTTCTCAGAGATGATTGCACAGCACGTCGATGTAGGAAATATCTATGTTAATCGTAATATGGTCGGTGCTGTTGTGGGTGTTCAGCCATTTGGGGGAGACCATTTGTCGGGCACAGGCCCCAAAGCGGGTGGCCCTTGGTATTTGCAGCGATTATGTAAAGAGCAAACTGTCAGTGTGAATACTGCAGCGATAGGGGGCAATGCCAGTTTATTGATGCTAGAAGATCAGGATGAAGTTGCCTAAAGTTTGAATGTTTTTTACAATAAGCTTTAAAAAGCACTATCATTTATTTTAAAGAAAGGATTCCAATGCTTCGTATACTTATTGTTGAAGATACCCCAGTTGCACAAACAGTTGCTTGTTGGTTAATGAAAGATTTAGGATTTGAATTTGACCTTGCTGAATGTGGGCAAGCTGCGCTAGATCGTTTAAAAGAAGATTCAAATTATGACTTGATCTTGATGGATTTAGGCTTGCCTGATATTCGAGGAGATGAAGTCACTCAAAAGCTGCGTGATTCAACGTCTAATTTATTACAGCCCAAAACTAAAATTGTAGCCCTAACAGCACATGTACCATTGGACTGTGCAGAACTATTTGATGCTGTGATGAAAAAACCCCTGCTACAAGATATATTTGAAGAGACATTAGCTGAAGTGGGTTTAATGTCTGTGAAATCGTCAGAGTAAAGCGAGTCGACGATTACAGCTAAAATAGAGGGTTGTGTCTCTATAGCGTATTGAATATTGTTGATACGGTATTCTTCTATGATCTTAGCATCTATGCTGAAGGAGTTAGTGAGCATTGAAAGGAGCAATGATGAACTGGATCAAGCAAACTGTTTGTTTAGGTTTGGGTTTAATCTCCATGCACAACACGATGGCGGACCATTTAGTCTGTCGTCAAGGTGCAGGGTATGTGCGTTGTGACGCAGGCACGACTGAACAGATACAAGGCATGGGGCATACTTTTATTGAAGGCACTCAAGTTAAATCAGATACAACGATTCAAGGGATGTTAGAAGCACATGATTTTCATTTTAATACCTTAACCGTACAAGGGGTGTGCCGGTTGAATCATGGAACTGTTGAAGGTGCAGCTCATATCATGGGCGATTTGACCGCAGCTCATGTTCATTTTAAGCAACCGATTGTGATTGCCTCAAATCATATTGAGTTGTCAGGAAGTACAGCGCCATCTATCACCGTACGATCATCTGGAGCATCGAGTGTTAATCAAGTCATATTGAAGAACAGTGCTCAAATTAAAGGCGGTATTACATTTGAGCAATCCTCGGGTGAAGTCTGGTTATATGATCAGGCTCAGTGTACAGGGCCTGTCTATAATGGGCGTATCATTCACAAATCTTAACCGAGGAGTTTTATGATGGATCATTCTATTCAACAATTGGTCACATACCATAAGCATCAACTGAAATCAAAAGATGGTAAAGAGGGTAAAGAAGGGAAAGACGATATATGTGCCTGGCCTTCAATGGAATCCTCTACTTATACATTGTTTTAAATCATAAGACAGCCTCATTGTTGTCAATGGACTTTGAGTCAGAACATAACATTTGATGATCAAGTGCTGCATTATAAATCTATTGAGATCTGATTGTGTGGTCCTATATCTCCTGATGCGGTGTTCAGTCAGTTTCAGAGCACTCATTGACTTCAAGTGGTTGTGTTTTGAAATCATCTTAATCAAGGTTTACTGCATTTTAAATATGAATCAATTATTATCTGAAAATCTTCATATCACTCAGCCAAATGCTGTTGTTGTATTAATCGGCATGCTTGAAGATTCTGTTTTGGGTTATTTGGCGACACATTTAATGGCTTCAGATGTGCCTGTGCTTTGGTTTGATCAGCGTGAATTAGGGTCTAGTTTAATGTGTCACCCTGAGGGCTGGCGGCACAAACAATTCGATTGGTTTATTGCGCATGAATCCATTGCAGCAGTTTATAATCGTTGTTTAGATTTAATGCAAGGGCCCTATGAATGGGCTCAACGCATGGCATTATATTATTTAGATCAACGTGTGACAACTGTCATCAATCGACCCGCATCAGGCTTGAGTAACTATTCTAAATTAAAACAATTGAGCCAATTATCAGGCACGATATTTCAACGGCCAATGAGTCAATTATCCGTTGGAGTTGAACCCCCTCTCGGAGATTGGATTTTTAAATCTGCAAGCGCTATACGTTCTATTGTCCATTTAACACAGCTGATTCAACCGAATCATCAAGGGGCTGAGCCTGTTTTATATCAACGGCGCATTGAAGGTTTGCAGGTGAGGGTGCATGTTTTTCAATCAAAGTGTTACGCCATGGCGATCAAATCCTCCTCTATTGATTATCGTTATGATCACACAGCACATTTTAAAGACTATCAGTTGCCGACAACGGTTGAATTAGCTTGTTGCGAATTAACACAACGATTAGGCTTAATGCTCAGTGGAATCGATTTAATTTATACATCAAAAGAATGGTTTATCTTAGAGGTGAATACTGCTCCAGGGTTTGATTTCTTTGAGCGCCGTTCAGAAGACCGAGCTTTAAGTGATGCAATATGTCATTACTTTAAGGGGTGTGTTGTAGGATGATTCTTCTGATTGCAGAGAAATTGAGTGATTGGGCTCATGCTTTAATTCAGCAGGCTGATTATTTAGGGGTTGAGATACATCATTATACCCCAGTAGCATTGATGCATGCTCAATGGGTGATTCATTTAGATGAACAGGGTCAATGGTCAGGGCATTTAATGCTTCCAGATATAGATGAACCCACGTTGTGTCAAGGAATCATAAATACGCAGCCGTGGTCTCAGTGTTGTTCCCTTGAAGTGGGTTCAATCTCAGAAACGCAGTATTTTAAACAATCTTGGATCAGTTTGTGGGCTGTGCTGCCTCATTTGAAGGTTAGATTAATCAATCCCTTGGACTTACATGAAATTAACCTTCAATGGCCTTATGTGATCGATATATGTCACTCACAAGGTTTATCCTGCCTCATTGAGCCTCAAGATATCTCAATGCAGGCATCAAGCCAATCTTTTGATCAAAAGTGGCAGTTGTCTGCACAGGCTGGGCAGGCAGGGCTGTCTCATTTGATTGAATACTGGAAAGAATCGGTGCCTCAGTCAGGGCGTTGGTTATGTGTGCAACGCGTTTTAAATGCATATTATACCAGCGAATATACGAATTCAGGACCCATCTCAGCTTCATTGAGTGAATCTGAGATGCAGCGTATTCAATCTGTTTTCAGTGCTTTATCTTGTGAGATTGGAATGATGGTCTTACATGACAATCAAACCCTCCAGTGTGTGATCTGCGTGCCTTATTTAGCGCCTGATGATTGTCATTTTGAGGCAAGAGGGGTGAGAGAATCTTTGTTAATTCATGTGTCTGAACTCTCTCAGAGTGATTTAAAAATAATCCCTGGGCAAGGGATGCCTACTCAAGGATTAACTATTCCAGATAGACTGCGTCCTACCTTGTGTGTGTAACCGATGGTTGACTTAAAACGTCTATATATCAGTGTTGGATGCATTGAAGGTTAACCATTTATATAAGTTAGACTGCGTTTTATCAATATAGAATACCCAACATAGATCAACGGTGCCACCGGATCAATCAAAGATCTTCAGGGGGATTTCGATTGTATTTTATCTTTATCGGGCCCGGGTTGAGTCACTCTACCTTCATCTTGAGGTGGCATTGATTCTGGATGGGGCCGCACATCTTGAGCTGTCACGGGTCGAAGGCTATCTGTTGACTGAGCTGAGTCGGCTTGAAAAACTGATGGGTCGTCAAGTACCATATCCCCTGTTAATGAATCAGCGCCTGCAGTGGTTTGATTGTGCGCTTGAGTAGATGCTTCTAAATCGATAAATCCAGGAATAATGCTCATGTCTGGTAGGTGATTAAATCCACGACCAGATAGTTCTTCCAGAAATTCCGCTGAAACCGATGACTCATCGGTCATGATAGAGGTTATTGCTGTAAGAATGTCTTCATCAGAAAATTGTCTTGTTGTAAATATCCAGAATTGAGGTGTTGTGTATTCCTTAAGCTCATCGTATGTAATATTAGTCATTTGTATCAAAACCTTCAGAGAAATCCCGTGGTTGATTAATTCATTATAAATGGACTGCTTAACATTCAGACTCTGATGAATAGCCTCGGAATATCGCGCCTTAACGTGCTGAAAGTTTGAATTTGAAAGATGCTGAATGAATGCAGCGGTAACCTCTGCATTGCCTGCCATGAAGTCTAATGAATCAAAAGAAATCCCTGCAGTCACTGCCACTTCAAACCAATAGGGGGTTGGGTCTGATCTAAGGGCTTCGATTAAATCCTCTAAAGCGTAACCAAATCCAGAAAGCTTTTGACCTAACTCGTCAGCAGAATAATCAGCTTCTTTAAAATCGGTGAGTGTGAATCCTTCAGATTTAAATGGAAATCCATTTGCTTTATTAATGCTTTTTTCTAGTTGGCCTTGATGGAGTTCTAATGATTCTTGACGGAGTGCTAATGATTCTTGACGGAGTGCTAATGATGCTTGAGTTTCAAAATATTGTGCAGCTTTTCGATGTAATCTCGCTTGTTGTGAACATAATTGTGTTGTTTGAGTGCTGGTTTCCGGCCGATCAAAAGAGTGTACTTGTTGTTTTAAAGTAGCTTGATTCTGATCGAGTGCTTGTTGATTCTTCTCGAATGCTTGTTGATTTTGATGGAGTGCTTGTTGATTCTTCTCGAATGCTTGTTGATTTGCTTTTATTTGTTTTAAGCGTATTACTTTTGTTGTATGACATGAGCTTTCAAACCATTGCTTAAAGTCTATGCTGGTTTCTATCTCGTCATTGTTATAGGCTCTCTGAGATTGTTCAAATAATCCTGTAGGGTTTGGACGGTGCTCGAGCACAAAACAGATGACCTTTTTCAAGGCTTCTAACTTCGATGGATGATCATCCCCCTCCCATTGAACCTGAGGTATTAATTCAAACAATTGATCAGCTAATTCTGCGCTAGATTTTGCAGGTTGAAGATTTTCAAATAGAATCAAGAGGGTTTTAGGTTGTACATAGCACTCAAGTGCACGCTTTAAATGCTCAGTGGGATTTATACACTGTGTTTGACCTGTTTTTTCAGTGTCTGAAGAATGCAGCATAATTTCTTTGAATTGAGAAGGTTCCATTGTGGAGAGCGCAGTAAAGTACTGATCACGTAATTGATTTGGATTTTGTCCTGTTAGGGCCTCTGAAATATCTTTAAAACATACCCCTTGATTAACGCAGTACTTCATTCTTTCAGAATTTAAATTTGTTGGATCTTCCTTGGAGTTTAAGTACGCAGTTAGAGCTGAGCTAAATGAATCCTTCGCAATCATTTTGATGTCATTGGATTTAAGTCCCATCTGTAAACAAACGGCAAAATCATGATTCTGAAACTCAACTTGAATGCCATAGCGCTCTGTTTTGAGAAGGGCTTGTTTAACGGCCTGAGCATTAAATCCTGGACGATTCACCAGCTGATGAATAGGGGTTTGAATTTTTAACAAAAAAAGCAATTGTTGTTCGCATAATTGAGGATGATCTTGGCTGGATTGACTGAATTGGGATACAATTTCGTTTAAACTTTTATGGGTTACGGCGCTTAGATCTTGGATTGTATGATACATAGGGTTGATTTGCTGATGAGGAGGGCAGTCTTCTTTAAAAAGCTCAATTAAATTAGAGGGCTTGCTTGAAAAAAATCCTGCATTACAATATTTTTGATTGATATCATCGAAGGATGTATTGGCTTTGAATTGAAGGTGTAGTTGCGTACTCCTTGGGAGATTTTCTTGTAGTTCCGGATGAGCGCTATAAGCTTCTAAAATAGCTTTTTGAGAGTATCCCATTAATTGAAGTGTTTGAGGATTAGAAAAGCCTATCGCAATCAGATCTTCTATCTGTACTGAAATCAATCCACTGTATTGAAAGTAACGCTGTTGTTGTTTTAAGTATTCTTCTTCAAGGGGAGTGCGATTGGGGTTGTTATATAAATCTTTGGTAGAAGCGATCAACTGCTGTTCATACTCAGTGCTGCCATAATGTAGTTGTTTGTTAATATCAATCAGAGTGGTATCGTCAGGTGTGTCGAGCGAATGCTGAATCGATGTCAATAGCGGCTCATAAAGATGTTGAGGATGGCCTGCAGCCTGTAGAGCGCGCTTGATTGTATCAGTCATCCTTGGATTGTTCTCTAAGAGAGGCTGTACCAGTTTACGGAACCTATTACAATAAGCTTGGTGCCCTAGGGGGGTGAATATAGCTTGTAAAGTGGCTTCATCGTGTAGATCAGGAAAAGCTAAATAGCAGGATGTACCCTGGTAACAAAGACCTCCGATTTGATTTAAATCACTGAATTGAGTGCATGGATTGAAAGGCTTTAAAGCTTTGTAAACACTGAATATTGAAAGCCCTAATCCCAACACAGCCAGGATGCTTGCACCTATCAAGACCGTTAGATCTAATGTGGGTGTAGTGAATAATAGAGCTGAGCAGACAAACGCTAGAATTGAGAGCCCAATGTTTTTAAAGTTCAGAGGGCTTGAATCTGTTGATACAATTTGAACTTGTTGAACGCCTGTATTTGGTGCTTTGAGATCGATTTTAATGTTTTGAGTACTGCGGTATCGAAGCATTTCAGGTGTGATGGTTTGTTCTTTTAATTCAAGTGCTTGTGCCTGTGCTCGATGTTGGTCTGCATGGTTTCGGTTGGGCTGATAGTCGCCTTCTCCTTTGAGTTGATCTAAAGCATTGAGCCAATCATCTGATGCATAGGTTAGGTATGATTGAACCTCGTTGATATCAGCATTCATCATGCGTCGAAAAGTTTCCCCTAAATTATCGTCGCCTAAGATTGAAAATGAGACATTTATTTGAGCCTTTAAGCTTTCATTCTCCTCAAAAAATTCGTCCAAGGCCATTCGATATAATGCAGAAACCCATAAGCTTGGGTTTTGAAAAACCCCACAGCCTAATGCGCCTAAATCCAACTCAATATTTAGATCAGTGTTGCTTTTGGCTAATACTTTTGTATGCGCTAAAGTCATGCGAATATTGTTGAGCACTGCAGCTGTAAAATTATTAAAGCCTTGATGGGTGCATAGACTGTCTTTTTGAGCTTGCCCGCCCACTTTGTTTCTTAAATCAGGCGCTGCTGCAAAAATCATAGAGCAGTTAGAGGTATGTGTTTTGCTTGTGCTATCAATAAAGCTTAAATTATCGAGCCGGTAAGTTCCGCCTGCTTCAGCCAGCGGGGAGGATAGATCTTGACGATCAAAGGGGTTTCTTCGGCCAGGATCTCCATAGGTTCCCATGGGCATATGAAGTAATGCATTTGAGTGGCGAATGAGGCTTTCTTCTTGTGCAACACCGGTATCAGGCACTTCTGCGCTGCCACCAGGAGTGAAAGCATTGGCAAGATTCAATACAACATACAATGTGCTCTGATCATTATACTGATCGGATAACGGTAATGTTCCAGCACCACGATTATGGACAACATAGGATTGAGTGCTTGTTTGAGTAGAAATGGGAGGGGCAGGTCGTGCTCTGTATTGAGGTATTAGAAATTGAGGCATGTTACGTCTGAAATCAGGGCCTGTTGGAGAATGTAAATTATTATTTTGAGAATAATCTAAAGTTGCTATTAGGCGTTGACTTACATCAGCATTATGACGAACCCCCGATAGATGGGCTCGATCTTTCTTTGATCCCCATCTCCATTCCTGCCCATAATAAGTATAAGCTTGGTTATTTTTAAATTGATCCAGTAGATTCTGGGTCTGACCATAGCACGGTTGTCTGAAAAGGATCTCTTGCCCCGCCTGAATTTCTGATGGATCTCTGAATTGAATAAATTTCATAAAAGTATCTTTTTAATATTATAAGTATAAGTAAGCATAGTCGATATTCAGCTATTGATGTCAATAATAGCTTCTTTTTATTAAGGGATACTTAAATTAAGGGCCCATCAGGCCAACATGGTCTGATAAGTGAGGCTCTACATAATCCTTAAAACCTTTGATCAGTGTTTAAGATTCAGGTGTATTTTTAATACTCTCCAGAAAATCTTTTACCTTCTCAGGAGAGTTTAAAGTATTCTCATGCTCTTGAATCGCCATGATAGGGCAATCTTGAATGCGGCTGGATAAACAATTATAAAGTGTCGCGTCTGTTGCATTTCGTTTCCAATGCTCTCCTTGAGGTTTATGTGACAAAAAGGGAGCGGCCAGTGAAACAGGGAACGTATAAGAAGTATTGTCTGAGTAAATGCATAAAAGCTTACCTATATGTTGGCCCCGCCACTGTGCACCTTTAAACTGGGTTAATTGTTTTGAAAATGAGGGTGAAAAGGACTGCCATTTTGTACGTGTGCCCCAAATATGGTTTTGATTTTTGATGAGCTCTGCAGTTTGAGGGCAATAGGTTTGATACGTCTTATGATCGGTATGAGCATGGACATGCACCCAATTAAAAAGCGTTAAAAACACAATGAATAGAGACAAAATATAAGGTTTCCATTGGGTCGTGTGCATGTAACAGCCTAGCGTCATTTTCGTGATTTAATTATAAGACGAATGTTTGATCCATGCAATAGATTCTCCAGGGTCAAGGGGTTGAGTTTCATTTGCGATGCGAATTTTTGCATCGTATGATACTTTAAGAATCGAGGAGGAAGATTGATGTCGAATGCGCTTATGTTGATTTATACAGTGCCTATGTCTCATGCGACTGATGTTGCACAGGCTTGTTTTGAAGCAGGAGCTGGTGAGATTGGAGGGTATCGGCAATGTTGTTGGTCTGTTGTTGGGCAGGGCCAATTCAAACCCACCACTCATGCCAAGCCTGTACTCGGTGAATGTAATGCTTTAACTATTTTAGATGAAATGCGAGTAGAAATGGTCTGTTTAAAGCACAATTGGCCTGAGATAGAGCGCGCTTTATTGATTGCGCACCCTTATGAAACCCCTGCCTATGCAGCCATTGAAATGATCAATTCACTGCCAGAGCCGACTGAAGGTGCTCAATGATTCATCATCGTGTTATTTTAAAATCATTGGGGGTTCTATTTATTTTATTTTCAGTGGCACTGATTATTCCAGTTGGTGTTGAATATTATTATCAAGATGGGCAAGTTAAGCCGTATTGGGTGACGATTTTAATTTCAACAGTACTGGGCCTGAGTTTATGGTGCTACGGTACGCGTGTGCCTCAGACACTCCTTCGATCAGATGGCTTTATTTTGGTCGTCACAGCGTGGGTGACGTTATCAGCCTGCGGGGCAATCCCTTTTTATTTAGGTATGCAAGATCTTCCAGTTTTAGACGCTTTTTTTGAGTCAGTATCAGGGCTCACCACTACAGGTGCTGAATTACTGTATAATATTGATGATTTATCACATAGTTTACGTTTTTATCATCAATATTTACAATTTTTAGGTGGACTGGGTATCATCGTATTGGCCATTGCGATCATGCCAATGTTGGGTGGGGGGCAACATCTTTTACAATTAGATGCGCCAGGGCCTGTGACTGAGCGACGTTTAGTCCCAAGAATTTCAGGTACAGCCCAATTGTTGTGGTTGCTATATGTCGGGTTGACTGCAGTATGTGCCCTTGGTTATTGGTGTGTTGGGCTATCAGTTTTTGAAGCGATTTGTGAGGCTTTTTCTACAGTTTCAACTGGGGGTTTTTCAATTCATGACAGTAGCTTTGCTTACTATCAAACGCCTGGATTATCGGTCATTGCCATGCTGTTTATGTTAGCGGGGGCCATCAGTTTTAACGTGCATTATATGGTATGGATTCGCAAAGAATGGCGTGAATATTTTAATCATGTTGAGACCTGTGCCTTATTAAAAAGTATAGTGTTAATCACTGTCATCGTTTTATCAGTCTTATTGTTTCATCAATCCATTGATTGGAATTGGACATCAATTGAATCCATACTATTTACCACGGTTGCAATGTTAACCACAACGGGCCTTAAAATAGTAGATTTTGCTTATTGGCCGACATTTGTGCCAGTTCTATTGGTCTTATGTGGTGTTGTTGGGGGCTGTAGTGGTTCAACCACGGGAGGCATTAAGATGGGGCGAGCTCTACTGATTCGTACCGAAGGATTGACCGCTTTAAAACAGTTGATTCACCCTCAAGCGGTACTTAATAGCGCTTTAAACGCGAAGGATCATATTCGAATCCAAGCAGAAGCCATGTATGGGTTTTTATCAGTATTTGTGATGTTCTATTGTTTATTATTGATGATGTTTATGGCAACAGGATATGATTTTTATACTGCTTTTTCAGCGATTACGGCGTGTTTGTCAAATGTAGGCGTGGCAATTGGTCAAATTTCAGAAGGTTATCAAGAACTGAATGTGGGGGCAAAAAGTATTTTAATTATGGCGATGATTGCTGGGCGTTTAGAAATTATGGTGCTCTTGGTCTGTTGCTTGCCTAGTTTTTGGAGACAACAATCATGACAGATTCAAACTCAAAGCGTTTGATTTTAGTGGATGGTACAGCTTATGTGTATCGAGCCTTTTTTGCATTACCGCCTTTGACCACCCCTGAAGGGATTCCGACAGGCGCGGTGTATGGCGTGGTTAATATGTTGAAACGCTTGTTCAAGCAATGGCCAGCTGCACATGTTATGGTGGTATTTGACCCAGCAGGTCCTACAACACGGCATGAGATATTTCCAGAATATAAAGCCAATCGTCAACAAGCTCCGGATGATTTGCATGCACAAATTCAACCCACCATTGATTTAGTGCAAGCCTATGGTTGGCCTGTTTTAGTGATGCCTGGGGTTGAAGCGGATGATGTGATTGGAACATTAGCATATCAAGCTTTAAATCAAGGGTATGAGGTGATTATTTCGAGTGGAGATAAAGATTTTGCTCAGTTAGTGGGGCCACACTTAACGTTGGTGAATACAATGACTCAAACCCATCTTGATGTCGAAGGAGTGGTTCATAAATTTGGTGTTCGTCCGGATCAGATTGTGGATTATTTAGCTTTAGTTGGAGACAGTGCAGATAATATCCCAGGGGTTGAAAAGGTTGGACCCAAGACGGCAGTTAAATGGCTAACACAGTGGGGAACACTGGCGGCAATGATTGAGCAAGCTGATACCTTTAAAGGGAAAGTAGGCGATTATTTTAGAGCAAGTTTGCCACAATTACCGCTATACCAGCAATTGGTAACGATTAATACACACATTGAATTACCTATCGAAATCGATGCATGCGTAGTGATGCCTCCTGATGTAGAGATCCTTTCATCACAATTAAGCAGGCTGGGGTTTAAAACGTGGTTAACTGAGTTGAAACGTTCCATTGAGCGGCCAGAAGAATCTGATACTTTTGAATCTAAAGCTGAGTGGACTGTCCTATATATTGATCACCTCGATGCATGGCAACAATGGTTGAATCAAGTCTCAGACCAAGTGAATCATGCTTTATACTTTGAGTTTCAAGAAGCAACAACATCAGACCAAGTTCTTATAGGTTGTGGTTGGGTCTGTTCAGATGGATCCCGTGCTTATCTTGATTTAAAAGATCGAGCGTTTCAATTGAAGGTCTTGCATGATTTAGGCAGTGATCAAAGCTCAAGACAAAAAGCTTGGGTGGTCTATCAATTTAAACCGGTATTGCGGTATTTGATACAGCAAGGGATCTCATTTAATCAGTCTGTTAATGATGTGGAGTTGATGTCTTATGCCCTCAATGGTGCTGCGATGCAACATGACTTAGTGTCGTTATGTCACCGATATCTACCAGATTTCAAGCCCACTTTAGATTCATCTTTGAGTGAATCTGTCATCCAAGTCATGTTAGCAGCAGATCAACTGTCAAAATTATATCCTGTAATCCTCATGGCCTTAAAAGATCAGCCTGCAGTGTATGAATTATTTAATCAGATGGATCAACCGTTGCAGTCGATTTTAGCAAGAATGGAGGCGACTGGGGTGTTATTAGATGTAGATCACCTTCATTTGATGAGCCAATCTTTTCAGTTAGAATTAGATGAGATTGAGGAAAAAGCCCACACACTGGCCGGTCAGTCATTTAATCTTGCATCGCCTAAACAGCTCAGATCTATTTTATATGATACGTTACAATTGCCCATTCGATCTAAAACACCCTCAGGAGAACCGTCTACTTCAGAATCTGTTTTGACTGAATTTGCAAACCAGGGACATCGACTGCCTCAATTGATTTTAAAGCATCGTCAACTGAGCAAACTTAAACATACCTATACAGACCCTTTAGTTCTGCAGGTTGATACTGAACATCGTGTTCATGGTGTTTTTAATCAAGCATTAACTTCTACAGGGCGTTTATCTTCTCAACAACCTAATTTGCAAAATATTCCAATTCGAACTCAAGCAGGACTCAATATCCGTAAAGCCTTTATTGCACCTCAAGGTTATCAATTGCTCAGTGCCGATTATTCTCAAATTGAGTTGCGTATTATGGCTCACTTATCTCAAGATGAGCATTTATGTCATGCTTTTGAACATGATCAAGATGTTCATGCAGCAACAGCTGCACAATTATTTAAGTGTCACCTTAATTCGGTGGCATCTGAACAACGGCGACAAGCTAAGGTCGTTAATTTTGGTTTGATTTATGGGATGTCAGCTTTTGGCCTTGCGGCACAACTGAATATTGATCGTTCAGATGCTGCGCAGATGATTGAATCTTATTTCAAGACTTTTAAAGGGGTTCAAGCTTTTATGGAAGAAACGCGTGAATTGGCAAAATCTCAACAGTATGTTGAAACGTTATTGGGGCGACGTATTTATTTGCCTAAACCTCAACATGCACGACATGCCAACGCTGTTATGCGTGCAGCTATTAATGCGCCCATGCAAGGCAGTGCAGCTGATCTCATTAAAGCCGCTATGATTTTAATTCAACAAGAGTTAGATGATTCAGGTCTTGATGCAAGGATGATCTTACAAGTGCATGATGAACTGATTTTTGAAGTACATCATCGTGTGCTTAAGGAAGTTGAGGCTTTGGTGATTCGAGGGATGGAGCAAGCCATGTCATTATCAGTCCCCTTACGGGTGAATGTTGAAGTAGGGTCTAGTTGGGCTCATGCACATTAAGTGTATTTGGGGCATGGGTCCTCTTTGAACATTTAACGGCTTGATGGCTTTCAACGATAATAGGTTCTTCTCATTGTCGGGTGTGTTCTTTAAAAGGTAATGAAGCATTTCAAAATCGTCTCTAGTGTTGATCTAGCCCACTCACAATAGCATGCCCACGGCTATTTAAGTGTTGACTTCAAAAGTGATGGTTCAAATTTTATTTGAAGATAAAGGACTTGAGGTGGGGCTGAAATTGATTTGAATGGTAAGATGTATTAGATTATATGAAATTGAATGTCCTTCAGCATACGCTGTATCAAAAGAGTATTAGGTGAGGAAAGGTTCATGATTCAAAAAAAATTAGTGTTTCTAATGATCTTTGTGATGAGCCAAGGGTTTGCTCAGATGAATATCCCAGTGAGGATTGAGGGCTACCCACTGCAGATGAATCAACGTTTTACGGTGAACTTACAGCATCATAAAAATCAAGCGCTGCGGCCTATTATTTGTCTGTTTAGTGTAGGCTCAGTCTCTACATTAAAGGACTGTTTGAGCCGAAAGCTCCATCCAAAATTCACTTTCAATTATAGTGTGAAGTCAGGTCAGTTTGATTGGTTTCGAGACTATGATAAGGTGGTGAGCCAGCGACTCCGATTTAAATGTGAACGAATATTAGCTGACTCAAAACATGATTTTAAACGTATACGTCAAGCCTACTTAACAGCAGTACTGCCTCGATCAATATCAACATTGCTCCCGACTGAAGCACACGCCTACTGCCAAGCCCAGGCTGCTCAATTCCAGGTCGCCTTATCAAATACCTTATCTGAAATTGAAGTGTATCTTAAAGACAGAAAGCACAGTCCTTTGAATGAGTCTCAAGGCGTTGTTATGTTGACAGTAGACGAATCGTAGGGACATCGATTAAGTCTCTATATAAAGCCTTTGTAAACCAGAGCAGGGGGCCCTCATGAGGGCTTAAATTAAGTTAGATCTATGATTGATGCAGTAAACCATCTATTCAATAGAGGTCTTTTCAAAAGATGAAATGTTAATAGGCTTTAGATGAGAGACTGATTGAATGATACTGAGGGCGTGGTCAATGTCATGAATCATGCAAGTGATGCCTTCATTTTGATCCAGTTTTAATATTAGAGTGATGTTGAGCACAGATGTGCTGAATGGCCTTGAGTGCTGCTGCATGATTGCCAATTTGCTGGTATACTTGAGCCAGCTCAAGCAGATGTTGAGAATGGTTCGCATACAGCTCTCTTTCAATAGATTGATAGTGTTGCAGCGCCTGATTCAATTGATTTTTTCGATAATACGTACGGGCTAAAGCTAAAGGAATAATGATCGTATTAGAGTGAGTCAGATGCGCTTTAGAGAGCCATTGAAGCCAGTGATCTAAATCATGTTCAGGCCAAATCAAAGCAACATGATCTAATGCTGGAGCTTCTGTCAAGCTAAGGTAAGTTTTCAGCCAAGCTTGAGGCTGTTTGAACATGTGATGTTGTTCTGCCGCACAGGCCCAGGTCAAATGGAGCTTAGGATGCTTCTGAAGTGATTTAGGGAGTAAAGCCCATACCTTTTCAAACGTCTCAGAAGATAATTTCGGTAGGCTGTATTCAAGCCATTGAATCAAAGAAGTTGGATGAAGTGTGTAGAGTTGTTTAACGTCTATGGGGGTCAAGTGTTGGGCAATAGATTCTAAATCATGAGCAGGTAAACGTTGATGTAATAAGATAAAATTCGACAAGGTGCTACTTGGTGTGAAAGCAACCTGTTGTTTTTGAAGTGCACGCAATAGGTTTTGACCTAAAGGCGTTTTAAGGGCTGCAACCAAAGTGTGCAGATGCGCGTCATCATTGAATAATGTTTGGATATCGTGAATGAGTGCATTCAATTCAGGCATACTAGATGAAGAGGCGCTTTTGGGAATATGCCCCTGATTGAGTGTTTTAAAGATCGCTTCAGCACGGTCGATGGTATTTTGTAATTCAGAGTGTTGACGTGTCATACGCCAGTCTTTGAGGCGTTGAGGCCCCCATGTAATCATTTGATGAATCAGCAAAGTCGTTAAACAACATAAGATCATCAATATAATTGCAACAAAAAGCGGTACTTTAAGTGTTTGGGTGGAGGTTTGTAATGTGAGGTGACCCCATTGAAGGGGATGTAGACTTAAGTAAACAAGTGTACTCAAGCCTATGATTAAAATGACTCGTCGTATCAGCATGAAGCAATCTCTCTTAAACTCACGTGGGCATTCATATCAGAGCCCTCGATTAAAACACTTAAGTTTGAATACATGATTTCAATAGATTCAGGGGGGTGTGTCTAGATTGAAAAAATTGAGCATCCATTTGATTCAAAGCCTTTTGAAGTGCATCAGGGGCAATTTTTTTGAGGGTGTTGAATTTAGATGAAAGGGTTGAGATAGATGCTGTTTGGCTCGATAAGATAAGGGCTTGAATTTGCTCTTTGAAGTGAGCTTGCCCTTGAGAAAGTAAATGTTGAGGGTGTAAATAGTGTTTAAAACTAAACCCTTTAAATGAGGGCTGCGGGGGCTTTTCGACGGTAGATTGGGTTGATATGTTGAGTTGTTTAAGTGCTTGAATGAATTGTGTCCGCTGTGATGTAGAGAAGGTATCAGAGAGTATATTAGACAATGCAGTGCGGCATGCGGCAGGGCTGGATGCTGTTAAATAGGCCTGTGCAATATGTAGCCAAAAATGTTGTTCACCCTGGGAGTGATTGAATGTTTGCGCGGCAGCGGCAGCATGAATGGCTTGAGTCATTGATTGATTGTTAAGAGATTGCTTAAAGTGATGAATGTTGTGTTCAAGGGTATTGATACGTTGAATTTGCCAAAAATTAATCAGGGCTAGTCCTCCAAACAAAAGAACTGTGATGAGGGGGCGTAATTGTCTCAGTGTCATTGTGCAGTCCTCCTTGTGTGTCGTCTTATCATAAATAGATTATGAATACTTTAAAAGGGTTTAATCATATATTGAGATCGAGTGGATGAGTCCTCATGAATATCTCAGTCTCAGAGGGTTTATTTGTGTTCAGGTGATAGCGCACTTATTTTAAACATTACAGTCTATAAATAAAGAAGTTAAGTCTGTTGATGCAGGCGTCAAATTGTATTGATCAGCCTTTGATAAAAGGATCGGATCTCTATCAATTTGAAGCGGATAAGATTGGTGTGAGGGCTTTAATGATCGCTTGTGGTGTTGGGTTCTCTGCTAAAATGCACTGAGCTTGAGTGTGATAATGGTCATACATGGCTGTGCTGATCACAATCCATGGGCATTTTAAAAAGGTTTGTAATTCATACTTTTGAATCACTTCGTTGAAATAATTAAGTGTTGATAAGCTTGAAAAGGTGATGGCTTTTAGAGAATGAGTATCCAATCGTTTGAGTGCTTCAATGGAGGAAGGCATTGGACCTGTTCTTCGATAGACAGTATATACCTTTACATCAGCACCACGGGCCACCAGCATGTCTTGTGCAGTTGTCGTATAGGGCTCTCCACACACCAGGGTGATAGATTGATGGGTTAAGGTTTGCAATTGAGGATGTGCTAATAAACCTGCCATACTGTATGTTGTGTCTGGAATCAGTATATTCGAACAGCCATACTGAGTTAAGCAGGTCGCTGTACTCGGTCCTACAGCACAGACCTGCGCTTTGGGGCGTGAATGACCTAACTTAAAATAGTGATGTACTGCCTGTGGGCTGATAAAAATAATTAAGTCTGAATGAAGTGGTGGCTGTGCTGTCGTACAAGGCTGAATCGATAACATCGGAATCCAGCAGTAATCCCAATTGAATGCGTGAAAAGCTTCAATGAGCTGCTGCGAAGATTCTAGTGGTCGAGTGATTAAAATCATGCGATTTCAACCGGTTGCCAGAGTGTTCGGGCTTGTAATGTTTGATCGTGCAAGGCAGCTTGAATGGCTTGACGCATCAAATATTTACTGGCTCGAGCCTGTTGTGGTGTACTCCAGTTACGTTGCTCTATGGCTTTGAGCGTGTCATAACTTAAGCGTGTGTCAGCAGGGATCGTATATTCAATAAAACCTTGTTCCAGTGAATATTCATAATAAGCTTCTGGATTTTTAAGTTGGTGAAAGGGCAAAGCATACCCTAATTGCTCAAGTAGTGTCATCTCAAAATGTCTGAGGGTAGATGCTTGCTGATGAGGCTGTGCACTCAATGTCTTGAGTGCGTGTTGATAGGCCATGAAAATTTCAGATGTAGGGTCTGTTTGCGTCAGGGTTTTTAAAATCAGTTCATTCAGATATAAGCCACAAAAACTACTGGCGCCCATCAGTCGCAGTGCAGGACCTTCTGATTCAATTTGAGTGAGCATTTTTAAGCCACCTTCTCCTTTAACTTCAATCCATAAAGGTTGAAAAGGAATCAGCAGTGCCCGACGTTTTTTTGACCGGCAATTCAAAACAATCACTGAGATTCGACCATGATCTTGTGTGAAAAATTCACATAAAGCGCTGGTGTCACGATAAGGACGTTGGTGAATCAACCATGCAAGACCGGGGTGAAAGGCTCGAGCTTGTTTAAAGCTCATGATGAAGGTCCAGATAAATCTTGCTCTGCAATAGCCGTTGGGTCATCAGACCAATTTTTTTGAATTTTAACCCATAATTTTAAATGTACTGTTGTATCCAGTAAGCGATTTAATGTTTCTCGAGCCCCTATTCCAATGCGCTTAATGGTTTGGCCTTTTCGACCCACTAAAATCATCTTATGAGCGGGGCGCTCAACCCAGAGAGTGGCTTGAATGTCGGTGCGATGGGGTTGGGTTTTAAAAGCATCGATGGTTACATGGGTGGCATAAGGAACTTCTTGATGAGTCTGTTTGAACACTTGAGCACGTATGGTCTCGCTCGCAGTAAAAGCGGGTTGACGATCTGTTAGCATATCTTCAGGAAAAGTATGGGCCGTTTGAGGGCAGTGATCCATTAAAATAGATTCCAGGACATCTAATTGATTGCCATGTCGTGCACTGATGGGCACGCAGCTATCAATCCAAGGATATCTTGTTCGAATGTCGGTGATATGTGGCATCAGGTCATCATGCTTATTCAGTCGATCAATTTTATTCATACACCATACAATGGGGCATTTGAGTGCACCTAGGCATTCAGCAACCCGTTCATCATCTGAAGTCCATTGGCAGCGATCCGTTAACCAAATAACAGCATCGACGGTGCTAAGTGTTTGATGTGCGATTTTGTTCATTTGGCGCTGTAAATATTGTTTAGCGTGCACATGAATGCCTGGAGTATCGATGTAGATGAATTGACACAACTCTTTGGTTTTAATGCCCAAAATACAATGTCGTGTGGTTTGAGCTTTATGGGTTGCAATGCTCACTGGCTCTTCCAATAAAGCATTGATCAGTGTGGATTTTCCAGCATTGGGTCGGCCCACGATTGCAATTCGACCACAGCGTGTATTACATTCAGTCATGATGATGTCCATGGTGTTTAAGCCAGTTGAGCATCTTATGGGCTGCTTGTTGCTCTGCTGCACGTTTAGAAGGTCCTTGTCCACTGAGGGTTTGGTTCAGGTGTTGAAGGGTACAGTGTACATGAAATGTAGGATGATGCTCAGGACCTACGGTATGATCAATGTTGTAAATAGGGCGTGAGACTTGATGGGCTTGTGTCCATTCTTGTAATTGTGATTTATGATCTTTGATAACAGGCGTGTGTGTCAATAGTGCGCTAAATTCATCCGCATACCACGCATAAATACATTGTTGGCATGTTTCAATATTGCTGTCTAGAAAAATAGCCCCAATCAATGCTTCAAGTAAATCTGCGCAAGTGGCCTCTGTTAAGGTGTGAATAGATTCCCCAGTGCCTAAGATCATGTGATGATGTAGCTTAAGGCGATGAGTCAGTCGAGCCAATGTGGTTCGATTCACTAAATGAGCCCGAAATTGACTGAGCAGGCCTTCTGGAGCGTCTGGATAGGTTTGATATAGGTAGGTTGCAATGATACAGCCTAAAATAGAATCACCTAAAAATTCAAGGCGTTGATTATGAGGAGGTCCCATGCTGCGATGGGTCAGTGCCAGTTTTAGAAAATCTGTATGGGTGAAACGATATTGAAGGGCATGCGCCAAGGCTTGTTCGTTCATCATTGAATCCGTGTGCCAATGCGGTGCCATCGAATGAGGTGTTTGAAATCATGTTGTTTCCAAGCTATTCCATCAAAGCTTAGCCAGACCCATAAAGCTTGACCGATGAGCGCCTGACGCGGCACACTGCCCCAAAATCGTGAATCATTACTGTTGTCACGGTTATCTCCCATCATAAAGTAATGATGCTCGGGGACAACCCAATCACCTGAAGCAATAGCGGTATCTGATCGATTATAATAAACATGATGTTGAGGTCCATTAGGAAGTTTTTCTAAGCAAGTTTTAACAGGTGTTACAAGTGTGGCATTAGGATCTTTAAATTGAGCCGCATGGCAGTGGGTGCGTTTAACTGCCGCGCCATTGATAAAGAGGGTCTGATTCCGATATTGAATATGATCTCCAGGCAAACCAATGACTCGTTTTACAAAAATAATGTCGGGATTTTTAGGCCATCTAAATAAAGCAATATCACCTCGTTGTGGAGGATGACCTGACCAAAGAATATGATGAGATACTGGAAACTGAAGGCCATATTTAAATTGGTTAACCAATATGAAATCACCAATTCGGACAGTCGGTTCTAATGAACCTGAAGGGACACGATAAGGTTGCACAACGAAAGAGCGAATCCCCCATAGCAGCAATAAAATGGGGAACGTTGTGGCCAATTGATAATGCAGGCTGTCTTCAGTGAGTCGTCCTTGATTCAATCGACGCTTTGCCCAGTAAAAATAAGGAGCAAAAATAAGGGTTGTTGCGGTCAGTGCAAGTTCAATGCCTAGCCATTGAATCACGATTATTGCAATGGCTAGAATTTCGACAGTGTACAATAGGTCCAGCCCAGCAGGTTTTTCTTTATCTTGATAATGTGTGTGTATAATGAGACAAAAAAACCCGCCGAGTAAGGTGAGTAAGGTTAACAGATTTAAATTCATTTTGAATCCCCACTTTCATCATGTTTTAAAACGGTCAAGAATGCTTCCTGAGGAATATGAACAGAACCTACTTGTTTCATTCGTTTTTTTCCTGCCGCTTGCTTTTTAAGTAATTTTTTCTTACGAGATACATCTCCACCATAACATTTCGCTGTAACATTCTTTCTTAAAGCACCAATGGTTTCACGACAGATAATATGGCCACCAATGGCTGCTTGAATCGCGATTGAAAACATTTGTCTTGGAATCAGTGATTTCAACCGAACGACTAAAGCACGGCCTGTTTTTTCGGCATGATCTTTATGAACAATTGAAGCCAAGGCATCAACTTTATCACCATTGATCAAGACATCTAGTTTAACCAATTGAGCCGGTTGATAACGGACAAAATGATAATCTAAGGAAGCAAAGCCACGGCTGACGGATTTAATGCGATCAAAAAAGTCCATCACAATCTCATTCATTGGGATTTCGTAGGTAATAGACATTTGTTGACCTAACACTTGTAGGTTTTTTTGGACACCACGTTTTTCCTCACAGAGTGTTAGAATTGGGCCCACATAGTCCTGAGGCGTTAATATATTGGCAATGGCAATAGGCTCTCTAATTTCTTGAATATGATTAGGTTCAGGTAATTCGCTTGGACTACTGACATGATGAAGTGTTCCATCACGATGGACCATTTCAACAATCACGGTAGGAGCAGTGGTGATTAACTCCAAGTTATATTCACGTTCTAATCGTTCCTGAATGATTTCCATGTGTAACATGCCCAGAAATCCACATCGAAAGCCTAGCCCTAAGGCTTCAGAATTTTCTGGGGTATAGGTCAAAGAAGCATCATTGAGACTTAGTTTTTCAAGTGCATCTCGAAAAGCATGATAAGTGTCTGCTTGAATTGGAAAGAGTCCAGCAAAGACTTGTGGTTGAACTTTTTTGAACCCCTTAAGCGGTAATTTTGAGGGGTTTTGAGTGCTGGTAATGGTATCCCCTACAGGGGCTGCGTGGACATCTTTAATCCCAGCAATTAAGTAACCCACTTCTCCACAATGCAGGACATCTTTAGGCGTTTTTTTAGGTGTGAAAATTCCAATTTCATCAACCAAATGAGTGGCGCCATTGGATAAAGTTTGAATTGATTGCTGGGTACGAAGGGTTCCAGATTGAATCCGGATCAATGAGACAACACCAAGGTATTGGTCAAACCAAGAGTCAATGATCAATGCTTGAAGGGGGGCTTCAGCATCACCTTGAGGGGCTGGAATACCCTGAATGATCTCCTCGAGCAATGCTTCGATGCCTTCGTTGCGCTTTGCGCTAATTTTACAAGCTAACTGTGCATCAATGCCAATGATTTCTTCAATTTCTAATTGTACTTTTTCACAATCAGCTTGAGGTAAATCCACTTTGTTTAACACGGGGAGAATGTCTAAATTTTGATCAATTGCGGTGTAACACACAGAAACAGTTTGTGCTTCAACCCCTTGTGCGGCATCAACCACTAAAAGTGCGCCTTCACAAGCAGCCAGTGAACGCGAAACTTCATAGGCAAAATCGACATGCCCAGGGGTATCAATAATGTTCAGTTGATAGGTGTTTGAGTCTTGAGCAGTGTAGTAGAGTGTAACGCTCTGAGATTTAATGGTAATGCCGCGTTCTCGCTCAAGGGCCATATTGTCTAAGACTTGTGTTTTCATTTCACGTTCAGAAAGTCCACCACAGTGTCGAATCAAACAGTCGGCTAAAGTTGATTTCCCATGATCAATATGTGCAATAATAGAGAAATTTCGAATGAGGTGCATAGAGAGCCTTAAAATGAATAAATGCAATCATATCATACGATAAAGCTGATCGATCGAGCAAGAGTGGCCCTTGTATCAGATGATCTTTTGATACGAAGTTTGAATATTTTGCACTGTTTTTCCAGAGTGTGCAATGAATTAAAAATGAATCTCCAGCTTTTATAGGGCCCTCTGAAGGTTTAACACAGCTGAGCCATGTTAAAATAGTGTTGAGACTTGAGTGTCCGATGAGAGGTTTAAACCATTGAGATAGCCAAGGTATAACTCATCACCAAGGGGGCTGATTGACCATACTGAGCTGATCATGTTTGTACTCGAGCAATAGATCCAGTGAACGCTGGTTTTCTTTAAGGATGACGACTCATCAAGTTTTAAAATCGGTGTTTTAACGTCTTGATTGAAGCCGCGTTGCTTCATTTAATGTGGTGTGAATGAAATCGCGTGATCGTATCAAGTATGATCTTAAGGTCTTTGAAGATTGTATATGTCTTTTTAATCGTTCGTATAGTCCTTTAACCCTATCTGTTTTATCTCATATCATGAGCCATTTAGATTAAAATGGCATCGGATTTTATTGGAAGGTAAATCATCACAGCTCATGACGATGAAGATGTGCGTGCCGGCCTGAAAACAAGCCCAAAATCCATAAGATCCAATCCAAGCATGAATCAGCTTTACAGGGTGTCGAGTTTGGCTCAAGGTTTCAATCCAAAATTGCCCCATTGAATCTAATTGCAGTGATTGGATGCTTTGAGGGTGTGTTTTTAAGGCAGCGATTCTGCAAAAGTTTAAACCATGATACATGACATACAACATGCTGACTATACAAGTGATCGGTATGATTGAAAAGCAGGTGCTCAAACACACAAGGACACCACACATCACAAGGAAGAGTATGACAGCCAATCGTGTGCAAGTGTGTGTGTGATAATAATCCAAATGACCCTTAACCTTGAGCAAATCAGGCTTCATTTATAACATAAAGTTTCTATTCGATCTGCTCGTAATATTAGAAAGACCACAGTAGGACTTGAGTAGGCGAATCAACCGGACAGAAGTTAACATCTAGAGCTCAGCATATTAAATAATGTGTATTGGATAAGCCACGGATTAAAGGTTCAGATGGGTTTGCAGTGCCATGAGTTCGCTATGTTCTGAAACGAAGCAAATCACTTTATCAGAAGGGGTTAATGTTGACAGATCCTGCATAGGATAATATTGAGTATTGCGGATGATGCCACAGATTCGCCATTTGGGTTGTGTGCGTTGCCTAATGTTTAGATAAGCCTGACCGGGTATTGCAATGACTTCAGCATGTGGCCATCGTAAAGGGATGGTATTGTGCGTTGCTTCCGAACGGCTATGAGGTAAAATGCTTGATAAAATGATGTGTTGAGGTGATAGTGCAATATCAAGAATTCGGTGATTTAACATAGCAAGATAATTGTCACGTTGAATCAGTGCAATGGTCTTTTTTGCACCGAGGTGTTTCGCTTGAAGTGCATTTAAAATGTTGTCCTCATCATCTGTAGTGATCGCGCAAAAAATATCACTGTCCTCAATGTGCTCCTCTTTGAGTAAACGATCGTCACTGGCATCACCTTGTAAAACTGTAACATTGGGCAGTTCTTTTGAGAGCATTTGGCAGCGTTGAAGCTCAGGCTCAATCAATTTGATTTGATGTTGGTGGCTGAGTTGATGAGCCAGATATAGGCCAGTAGCATTTCCACCAGAAATGATGATGCTGGTTTTATGGGAATGGTGCTGTAAACGAATCGGGTCAAGTGTAGAGGCATTTCCAATCAAGCAAAGTTCATCATTAGGTTTGCAGAGGGTGTCTGGTTTAATGGGGTAGTATCGACGTGCACGCCTTAACATCGCAAGGGTCATCGGGGTGTTTGATTCAATAGACTCAATGGATTGGCCACAAAGAGGGCTTTCAGAGGTGAGGCGATAAAGACACACATGACATTCTGTATCGTTAAAACGTTCATGTTGAATCATATGTGTAGATTCAACTGCCTGTGCAACAGCTTGTGCAATCAGCTGGTCGGGGTGAATGAAGACATCAATTGGTAAGTTATGATCACTGAATAATTCATCACGTGTAAAGTAATGTTCAGTGCGAATGCGTGCAATTTTGATTGGAATGTTGAATAATGAATAAGCGATTTGACACGCAACCATATTCATCTCATCACTATCAGTGACGGCAATGAGTATATCTGCATTTGCAGCATCCGCTTGTCTTAATATATGAGGATAAGTTGGCATGTCTACCATGATTTTGATGTCGAGGTACTGTGCTGCCGTAGTTAGGGTTCGCTCGTCGGTTCCGATCAGTGTAATATCGTGCTGCTCACGACTTAAAGCATCTGCTAATGCTAAACTGAGTGTAGTGCTGCCTAAGATAATGATTTTCATGAGAGTCCATCCTTTGAAAAAAATAGTTTAACGATGACTGAGTTGAACTTCAATGATTCTAGAGGCGTTTAGTATTTGGGGACCCACATGAATGTTTGAATATCATCACGTGTGATGTTCAATTCAGAGACGCCATCTAGATAAGCTTGTTGTGCAACTGCTTCAGCGATATTAAGGCTGGCGAGGTGAATATGGTTCCAAGTTGGCAGTAAGGCATGTCCAGGTTGATGGTTGTCACGATAACATTGGCTCAGAGCCGTACTGGCTGCCCAAATCATGTTATCTGTGATATGTGTTGCACGTGATACGCTTCGACCTAATCCAATCCCTGGGTAAATCATTGCGTTATTACATTGAGAAATCAGAAAAGCTTGTCCTTGATAATCAACAGGTGGGAAAGGAGATCCTGTTGCAATACGAGCTTGACCTGATGTCCATTTGATTAAATCGCTG
This sequence comes from Legionellales bacterium, assembly GCA_002722995.1. Taxonomy (GTDB): domain Bacteria; phylum Pseudomonadota; class Gammaproteobacteria; order Comchoanobacterales; family Comchoanobacteraceae; genus UBA729. The sequence continues at coordinate 32,006 of PBNF01000022.1, read as the reverse complement.
GGGTTAGCTTCTGCACGTTCTGTTGGATTAGAAAGTGGCAAAATAATCGGGTGATCTGTATATTTCATCATGAGTTGAATGGCCTGTTCATCAAAAGCGCTACGCAGGGCTGAACATCCAATTAAAACAGTTGGTTTTGCATTTTTTATGACGGCATGAAGACCAATGGATTCATCAGTATTAATGTTCCAACGCATGATTTTACTGTGAGGTTTTGCGTAGCGCTTTTGACCTTGGGTTAATCCTTTCATTTGATCCGTAATTAAACCCTTTTGATCAATGAGCCAAATACGAAGTCGGCTGTTGCGTTCAGATAATCCGTTTTTCTTTAAAGCTTGCTCGATGCATTCAGCAATACCAATGCCCGCAGTGCCTGCACCAAAAATTAAAAAAGTTTGTTTTTTGAGTTCAGTAGAGTTGGCTTGACAGGCCGCTAAGATGGTTGCTAATGCAACAGCGCCAGTGCCTTGTATGTCATCATTAAAACTGCAGAGGTTTTTGCTGTGTTTTTTTAAATGTCTTTCCGCATGAGCGCGTCCAAAATCTTCCCAATGATAGAGTGCATTAGGAAACTGTTGATGTAGTTTTTTTATCACGTGATCTATAAAATTAAAATAGGCTTTGCCTCGTAATCTAGGTGATTTGATCCCTGGGTATAATGGATGGTTGAGTAATCGTTCGTTATCTGTTCCAACATCGAGCATGATCGGCAATGTTTTTTGAGGGTCAATGCCGCCACATAGGCTGTAAACAGCACATTTAGCCATGCAGATTTTCATTCCAGAAACCCCTTGATCTCCAAGGCCCAAAATGGCTTCTCCATCGGTTAATACAATAATATCAATTTCAGTGTTATTCAGGTTTTGAAGACAGTGCTCAATCTTTCCATGATAAGTGGGTGATAAGTAAAGTCCACCCGGCATGATTAAGTGGTTGGGGTAATCCAGTACAGCAGATCCAACCGTCGGGGTATAAACAATGGGCAGCATTTCCTCTAAATGTTTTTGAAGCAAATAAAAATAGAGTGTTTGATGATTGAGCATTAGATTAGATAGCATAAAATGTTTTGTGAGATCAGAGGTATGTTTTTGGTATTGAGCATAAGCTTGCTCTGCCTGTTGGTCTAATGTTTGTTGGGATTCAGGTAATCCTCCTTGGAGTTTAAATAATTCACGTTCATGCTCTGTAAATCCCGTACTTTTATTGTATTGAGCATTTAAACTTCTTCTATATTCTGAATAAAACTCAGATGTTTGATCATGAGGCATACCAATACTCTTATAATATATTTCAAAATACAGTATAGTCTTTTAACAACAGATTGTGCTAAACAATCATGGATGAACCTTGCAGTGTGAGAGGGCTATAATGTTAGATTTTGTATGGGCTTTAATTCAGCATACACCGATTTGGGTGTATGTTTTATTTGTATTTCTCATGTATAAAGGGGTCCAGTATTTCAAGGATCAGTGGGTGCCTTTTAAGGTGATGTTGATTTTTCCAGCAGTGTTTCTCGCGATGGCGATAGAATCAATGTGGATGCATTTTGGTTGGAGCCTTCAGTCGATCAGTTATTTAATGATAGGGTTTATATCAGGGGTTGTATTAGGCCGCGTCTACGCTGGTTATATTCAATACCAGTATGCTTTGAATCCAGCACGTGTTTTTGTTCCAGGTAGCAAGTTGCCTTTTTTCCAAATCATGATGATTTTTTCTGCCAAATACTATTTTGGATATATTCAAGGTCGTTACCCTGATCTGGCCCAAGGTGCTACATTTATGTTTGAATCTTTAGGTGTCTCTGGAATATGTTCTGGCTTGTTTATAGGGCCTGTTTTAAAACATATGGCTCATTTTAGGGCGCATCAAGATTAAATTGATTCATCACTTCTAAGTGTTAAAATCTCAACCCCTGATTCAGTAACAGCCAAAGTGTGTTCCCACTGAGCAGATAATGAGCGGTCACGGGTTACAACAGTCCAATCATCAGATAAAGTTTTCACAAATCGTCGTCCTGCATTGAGCATAGGCTCAATGGTGAAGGTCATGCCAGGTTCTAAAACAAGCCCATGACCTGCTTTTCCGTAATGTAGAACATGAGGGTCTTCATGAAATGTTCGGCCGATGCCATGACCACAGAATTCACGAACTACCGAGAAGCCCGCAGCATGAGCTTGTGTTTGAATGATATGTCCTATATCACCTAGGGTAGTACCAGGTTTTACAATATTGATGGCTTTCTTGAGGGATTCGTAAGTGGTGTCAATCAGCCGTTGAGCGAGCTTTGAAGGGGTTCCAACACAAAACATTGCACTGGTATCTCCATGGTACCCTTCTTTAATTACAGTGACGTCGATGTTAATGATGTCTTGATCTTTTAAGACTTTATCGCTGGGAATGCCATGACAGACCACATGATTGACCGAAGTACAAATGGATTTTGGAAAGCCTTTATAATTTAAAGGAGCTGGAATAGCATCCTGAACATTGACAATATAGTCATGGCAGCGTGTATTTAATTCATCAGTGGTGACGCCGGCTTTGACATAAGGCCGAATCATTTCTAAAACGTCGGCAGCTAACTGTCCTGCAATACGCATCTTTGAAATTTCTTCTGATGTTTTAAGAATCACAGACATTGAATAACCCCGTTTAAATGCGATATGAATTATCTTTACCGTACCACAATCATTTGAATGAGCTGAATTAAAATGTTTGCTTATTTTGCTTTGATTGTGATATAAGTGATGCAATCTAACCTTTTATCATGTACATGTGTCGTCACATTCGACTGGGTGCTTTCGAAATTTAATTTATAGATTTCAAGTTGGTCAATGGGGCATATGGACGACTAAACCCAGGAGTATGCTATGAAAGTTACGTTAAAGAATTTGCTTAAGGCAGGTGTTCATTTTGGGCACAGTTGCCAATATTGGAACCCCAAAATGAGGCCATTTATTTATGGGGCTCGGCAAGGTTTACACATTATTAATTTAGAAAAAACACAGGTAGCATTAGAGCAAGCCTTAAATGCGGCAAAGGGTGTAGCTTCACAAGGAGGCACCATTCTTTTTGTAGGAACAAAGTTCGCAGCACAGGATTTGATTGCATCCTCTGCTCAAGCTTGCGGTATGCCATATGTGAATCGCCGTTGGTTGGGGGGGATGTTGACAAACTACAAAACCATCCGTCAATCTGTAAAAAGGTTAAAAGATTTAGAATATCAAATTGAACACGCAGATTTGAGCCGATACACCAAGAAAGAGCGCTTAAGTATGCATCGAGAGCTTGATAAACTCAATTCAACACTAGGCGGTATCAAAGACATGAATACCTTGCCTGATATGTTATTGGTGATTGATGTGAATCAGGAAAAAATTTCAGTTGCTGAGGCTAAGAAGTTAGGTATTCCGGTTATTGGTGTGGTTGATACGAATTCGGACCCAGATGACATTAATTATTTGATTCCAGGCAACGATGACGCCATGCGCTCAATTAGCTTATACACTGATTTGTTTTCAAATGAAATTGCTGCAGCATCTGCCGAGCGTCAAGCGCAATCAGATTTAGCTCAAGCGAATATTGTTAAGAAAACAACTCAAAGTAAAGAGCAGTCAAGTGGCCAGGTCATCAATTCAGGAGAACCGGTTGTAACATCGCAAGCAGCCAGCAGTGATTCTGCTGCGAAAAAGCCTGCCGCCAATAAACTGACTGAAACAGTAAACAATAGCGAGCCTGCTACGGAAAAATCTACTCAAAAAACGACTGATGCTCAATCCACCCCGAAAAAAGCCACGGCCAAAAAATCTGCTGCAAAATCCACTGAGAGCAAGCCGGTTGCGAAAAAAACTACGGCCAAAAAGTCAGCCACAAAAACAACTGCAGGGGCATCGACTGAGAAAAAATCGACAGCTAAGAAATCTTCCGTAAAACCTACTGACAGTCAATCGGCTGCTAAAAAAACTGTAGCGAAGAAGTCAGCTTCGAAAGCCACTGAGGGTGAATCTGCTGCAAGAAAAACAGCTGCTAAAAAATCTACGAAAACAAAGAGCAAATCAGCGACTTCAGCGGTCAAGGCTTCTGATTCAGAAGCCTAAACGATTTTAAGATAAGGAGTATGAGAGTATGAGTGAGATCAGTGCAAGTACAGTGATGGCCTTAAGAAAAGCAACCAGTTGTGGCTTAATGGAATGTAAAAAAGCATTAGCTGAATCGAATGGAGACCTTAAGGCTGCACAAGCGTTGCTCAGGCAGTCAGGCGCGCTTAAAGCTGATAAAAAACAAGATCGCTTGGCCAGTGAGGGTGTTGTTGCGGTATTGGCAAATTCAGATGCCACGGCTGCTGTGATGCTTGAAGTGAATTCTGAAACAGATTTTGTTGCAAGAGATGAGCACTTTAAAACATTTGTAGATTCAGCGTTGTCGGCTGCAATGGATTCAGATGCTGAAGATGCTTCAGCGCTTGCATCCGTTCAAACTGATTCAGGCGAAACAGTTGAAGATTTGCGTAAGGCTTTGATTGCAAAGATTGGTGAAAATATCCAAGTTCGAAGAATGGTCAAGTTCCAAGCTCCAGAAGGAGGAGTGGTTGCGCATTACGTGCATGGAGGCCGACTGGGTGTGTTGCTTACATTAAATGTGAACGAGCTTGATTTAGGTAAGGATTTAGCCATGCATGTGACCGCCAATCAACCTATTGCTGTAGATGAATCAGATTGTGATTCGGATGTATTGGCTCAAGAGCGTGCAGTGTATCAAGCGCAGGCAGATGAAAGCGGGAAACCTGAAGACATTAAAACACGGATGGTTGAAGGCCGTGTGAAAAAGTTCTTGCAAGAAAACACTTTATTGGCACAACCTTTTGTTAAAAATCCAGACGTTACCGTCAGTGAATTGCTGAAACCTTCGAAAGGACAAGTGATGAGCTTTGAACTTTTTGTGTTGGGGGCTGTGTCAGGGTGAACGCCTGCATCAGGCATTAAAAGGATCGATCATGTCAAATGCTGTGAAATATAAACGCATCATTTTAAAGTTGAGTGGTGAAGCACTAGCAGGTAACACTGCCTTGACAATTGACCCTCAAATTTTAGAGAAAATAGCATCTGAAATCTTAGAGATACACGATTTAGGGGTTCAGGTTGGTGTGGTTATAGGGGGTGGAAATCTTTTTCGAGGCGCAGTGCTTTCTAAACTAGGGATTGATCGCATTTCAGGTGACCATATGGGCATGTTGGCGACACTCATGAATGCCCTTGCAATGCGAGATGTCTTTGAGCGTCGCGATTTATCAACACGTATCATGTCAGCTATCCCAATGAGTGGTATGGTGGATCATTATGATCGTCGAAAAGCGATTCATCATTTAGGCGTCGGGCGTATTGTTATTTTTGCAGCAGGGACTGGAACGCCATTAGTCACCACTGATTCGGCTGCAAGTCTAAGGGGCATTGAGGTCGGAGCAGATGTCTTATTAAAGGCAACAAATGTAGATGGTATCTATGCAGCAGATCCTGCGATGAATCCCCAAGCTGAGCGATATAGTCATTTGACCTATCAACAAGCTTTATCAGGAGAATTTGGTGTGATGGATTTGGCTGCATTTTGTCAATGTCGAGATCACGGTATGCCAATTCGTGTCTTTAATATGTTAAAACCAGGCGCCTTGCTCCGAGTGATTCGGGGAGAAGATGAAGGAACCTTAGTAGATGCTGGAGTGAATATAGATGAATGAAGTGATGAGTCAAGCAACCCTTCAAATGCAGAAGACACTAGAAGCCACCGAGGTTTCATTGTCTAAAATTAGAACAGGCCGAGCACACCCAAGTTTAATTGAATCCATTAAGGTCAATGTATATGGTTCAGATATGCCGTTATCTCAAGTGGCTTCAATTACGGCTGAGGATGCAAGAACATTGGCCGTTTCAGTATGGGATAAATCTCAAATTTCGGCGGTAGAAAAAGCTATTATGAGTTCAGATTTAGGTTTGAATCCTGTTGTCAATGGTCAGTTAATGAGAATTCCTATGCCACCCTTAACGCAAGAGCGTCGTCTTGATTTTATCAAATTGGTTAAATCAGAAGGTGAATCAAGCAAAGTGTCCATTAGAAATGCAAGACGGGATGCCCTGGATACATTAAAAAACCTCAAAAAAGATAAAGCATTGAGCGAAGATGAAGAGCGTCAAGGACAAGTTGAGGTTCAAAAGCTAACCGATCAGTTTATCCAAAAAATTGAAGCAATGATTTCTGAGAAGGAAGCAGACTTGCGTTCATTGTAACCAAACAGAGGTTGAGGTCATGTGTGAGCGACTAATATGAAAGTGCCACATCACTTAGCTGTTATTATGGATGGTAACCACCGTTGGGCGGTTCAGCGTCATTTGACTGGATATCAAGGGCATCTTGAGGGTCAAAAAACAGCCTTTAAACTCATTGAGTGGTGCTTAAAAAAAGGCATTCCTACATTAACATTATTTGTCTTAAGTCAAGATAATCTGAAGCGCCGTGCGCGTTTAGAAATTAAAGCCTTGTTTGAAATTTTAAGTCATGCCATACAGACACAATTAAATGATTTGATTGAGCATCAAATTAGCCTGCGCATTTTAGGTGATGTTTCAGTTTTCCCAGAATCGTTGGCTAAGGCGTTGTTGGCCGCTGAATCTGAAACAGCTGAATTTGATCGTATGCAGCTTAATCTGGCATTGAACTATAGTGGGCATTGGCATGTGGCTGAGTGTGTTCGCCATTTTGTATCCAAACAATTCAATGATAAATCTTCAAGTACATGGCCTTCGAATGAAGCCATTGAATCTTGGATGCAATCATCCATTCAAGCTCCAGATTTATTGATTCGAACGGGTCAAGAGCAGCGCCTCAGTAATTCTATGTTATGGCATTGCGCTTACACAGAGCTCTTTTTTTCAGAAGTATTATGGCCTGATTTTAAAGAATCACATTTAGATCAAGCTTTTGAAGTGTTTAATGCTCGTCAGCGTCGTTTTGGAGGTCGTGAGATGTATGCGGATAGCTCATCATGAATGAATTGCAACAAAGGATGCGTTCAGCCATTGTTTTAATCATTGGGCTGCTATGTGTGGTTTATGGCCTTAAAGCGGCAGCGATTTGGATCACTGCTTTGTTGGTTGGATACGGTGTCTTTGAGTGGCTCTGTATGCAACCGGCTGCTGTGGCGCGGATGTCTGCCTTAAAGGCTGTCAGCATTGCGCTAATATTCCTTGGGATGTCAATTGTATATGATCTATCTGGCTCAGATATTAGACAGGTCTACCAAGGTGTGATGCTCTGGATGCCTTGGATAAATATGATCTTGATTACCCTTGTCTTATTATATTTTAAATGTACACACTCAGTCCTTTCAAGGCGCTGGTCATCTCATATGGAGTGTGTTCATGCCATGATTTTAATGAGCTGTTTTGGTTTTTCACTGCTTGAGTTGTGGCGCTTAGGCCCTACTCTTTTAATTTGGAATCTAAGCCTGGTTGGGTTGACTGATAGTATGGCTTATTTGATTGGTAAGCGTTGGGGGCGATACCATTGTTTTGCACCTATCAGCCCTGGAAAGACCTTTGAAGGAACCTGTGGCGCTGTTATTGTGACCATGCTCTTTGCAATCATCAGTTTACCAGTGTTGCATCATGGGGGCGTTCGATTTGTTTGGCAGGCAGCAATCCTCGGTGGTGTAGCTGCTTGGGGCGCTGTTGTGGGTGATTTGTGGGAAAGTGCTTTAAAAAGACGGTGTGGAGTGAAGGACAGTGGAACTTTAATCCCAGGTCATGGGGGTGTATTGGATCGTATTGATGGCCTGATCATTGCAGTGCCGATGATGGCTGCATTGTGGCAGATATGGGTTTAATTGAATTGAATCGATCTTTAATCAACCATCATTAGATATGTTTATAAGTCTTAATATTTAAGGCTTGTAGGTTGGTGTATCAGAGGATAAAGCCATTGAATGTCCGGTCATTGGCATGACTGGAGCGGGGGTGTTATCTAATGGTTGAGGTGTTGCTAGAATCGATTGTGTGACAGCATCAACATTTCCATGAAAATTTTGATGAAGTGCTGTCATCCATGCGATGGCTTGATCTAAATATTTGGGATTATCTAATGTCCTAAGAGCAATACTTCTAATAAGTTTATGGAATAATGCTTCATTGATTGGGTTTTGATCATAAGCCACTTTAAATGTTTGTGCAGTCAGCATGCTATATTGAACATCTTTGCAATAATCATCTAGGCTATACATCTCAACATGTGACGTATTGTATTGTAGTGCAGGTGGGAATCCATTTTGCTTGAGTAAATGATTGAGTAAAATATTTCTAAAGGTGCGGCCATTTCCATCTGTAAAAGGGTGAAAGCGTTCAAGTTGTTGTATTAAATGACAAATATGCCTTAATCGTTGTTGTTGTTGTTGTGTTTGAGGGTCAAGTTGAGCATCAATGCTTTTCATCTCAGTATGATAATGCGTTAAGAGGTGATCGACTTCTTTTCCAATGTTTTCTTGCTGCCCTTCGTGTAGATGTTCAATGTTATGGTGTATATCCCAGGAATCTTTAGAACATAATAATTGACAACCAAATTGTTGTGCGAATCTCTTTAATTCATCATAGACCAAAATAGCTTCTTGTGAAAGTGTAACTGAGAGCATTGTGTTTATATTTGAAAAAGTTCCAGGGATATAGTGTCCACTTGCGGGTTCTGATCCGTATTGCAAATCCGTCATAGCATTTTTATGAATACGTAATATGAACTGTAGATCGACAGGGGATGTGTGTTCAAGGGCATCATTTAGTGCAGCTCGAGTGAGTTGATGATAATTGGGTTCATGATCTTGAAAAGTTTGTTTGTAGTGATTAAATCCACAATCATAGATCAGGTCGTCTAAAATAGGTTAACAGTTCCAGATAGACTGTAAAGCTGATGTGTCCATTGTCCAGATAGAATCTAGAGCATGATCTGAAGCAAGCGGCTCATGAGCGTCTGTGTTTCTCTGGAAGAAATAAATTGATCCAAGGCCAATGCACAATAAGATAAAAAGACTGGGTGACATGATTCTTTGGTTTAATTTAAAAATAAATAGAATAATATAGAAAGATTAAGGTTTTATGATATGAGCGGATTTAATTCAAGCGCATTTCTAGATTGATTCAAGTTTGAAATCATGGTCAAATGGTCAAGATGATCATAATAGTTAATGAAAATTGGGCGAATTTTTAAATGCTATTTAGGGGTTTATTTTGAAGTTTAAACAATGTGTTATTTTATTATTTTTTATTTTAATGCCAGTATTTGCTGCATTGAATGTTCAATTTGAAAAGATTGAGGTTAAGGGGTTACATACTGTTGAGCGTGTAAAGTTTGATCAATATTTAAACCTTCATGCCGGTCAAACAGTAAGCTCACAACAGTTAACTGCTGCCCTTAAGCGTTTATATCAATCAGGGTTATTTAAAGATGTTCAATTTAAGCGTGTAGGCACTGTTTTACACGTTCAAGTGATTGAACGTCCTGTGATTTCATTTTTAAATGTTTCAGGGGCCGAGGCTCTAAAATCTGAAGATATTCAAAAAGTTTTTAAAGCATTTAATCTGACCGCAGGGCAAGTGTATCAGCCTCGTCAAATTGAACAGGTGCGTCAAGCATTGCTAGAGCTTTATCAATCTAAGGGACAATTTAAGACCACAATTAAAGCTGAGGTTAGAAACAAGGGCAGTCAAAAAGTTGAGGTCATTTTTGGGGTCCATGAAAGCAGCGTATTAAAAGTCAAAGCAGTGACTTTTTCAGGTAACCAAAAACGTCAAACAGAGGACCTGTTGAATCAAGTTGATTTTAAACCGGGGTTTTGGTCTTTTTTATCAGGAAACAATCAGTATTCTAGACAAGCTTTAGATCAAGCCGTTGATCGATTAAAAAATGACTACTTAAATCATGGTTTTTTGGATGTTAACATTACAGCGCATCCGAAAGAGGGTTTACCGGCTGAGCCCGATCAAATGCGTGTTCATTTTAAGGTTCAAGAGGGGCAACCTTATCGTTTAACTGTGTTGAAATTCGCTCCCAATGCTCCTCAAGCAAATCGTTTTACAACTCAATTAAAAGCAATCCCTCTAGGTGAGACATATCGTCACGATCAAGTGCTTGCATTTATTCGTGCAGTCTCAGACGATTTTTTAGACCGTGGATACGCACAGGCTTCCATTCAGCCTCGTCTAAAGCTAGATCGAGCTCACCATACGGCGCAAGTCATCATTATGGTCAACCCTGGGCCTTTAATGACGGTGCGGCGCATTCGATTTTTTGGAAATGCAATCACACAAGATCATGTGCTAAGGAGAGAATTTGTACAATATGAATCCAGTGTGTTTTCATCAAAGCTTGTTCAAGAGTCGACGCGTAAGATTAATAATTTAGGCTATATTCGTAATGCACAATGCACGCCACATTGGATTAAACATTCAAGCGATCTTTTAGATTTAGATTGTTTTATCACTGAAGCGCCTTCTGTCTCAATGGGGGTTGCTGCGGGTTATGGTTCTGATAATGGAGCGCTTGTTCAGCTGAATTTTAGCCATCGCAGCTTGCTGGGCTCAGGGTATGGGGTTGATTTTTCCGCCACGCGAACAGTCACGTCTAAAGATATTCACCTCAGGTTATTTAACCCTTACTTCAGAGACACTGGAATCAGTCAAGATATCAGTGTCTATGCATCACATTCTAATCCTTCAAAAAACAACATTTCTGCTTATAAAACCGAAGGGGTCGGTGTGAGTTTGAAATATGGAATTCCTGTGAGCGCACATCAACGCGTGACACTTGGTGCAAGTGTTGCCCAGACGCATGTCGATGTGCAAGCCAATGCGGCAGATTCGATTCTTGATTTTGTAAGGAAAAAGGGAACACATTTCGCTGAGTTCGCTGTCTTGGGTGCATGGGCTTATGATCACTTAGATGAAATGATTTTTCCGCATCAAGGAACAATGATGAGTGTTCGTTCAGAGTTAGGGCTGCCTATGCCTAATGCTTTAAAGTTTTTTAAACTTTCAGCAGAGGCTAATTGGTTTAAGCCGATTCAATCAACAGATTGGATTGTTCAATTAAGTGGAGGCATGGGTTATGGTCGAGGATATGGTCAATATGGCCCTGGATTACCTTTCTTTAAAAATTATTTTTTAGGTGGGATGCAAACGATCAGAGGTTTTTCTGCGAATAGTTTAGGGCCTCATGACTCAGAAGGTCGTGCGATTGGGGGCTCTGTTCAAACGCATGCAAGCGCAGGATTGATTACGCCTCAGTGGTTCAGTGAAGATGTCCGTACAGTGTTATTTTTTGATGTGGGGGCTTTGGGGCAGCGCTCTTTAGACACTTCAAATATTCGTTATGCAGCTGGGGTAGCCGTTCAGTGGCGTACTGCATTGGTGCCTATTGTCTTATCACTTGGATTCCCGCTTAATGTTCGATCTGGGGATCGAAAAGAAACTTTTTCCTTCGAATTGGGCACGGTTTTATGACGTGTATCGAAGGGAAGGGGGATCAATAGATCTATCTGTTCGAATATTACATGCTTAAGGGTTAAAAGCCATCACTCTGTTAGGGCAGTCCAGTCATGTCGCAATGTGAATGATTTAAAAGGCCCTATGTGCGAGTTGAGTTAAATGTAGTGCTGCATGAGCTCTATTGTGATTTTGAATCTTAAGCGCTAATGATGTCGATCAATTGATCAATGACTCACTTGTCTTGATCAGCTTAGTGCTGATTGATTTGAAATTTAGGGTGATTTTTTTTAGAGCCTTATGCTAAACTGATGGCTTTATTTGAACGAGGGTTTATTATGAAGTTTAAATCATATTGTGTGTTGTCGGTACTGTGTTCGTGCATGTCTGTTTGGGCAAGTGATTTCTCAGTTGGTGTGGTCGATACTAAATCAATCTTGAAGCAATCGTCACGATTAAAAGAAGCTTCATCTCAATTGAAAAGTCAGTTCTCAGCACGCAATGAAGCCTTATTAGCCGAACGCAAAACATTAATGAATGATGTCAAGCGTTCTCATCAAGAGGCTCCCGTATTATCTGCACAAAAAAAAGCAGCATTAGAGAGCAGCTTATTAAAGCGTGAGCAAACATTACGTCAAAAGCAATTGGCTTTTTCTCAGCAGGTGATGAAAGCTCAGCAAGCGGTGATGGGGTCAGTCTACTCAGACCTTAAGGGCATTGCTGCTAAGCTTGCAAAAGCTAAGCATTTATCGTTAGTGTTAGATCAAAATGGTGAAGTGCTATATGTCAACCCAACCTATAATTTAACACAATCTGTTCAGCAACAATTTAAGTAAAGCTCATTTAAGGTGGCGAGTGGATGATGAAAGCACTTGATCAAGCGATGACTGTCCAAGCATTGGCTGACCATGTGTCAGGAATTGTGGTTGGATCCGGAAATGCTTTAATTCAAGCGGTTGCTTCATTAGATGTAGCCACTGAAGAAGCCCTGGCTTTTTGTGAGCCAGCGAAACAGAACACTTTAGGTGATTCAAAAGCAGGTGTAGTCCTTGTGACGGATGCGTTCGCTTCACAATGCCCGCATCATGCAATTGTTGTGCCTCAGCCAAGGTTAGCGTTCGCTCGCTTATTGCAATGGTTGTTTAAAACACCTGCTAGATGTTCGGGCATTTCAAGCACTGCCATCATTGCTCCGGACGCACAGGTTGACCCAACTGCTTTTGTGGGGCCGGCTTGTATCATTGGAGCAGGATGTCAAGTGGGTGCAGATGTTGTCATTGAAGCAGGTTGTGTGCTGGGTGAAGGTGTATCCATTGGAGCAGGTTCACACATATTTGAGCATGTTCGACTGTATGATGGGGTTCAAGTGGGGCATCATTGTATTCTTCATGCGGGGGCCATCATCGGTAAAGCGGGTTTTGGTTTTGTTCTGGATGAAACTCAGCGGTGGTGTGAAGTGCCGCAGTTAGGGACTGTTCGCTTAGGAGATCATGTCGTTATTGGAGCCAATTGTACGATTGATCGAGGGGCTTTGGGTGACACTTTGATTGGAGAGGGTGTTAAGTGTGATAATCAAGTTCAAATTGGACACAATACAAACATTGGGGCACATACTTTGATTTGTGGTTGTGTGGGGATTAGCGGGAGTGTCACGATCGGTTCACACTGTGTTTTAGGGGGTAAAACAGGCGTGGCAGATCATGTGAATATTACGGATCATGTCATGTTAGCTGGGGGGAGTGGTGTTGCTCAAGATATTGAGAAACCAGGTGTCTATGGAGGCAATCCAATTCAGCCTATTACGCAATGGAAGCGAAGTTGTTTGCATTTGGCTAAGTTAGATGAATGGGCTCGACGTATTCGAGCATTGGAGCGTACTTGTGAGTGAAATATTAATAGAAGAAATTTTAGATTTAATTCCACATCGTTATCCATTTGTATTGGTTGACCGTGTGATGTCTTGTGAGGTGAATGAGTGCATTCATGCCATTAAAAATGTCACCATCAATGAGCCTTTTTTTACAGGACATTTCCCTAAAAAACCTGTCATGCCTGGCGTATTAATGATTGAAGCAATGGCACAGGCTGCTGGTATTTTAATGTTAGCTTCTGACACTCAACCTTCAGATGAACAAGCTTTATTTGTTTTAGCGGGTGTTGATCATGCACGTTTTAAGCAAATGGTAACCCCTGGAGATCAACTCCATTTGTACTTAACCCTTGATAAAGTACGTCGTGGTATTGCTGCATTTTCAGGCGAAATTAAAGTGCTTGATCGTGTTGTCTGTACTGCAAGTTTATTATTGGCGAAACGCTGATGATTGACTCAAGTGCACGCATTGCTTCAGATGTGGTTTTAGGTGAAGGTGTTTCTGTGGGGGCTTTTGCCATCATTCATTCGGGTGTCACCGTGGGACCAAGGACTCAAATTGGATCACACTGTGTGATTGGAGAAGGGACACGTCTGGGTGCTGATAACATATTACATCCATTTTCATCTATTGGAGGCGCCTCTCAAAGTCGTGGAGGTAGTGAGGAAACAGGTACTACCTTAGAAATAGGTGATCGAAATGTAATCCATGAGTATTGTACATTGAATCGAGGATCACATGCAGATCAAAGTGTGACTCGCATTGGAGATGATAACTTATTCATGGCTTATGTTCATATCGCACATGATTGTGTTGTGGGTGATCACACTGTCTTGGTCAATCATACAACATTAGGGGGCCACGTGCATGTTGGTGATGGTGCAGTGTTAGGGGCGTTTACTGCAGTGCGTCAATTTTGTCGAATTGGAGCCTATAGCTTTTTAACAGAGTCGGCAGGTATTTCAAGAGATGTCATGCCTTATATTTGCTTAAGACGGATTCCGCCCACAGTATTGGGGATCAATCGAGTGGGGTTGAAACGCAATGGATTTTCAGATGATCAGCTCCTCATGATTTCTGAAGCTTACCGTACAGTATTTCGTCGTAATCTTTCGGCGAAAATGGCGTGTGAATGGTTAAAGGAACAGGTTCAGGAACATCCGTATTTAATCCCGATGCTCGACATGTTGGCCTCATCTGAGCGAGGGATTGTCCGTTAATGGTTTGAAAGCGGAGCTTGAAGCCTATTTAGATTTTGTTTAAGCTTGGCGAAACAAACCCGTGTTAATATGAATGAATAGGTGAATGAATCATGGCTGCAACCTCTATGGATCAATTGGTGGCGTTGTGTAAGCGTCGAGGATTTATTTTCCAAGGCTCTGATCTTTATGGAGGGTTACAAGGGACGTATGACTATGGCCCTTTAGGGGTTGAATTAAAACAACATTTAAAAGCCGCTTGGTGGAAAGCCAATGTGTATTTGAGGGATGACGTTGAAGGGTTAGATGCTTCAATTTTAGGTCATCCTCAGGTGTACCAACACTCAGGGCATGTCGATACATTTTCAGATCCGATGGTGGATTGTCGTCAATGTCAATCACGTTTTCGTTCAGATCATCTTGCTTCAGGGGTGTGTGAACGGTGTGGCTCGAATGATCTAACGGATCCTCGACCTTTCAATTTAATGTTTAAAACACATGTGGGGCCGATGGAACATTCTGAGTCTATCGCGTACTTGAGACCTGAAACTGCGCAATCAATTTTTATTAACTTTAAACATGTCCTCGATTCAATGCCGCATCATTTGCCTTTTGGTATTGCTCAGATAGGTAAAGCCTTTCGCAATGAAGTGACACCGCGACATTTTATTTTTAGGGTTCGAGAATTTGAGCAAATGGAGCTGGAGTATTTCGTCAAGCCAGGTGAGGATGATGCACATATGGCCGCATGGATTGAGCAACGTTATACTTGGTGGTTAGATCAGGGGCTTGATCCAAACTGTTTAAAAAAGATTCCTCAGCCTGAAGAAGAGCTTGCGCATTATGCAAAGGCTACCGTAGATTTAATGTATGAATTTCCGCATGGATTAGAAGAGCTTGAAGGCATTGCCAATCGAACTGATTATGATTTAGGTGCTCATACTCAGGCACAATCATCGTATGATATTAAAGCGAGTGTCACTGAGAATACTGATTCAACAACAAAGCTCGGCATTTATGATCCTGAAACAGGTCAGCGGTTTATTCCGTATGTCATTGAACCTTCTGCGGGGTTAGATCGAGGCGTTTTAGCTGTTTTGACGGCGGCTTATCATGAAGAAACTTTATCTGACGGAAAAACACGTGTGGTGTTAAAATTAAAACCGCATTTAGCGCCTATTAAAGTATCTGTCATTCCCTTAGCTAAAAATAATGAAGCCATTGTGGCTTTAGCTCGGACCATTGTTGAACGATTACGCCGTTTAGGCATTGGGCGAATTGTCTATGAGTCTACTGGCAATATTGGAAAAGCCTATCGAAAACATGATGAGATTGGGACGCCCTTGTGTGTGACGGTTGACTTTGAAAGCTTAGGTGAAGACGCGCCTAACTTAAAAGATACAGTGACAGTACGTCAGCGAGACACAATGGAGCAGTCGCGTCAATCGATTGATGATTTAATCACTTATGTACGCGATCATTATTTAGGGATTGACTGATGCTTCAAACATCAAGCAGCTGAATAAGGGGTGAGTGTCAGGATGTTCATTTGTGGTGTTGACGAGGTGGGGCGAGGTCCACTTGCAGGCCCTGTCGTGACCGCTGCCGTTATTTTGCCTGATGCATTTAAGCTTGAAGGGTTGCGAGATTCAAAAAAAATGACGTCTCGAGCACGTGAACATGCGTATGACGTACTCACCCAAACAGCATTGGCCTGGTCTATCGGAATGGCGAGTGTTGAAGAGATTGATCGTATTAATATTTTAAGGGCAACACAATCAGCCATGGTTCGTGCGGTGATGCAATTATCGCTTAAACCTGATGAAGTTTGGGTAGATGGTCGAGATACCATTGACGTGCCTTACCCCTGTACAGCCTACGTTGGAGGAGATGATCAATATACGGTGATTGCTGCAGCCTCTGTCATCGCTAAAGTTTTTAGAGATCGTTATATGACTGAATTATCTCAAGCTTTTCCAGCATATGGTTTTGAGCGACATAAGGGGTATGGTACTGCTGCACATCTTGCTGCATTAGCAACGGAAGGTGTGACTGTGCATCATCGTAAAAGTTTTGCTCCGATTCAACGCTTGCTTGAGAACAGTCGAACAGGTTAAACTTCAAGTTCTCTTGATTGAATAAGTTGACGTATATGTCTTTTGTCCATTTATGTGTTCACAGTGAATATTCTGTGGTCAAAGGCATTGTGAGACTGAATCAATTGATTGAGCGCACCAAAGCATTGGGCATGACAGCTGTTGCGTTAACTGATCATGTGAATATGTTTGCAGCGATTAAATTTTTTAATGCGGCACGTGCACAAGGCATTAAACCTATTTTTGGATGTGAACTTTGGATTCAATGGGAGGGTGATCTTCAGCCAAGTCGCACCATCATATGGTGCCAAAATAATCAAGGGTACCAAAATATATCAATCTTAATTTCAAAAGCTTATTTGCTTGGAGCCAATCAAAATAACCAGTGGGTTCTGCCCGAATCATCGCTTACACCTGAATTGGCAGAGGGCTTATTTGCCTGTGTAGGCGGTCAAGGCTGCCAATTAAGAACACAGGTCATTCAGCAATCAACTAACACATTAAAGCTTAAAATCAATCAAATGAAGCGGTATTTTCCTGATCGGTTATTGATGGGAGTCTGTGCATTAGGCTTTGAAACAGAGCATCATGAGAATGAAGAGCTGGTGGCTTTGGCGGCAACAGAAACCATTCCGGTGGTGGCATTAAATGATGTGTGTTTTCTCAAAGAGGAAGATTTTGAAGCGCATGAGGCACGTATCTGTATTGAGCAAGGACGTGTGTTGGCGGATGCAAGTCGACCTAAAAACTTCACCCGTGAGCAATATTTTAAATCACCTGAGGCCATGCGTTCATGTTTTGAACAGTGGCCAGATGTGATAGAAAATACAGAGCGATTGGCGCAATGTTGTAATGTATGGTTTGAGTTTTCCGAACATTTCTTACCTGATTTCCCTATTGAGTCAGGTTTATCTTTAGAGGCACATTTCAGACAAACAGCTCATTCAGGTCTCACTCAGCGATTGAAGGCTTTAACGCATAGGGATGATCATCTTTCAGACAGTACTTATTTTGAACGTTTAGACATTGAATGTGACACCATCATTAAGATGGGATTTTGTGGTTATTTTTTAATTGTCTCAGATTTCATTGCATGGGCTAAATCTTCAGGTATTCCTGTTGGGCCGGGTCGAGGTTCTGGAGCAGGTTCTTTAGTGGCCTATGTGTTGAACATTACTGACATTGACCCTTTAGCCTATGATTTACTATTTGAACGGTTTCTTAATCCAGAACGGGTCTCAATGCCTGACTTTGATATTGACTTTTGTATGGAGGGTCGAAATCGTGTGATTGAGTATGTGTCTGAGCGCTATGGTCGTGATAATGTATCTCAAATTATTACCTTTGGGACCATGGCTGCGCGAGCAGTGGTCCGAGATGTTGGGCGAGTATTAAGTCATCCTTATGGGTTTGTTGATCAATTGGCAAAATTAGTCCCAATGGATTTGGGTATGACTTTATCGCGTGCAATGGAACAAGAACCTTTATTGTTAGAGCGTTATCAATCCTCAAGTGAAGTGGCTGAATTAATTGATTTAGCTTTAAAATTAGAAGGTGTGATTCGTGGAGTGGGTAAGCATGCAGGGGGTGTGGTGATTGCTCCACGTCCTTTACAAACCTTTACGCCTATTTACTGTGAAACACCTGAAAGTAGTTTAGTTTCTCAATTTGACAAAGATGATATTGAAAGCATTGGCTTGGTGAAATTTGACTTTTTAGGACTAAAAACATTAACAATCATCGATTGGACTGTTCAAATGATTCGATCCAATCACCCTGAAGTCGAGAATTTTGATATCAACACGATTCGATTAGATGATGAAACCGCTTTTAAGTTATTGCAGTCAGGGCAAACAACGGCTGTATTTCAGTTAGAATCACGTGGAATGAAAGATTTGATCATTCGATTACAACCGGATTCATTTGAAGAAATTGTGGCGTTAGTGGCTTTATTTCGTCCAGGACCTTTGCAGGCTGGAATGGTCGACGATTATATTGATCGTAAGCATGGACGTAAAGCGGTGACTTATCCTGATCCTTGCTTAGTCGATATTCTAAAACCCACTTATGGCGTGATTTTATACCAAGAGCAAGTCATGCAAATTGCTCAGGTTTTTTCGGGATATACTCTGGGAGGCGCTGATTTATTGCGTCGAGCCATGGGTAAAAAGAAAATTGAAGCCATGGCAAAGCAACGTGCTATTTTTGTAGAAGGCGCAGTATCTCGAGGTCACGAAGCAACATTGGCTACGCAATTATTTGATTTAATTGAAAAGTTTGCAGGGTATGGTTTTAATAAATCACACTCAGTGGCCTATGCTTTATTGTCGTATCAAACTTTATTTCTAAAAGCTCACTATCCTTCAGAGTTTATGGCGTGCGCTTTATCTGCAGATATGGACCATACTGATAAAGTATTGCGCTTAGTACAGGCCACTCAATCATTAGGCATTAAAGTATTGCCGCCCAATGTTAATGCCAGCCAATACCGTTTTTCAGTTGAAAGAAAGGGCGTTTTAATTTATGGATTAGGTGCGATTAAAGGGTTAGGCCAACAGGTATCTGAAGATATTGTAAAGATGCGAAAAGACAGGCCGTATCAAGACTTATCTGATTTGATTCACCGATTGAATGAAGTTAAAGTGAATCGTAAAACATTAGAATGTTTGGTGCGTTCAGGGGCTTTGGACTCAATCATCCCGCACCGTGCTTCAGCCTTTGCTTCAATTGATATGGCTTTAGCTCAAGCAGACCAATTTAAACGAGATGCGGCTCAAGGCCAAACCTCATTGTTTGATGTGATATCGCCTGTTGGGGAGGCTTCCATACAAGGTTTTAACTATGTCCAAGTTAAACCTTGGCGTGAATGGCATCAGTTAAAAGAAGAAAAAATCGCTTTGGGTTTGTATTTGACAGGGCATCCTATCAGCAGTTTGCGTACTGCAGTCAGTTCTGTTGGAGTGATCCCGATTGATGCGGTTAAAACGCAAGAGCAGTATGTGATCGGCTTAGTGACAGGGTTGAGAGTGATGCAAGGGCGTCGTGGTCAATCCATGGGGTTTGCAACGATTGAAGATGAAACGGGCTCTTTAGATGTCGCTTTATTTCGTGATGCATTTCATCATTTTAGAGCGCATATGGTGGTCGATCAATGTGTGATGGTTAAAGGAGTGGTCAGTCAGGATGCTTTAGGTCAAGGCTTACGTATGCAGGCTGATTGGGTGACGCCATGGTCGACTTATCTGGAATCGCATGTGCAGCAACTAAAAATTACATTAGATCAATCGCATATCACCACAGAAACCTTGAATCGTTTGAAATCTGCTTTTAAAGTAGCGGAGATGGGACCGACTCGTGTGGTCTTTCTTTATCATCAACCTCAAGCATCTGCTCAGGTTGATGCAGGTCAAGCTTGGCAGGTTACAGTGAGTGATGCGCTTTTAGAGCAATTGATGGATATTGAAGGGGTGTTAGATACCGCTATTGTCCTCAGTCCACATCCAATCAAAATTACAGACGCATAATTTAAGCGGATAATGTTGATGACAAAGTCCAATTAATCGGCGATTGGTTATGTGCAATGAGTGCTTGATTTGTTTTTGAAAAGTGTCGACAGGTTAAAAATCCTCGATGAGCTGACAATGGTGAGGGGTGTGGTGCAGTCAAACAAGTGTGTCGTTCATTAATATGTTCTTTTTTTCGTTGAGCCTGTGCGCCCCAGAGTAAAAATACAACATGAGGTTGAGTGTCACTGATGATTTGAATGATACGGTCTGTAAAATCAGTCCAGCCGATTTTTGCATGAGAATGCGCTTGGCCTGCACGGACACTGAGGACAGTATTAAGGAGTAAGACCCCTTGTTGAGCCCAGGGTGTAAGGTTGCCTTGTGAGGGTGGGGTGATCCCCAGATCATGCTTTAATGCTAGGAAAATATTCTTCAATGAAGGTGGTATCGGGATGTCATTGGAGACTGAAAATGCTAGACCATGAGCCTGATTAGGGCCATGATAAGGATCTTGACCTAAAATGACAGCACGAATAGTGGCTAATGGGGTTTGGTTGAGTGCTTCAAAATGGTGTGAAGCCGGCGGGTAGATGGTCATGCCTTGAGCACGTTCTTGATTGATTTGGTTTAAGAGTGCTTTAAAATAAGGGGCTTGTTTTTCAGCAGCCAGGGCTTGAGCCCAAGTGAGGCCTGATTTTGATTGAGTTGCTGGGTTCATGGATGACCCCCATGGGTTAAATCTTTGATCTATTATTCAATGAGTGAATGCTAGAATCAAGATGTAGGTGTTTAGATCACTAAGCGGGCTGAGCCTATCATTCATTTAAGATGTGGTGGCCTGTGATTTGATTGTTTCAGAGGGTTGATAGGGTCTCTAATCTCTAAGCTTAAAATATAAGCACTAGGCCATGAGCATATCATGATGTTGGAAGGCTTGACCTCTCATGATTTGATCAATGGCGACTGAGTTGCGTGAAGTTGATTTACTACTGCATTTGTTGCTGTAGGGCTACTTGTTGGTTTTACTCCGAGATTCATAGATGTTTCATAAGTAGATGTATCACTCGAAGGGTTTAACTTTGATGAATCATCACGTATCAGCATTGATACCACACACCCACATAAAAATAGATAACCAGCCAAGGTTATTAATGCAATAGGGAGGCTGCCTGAACTCATCCATGAAATTGAAATGAGGTGCGCTTGAACTCCGGTGGACATTAAGGCCACCGAAGCACATGTCATCAGGGAAGAGAATAACATAACCCATTTCATTGAGACTCGGTTAGATTGATTCGCCATTGAATAGCAAGCGATATGATCTGCCAATAAGCTCAATAATATTAAAGCTCCTATTGCCAGAAAGCTGAACCCTGTATTCATGACGCCATGGAGTGCAGTTAAAGATGTACTATCTTGCATCAATGATGCAATACCCGAGCTTGAGTAGATGAGCCCTATGATCAATAATCCTATGAATCCCTTTGAATTTTCATGATCTATGGGACTATTTATGGGGCTTAATTCCAAGCGCTGAAATTTATCTATGGCTTGAGCTTGTTGATTGGGCTCTTTTGGAGTTGTACTGTTTTGAGGTAGGCCTTTATTTTTTAGAAGTTGACCTTCTGAATGTTGACTGTCTTGAATTGATCCTTTGGGCTGTTTAAAAGTTCTGTGTTGTAATTGAAAGAGTTCAGGGTGACTTCTAACATATTTAAAATATGAAACAAGTATGTCTTTTATCTGTGTGGCTGATGCTTCAATTTGCACTTCATTTGCATCTGTTTTAGCTTGAGTTAATTGACCCTCAGCTGCTTCTAATTGAGCCTTGAATCGCTGTTGCTCATTATTTTCATCGCTTAATTTGGATATGAAGAAACTGGCATATAGACTCCAGTTAAATGTGTCCTCGAATCCAGCGCGGGGTATCTTTTTTCTTGCAGGGATACGCTCTAAACGTTCAATCATTTGATCAATCTCACTGTCTGGCGCGTCCTCCCCTAAAAGCCAATTTAATAAACGATCTGCACACGTATTGCTCCATCTTACATGACGGCTTTCATTTGTAACTGTAAGCGCATGAGCTTCTGTGTCAGACGAGTCACCGAAGAGTAATGCGTGTGCTAAAGGTAATATCCACTCATCAGGTGTGTTACCTGGAGCCTTCTCCAGAGCTTGAGAATATGAGCTTTTTGGTAATGAATCAAAGTATTGAATGGCGTGTGTTCGTAAGTTCACTTTAAAGCCCGTATAATGATCTCTTGATAATATTGGAATCAATATGACAGGGTCTGGGTCTCCTGCTTCTCTTGAAGCAACACCTTGGAGAAATTTATTGAGTTTAGGGGTGGGTTGAGAGTGTACGGTTTTATGAAAAATTTTAGCATTAATAAATGCTGTCATGGCCGTGCTTGTGATCATGTCTTCTTGAATAATAGACACCAACTGCTCGTTAGCATAATCGGTTAAATCGTTTACAATGTTAGCTGAATCACCAAAAGGGTGTGCTGACATACGAGCACATAATTTTTCTGCAATTTCAGGTTTATGTTTCCTGAGAATCATCGTCATAAAGGTTTCTTTGAGATCTTGCAAGCGATCCATGCCTGCTAGACTCGCTCGTATTTCTTGATTTAAATCGTCATATTTCCTAAGTAGAAGCGTATGATCTAATTGGTCCAATGAGCCCTCTGTACCCTCATAATCTGACAGTGTGAATGTTAAAAATTGTTTAAAATCAGATTCTTGATCTTTAAACTGTGTTGTTTCTTCAAGAATTTCTCTATTATTTATTTGAGCGTATTCAAAAGAAACTTGTTCTAGATTCTGTCGATTTGTAACATTTTTCTCATTCCAATTAAGCAGCAATTCTCGAGCAATCTCAATATTTTTTTCATTCTTAAAATCGAGTTGAGATGCTTCAATTAGCTTGTGATTTTGAATACATTCAATTAAATATGTCCAATTAGATAATTCAGTTGGGGTTGTTAGTCTAAAATGGTAACAGTAGCCATCTAAATAAATAATCCCGTGCTGACCTTGTAATAATGAAGGTTCAACTGTATATACATTTTTATTATTGATCAGACCAGCGACTTTAAATAAGTACAATACTGTTGAACTTGTCTCATCACCTCCTTCGAAACGAAACCCTTCAAGCGCTTGATTGGAATCTATCAATTGATGCATTTGAGTTAGAATGTGTTGATAACTTTTTAAATTTAATTTACACATTTCAGCGTTACGTGATTCACTCATTTCAGCGCTATGAAAGTTCAAATTTAATTGAGGGAATACTAAACAATGTTCGGGAACCTTGTCTTGATGATGATGTAGCAGTGCTTCAAACTCTAAGTATTGACAAAGGGTTACATTTATTGCCCTTGTATTTGCTTCTACTAATGTATGCATGATCAACATCACTATGGTTGTTATTAAAAATTAGTTTAATGTATTTCGATTAAAGTATTATTAAATTATATTAAAATCTACTGAATGTGTCATTTATAGCACAGATTTATTGCAAAGATTTATTATTTTGATTTATAATGAAGATGTTATTTGCAGTGAAATGAGAATAAAAATGAAGGATATATTTGAATATTAAGCGCAAGGTGATTTAGAACAGATCATGTCTTTGATTAGAAATAATATTAATGTGAATGAGGCTAATTCAGAGGGTTATACAGCCTTGATGCTTGCAGCTGAAAAGGGTCATGAAAATATTTTGAGGGTATTGATTGAAGCAGGTGCTACTGTTGATATTCCTAATGAACGTGGTGTTACAGTCTTGATGTTGGCCGCTGAAAATGGTCATGCAGATTGTGTCAAGGCATTGCTTGAAGCAGGTGCTACTGTTGATATTCGTAATGAACGTGGTGTTACAGTCTTGATGTTGGCCGCTCAAAATGGCCATACCGACATTGTCAACGCACTACTCGAAAAAAATGCTGATCTTAACCTCCAAACTCCACAGGGCGATACAGCTCTGATCTGGGCCGCTCAAAAGGGCCACATAGATTGTGTCAAGGCATTGCTTGAAGCAGGAGCTACTGTTGATGTTACTAATGAATATGGCAAGACAGCCTTGATGATTGCCGCTGTAAATGGACATGCATCGGTGAGTGCATTGATTCAAGCGGGTGCGGATATGACTGCTGAGGATAACTGTGGTGATACAGCTTCGGCGTATGCGACTCAACAACAACAACATCAAAAAATTATTGATTTATTAAGTACTACAGCTGGGGAGGATGTTGCTCAAGTAATGCAAGAAAAGCTTCGGCTTTCTGTTTCTTCAGAAGAATTCAGAACGTCTGATCGGGCTCAAGCTACAGATTCTAAAGCAGATGAATCTGAATTATCAAAAGATCAAGGTTCTGAACAAAAATCCACGAATCAGCCAGGTAAATGAAGGACAATTGATCGGTTGGATTTAACCGCTGATCTATGATTCAAGTATTTTGAACAAAGCGTTTAATGTTGGTAGGGGTCGAGTCGAGTACAAAGGTTGTGCATTTAAGGGCCATTGGACTCTTTGTAAGAGATTGTTTATACTGTGTATTTTTTGAGGCGTAGATTTTGATTGTTGTTCCTGTAACGTCAGTCATTGATGGTGATGTATTAAATCAGTCTGTTTCTCTTGAGTCTTTAAAGCGCCTATTGAACCCATTAGATCAATCGGCCTTGGCCATGGCGATGCAATCTGGCTTTGTGCATCCAAAACACACTGTCGAAGTGGTCCATGTAGGGCGCGATGAAACCCTTTTGCGATCAGCTTTGGCTTTGGGTGGGCAGGGTGCCACTTTAATTGAATCGTCTTGTGATCAGCCTATTCAGATTGCTCAAGTATTGGCTGAATGGATCAAGCAACAAGCATCTGTTGAAGCTGTGATCATGGGACAATATGGTGCAGATTATGCCAGTGGTCAAGTGGGGCCTATGTTAGCTGGACTGTTGGATTGGCCACAAGCTACGGCAGTGATCCATCTTGAAGGTTCAAATAGTCAGCAGTATTGTGCTCATCAGCTGACGGATCAAGGGGTACAACCCGTGGAGCTAACAGTGCCTTATGTGATCACAACAGCGTTGAGCTCAAAAGCATTGCCACACCCAACTGTGGTGGACATCATACGATCTCAATCTGAACTCATCAAGCGATATATCCCCAATGAAGCATCTCCTCCTATTCAAATCAATGAGCGTGAGATTCACAGATCTTCTCATCGAAAGTGCATCAAGGTTCACAGTGCTGATGAGTTGATTAAAGCCTTGGCTCGAGCGTCAATGCTATGACTGGGGTCTGCGCCATTTGGGTTGAAACATACTGTGGATGTATTACACCACAATCGTATGCCGCTTTTTATGCCGCTCAAGCTTTGGGCAAGTCCCTTGTGGCTTGGGTGGTGGGGCCTGAATCAGCGGCAGCACATGTGGCTTGCTGGTCTGGAATTGAGCGGGTGTATCATGCACCCTCTGATCCATCAGGTGTTTCAATTGAAGCCCTATCTCAATGGTGCTATGAGCAGGCCTCATCATGCGAAGCGATTGTTGGAGCAGTGAGTCATCAAGTCAATGGCTTGTTCCCACGATTAGCAGGCATGTTGGCAATGCCTATGGTGACAGGGGTTGAAGTCATCTTAAGTCCACAAGTTTTTCAACGTTCAAGTTATTCAGGCCAAGTGTGCACACAGGTGACAGTCAATGCGCCGTATACTTTAATCAGTATTCATGCAGCACATTGGATGCCTTTTTCGCCGATTGAAAATCAAGCACCTGTTGCAGTTGATTCAATCCCACTTAAGCAAGTGGTTCGTGAAAGTCGAAGATTGCCTGTGGTCAATCTACCTGAAGACAACAAAGGGTTACATTCAAAATATGTTGTGGGGATAGGCGGTGGTGTATTAGACCCTTTAGGCTTTAAGTCAATTCAATCATGGGCGCACAGTATTGGAGCGACTGTTGGGGTCACACGTCCATTGGTTGAAGCAGGCATTGCAGATCAATCCATGCAAATTGGACAAAGTGGACAAACCATTGCCCCGGATGTATATCTATGTTTTGGGGTTTCTGGAGCCATGCAACATTGTTCAGGCATACAGGCCTCTAAAGTGATCGTTTCGATCAACATTGATCCTCAAGCGCCTTTACATACCCAAGCTGATTTTATTTGGGTCGAAGATTGGACAGTTGCATTGACCGCTTTACAGCAAGCTTGGTTGAGCTATAATCAAAGATTTGCATCAAGGTCGATTGAACATGCACATCGGAGTGCCTAAAGAGCTCAAACCTCAAGAATACCGTGTTGGGTTGACCCCCCAGAGTGTTCAAACTCTAGTGACTTTAGGGCATACCGTTTGGATTGAATCTCAAGCAGGGCAAGGTATTGCGGTTGAAGATACAGCCTATTTGGCTGCGGGCGCACAAGTTGTGCAAACAGCAGCAGAGGTCTTTCATCAATCACGATTGATCGTTAAAGTTAAAGAACTGCAGTCATCTGAATACCCTTTACTTAGAGAAGATCATATCCTCTTTGCTTTCTTACATTTAGCCCCTGATGTACAGCAAGCTCAAGCACTCATTCAATCAGGGTGTGCTGCAATTGCATATGAAACAATTCAAGATGCCACAGGGCGTTATCCCCTATTAGCGCCTATGAGTGCAATTGCTGGACGCTTGGCGGTTCAAGTCGGGGCACACCACCTTGAACGATCTCAAGGTGGGCGAGGTGTTTTATTAGGTTGTGTTGAAGGTGTGCCGCCAGGAGAAGTATTGGT
The DNA here is from genome assembly GCA_002722995.1 of Legionellales bacterium. Lineage (GTDB taxonomy): Bacteria > Pseudomonadota > Gammaproteobacteria > Comchoanobacterales > Comchoanobacteraceae > UBA729. Next base: position 5,045 of record PBNF01000022.1, on the reverse strand, counting down.
GTTGGGCGGAGGGGTTGTCGGCTCACAAGCCATTGAAGTGGCCATGGGGTTAGGCGCCCATGTGACAGTTTTAGATGTTGATTCAAAGCAGGTGTCTCGATTAGCTCAACAATGGGGTAAAGCTTTAACAGCTCAGGTGATTACAGAATCCAATCTTTCCACCATGATTGTATCGGCTGATCTTGTCATTGGTTCAATTTTAGTGCCAGGCGCGTGTACGCCTAAAATTATCCAACGGAGCCTATTAAAAAAAATGTTACCTAAGAGCGTGGTGGTAGATGTAGGTATCGATCAAGGTGGCTGTGTTGAAACAGCACGTCCGACAACGCATGCATCACCCACTTATGAGGAAGAAGGGGTGATTCATTATTGTGTGCCCAATATGCCTGGCGTGGTGCCTAGAACTTCAACCTGGGCTTTAAATCATGTAGTATTACCCTATGTGATTCAGTTGGCTGATCAAGGATTAGCCGCCTTAAAGGCTGATTCAGGGTTTAAATTAGGGTTAAATGTTGATCGTGGTCAAGTGACGTGCGCCCCTGTTGCAGAGGCGCTGAAAGTTGCATACGTATCCGCTGACCAAGCATTATCATTAAGGGGAATTTAAAATGTTATCATTTACAGCCAAGCACACCTGTTTGTCGAGTTGGACTCGTACTTTAGATGAGGCGATTAGGGTGGTGCGTTTAATGCCCTCAACGCTCAATGGGTGGTGCCAGCAGTCAGGGCCTAGGATTGCTGCTTGGGTTGAATCCAATGCCTTTGAAGCCAAACCTAAGCAGTGGTTGGCCATTCCGGATGAAGCGGGTCATATTGACTGTATCATTGTAGGCATTGATTCAAATAACCCTAGCGCTTTTGGTGAATTAGCAACAGAGTTGCCACAAGGGGTCTATCAAGTTGAAGGTTTAAGTGAATCAGAAGCGTTATCTTGGGCGCTGCAAGCCTATCGATTTGAAACCTATCTTGAACACCAACCCCCTCAAGCACAACTTTATCTCCCCAATGATTTGGATCTAAAAAAACTTGAAGTATGGGCCAATGCAATTGCTTGGGGTCGTGATTCGATTAATCGGCCTGCACAAGATTTGTCTCCTGCTCATTTAGAGGCCGAAGCCAGCGCGTTGGCCTCAGCCTATTCAGCTGCAATTCATGTGACTGAATCTGAACTCGCACGTGAGTTTCCCGCGATTCATGCGGTGGGGCGTGCAGCTTCAACACCGCCTCGTTTAATTGAATGTGTATGGGGCAATCCAGATCATTATGCGCTGACTTTAGTTGGGAAAGGTGTTTGTTTTGATACTGGGGGCTTAAATTTAAAAACCACTTCAGGCATGTTAACCATGAAAAAAGACATGGGGGGTGCTGCACATGTTTTGGTTTTAGCCCGTGTTATCATGGCACTAGAGTTGCCTATTTATTTACGAGTCTTGGTGCCAGCTGTTGAAAATTCAGTTTCAGGTAATGCTTATCGTCCAGGTGATATTTTAACAACCCGTTCAGGAAAAACCGTTGAAATTGGTAATACAGATGCTGAAGGACGTTTGATTTTATGTGATGCACTGACCTACGCGCAAGAACATCGATGCGATTGGCTGATTGATATTGCCACGCTCACTGGCGCTGCACGAGTGGCTTTGGGAACTGATTTACCTGCTTTCTTCTCAAATGAGTCAGAACTTTTGTCGGTGCTGATGGATCAGGGTCAATTAATACAGGATGCTGTTTGGCCAATGCCTTTATATGCGCCTTATCGAGCATTATTAGAGAGTCCCATTGCAGATTTAAACAATGTCAGTCAAACCCCTTATGGAGGTGCGATCACCGCTGCGCTATTCTTAGAGTCATTTATTAACTCCCAACAAAAATGGATGCATTTTGATTTAATGGCCGAAAATACTAAAGCATCCCCAGGTCGACCTAAAGGCGGGGAAATTATGGGTATGCGGGCATTGTTTGAATTGATTCAATCACGGTGTCAATGTCATTGATTCATTTTACCTTAAGGTTAGTTGTATAATCTATCTAAAAGGGGTTAGGTTAATCAAGCCGAATTTAGCCATTGGGTCCTAAATAACGCAGGGTGGAGTGTCTTTAATCATGTTGGAAAAAACGCTAGATGAATTTAAGGATTTCGAGAAGGCGCATGATCATCATGCCTCACATCCTTTTGAAACTGATAAGCTAAAGAACATATTTTTAAAGCGTTTTCTCCTATCTATTTCTGGTTCTGCGGCAGCATCTTTGAGTCAGAAGGATCTTCAATTAATTGCTTCGGAAGCATCTTTGAGTCCAGATGACCTTGAATCAATCGCAAATTTTTTTGATACAAAAGTGGCTCAATACTTAATGCTGTTTTCGAGCTTAAGGCATGATCAGGAACATACCATTGTGATGTTCGATGATACACCAGCATCCCATCATCATTTATTAAAGGCTTTTGAGATCATATTAAATCTGAATCCAGACTTTAGACAAAAGGTTACAATCTATAGTGTTTTTTGCGAAGACATGGGCCGAAGAAATCTTTTCTCATGTGTGCAATACTCTGCGGAAAATCGAAGCCTTGATCAACAAGGCCAGCGCATTAAGTCTGAATGTGTTGAGTATCAGGGGCAAGGTGATATTGGAACAATTTTTGAGGGTCAAAGCGAAGTCCCCCTGCCTAAAATGTTAGCCGGGATTAACAAGGCCAGTCCCGTTCAAGTTTGGTTCGATGTTGATGGTACTTTGACAAATGAACCTGCTAAAACGAATCAGTATTTGGAAGAAGGTACGGACAATACAGTCTTATCTGATCTTGGTTTTTGCGATGTAATTCCAGAGGCAGTGAAGGCTCTCAACCACATCGATAGAGTATGCCTGGTCACACATCGAAGATATAATACCTTATCGGAGAAGGTTAGTTACATAGGTGAGAGCAACATACCGTACCTTATGCGCCTTAAAGTACATAACATTGCTCATCAGGTTCATGCAATACTTTCTGAGAATAAGGTTATTGTGTCGACAGTTTATGATTTTCTGGGTCAAGAACTGGTGCTGGGTAAAGCGCAACAATGTGATGATTTTAGACAAGTGGGCTTAGGCCTTGTTCCAATAGATGCATCTGAAAATTTTACGTCTTCTATGGAGTCCTCTGAAGAAACGATTCTTGGCAATGTGGGCTTAGGCCATGCCCCAACAAATGTATCTAGAAACTTTACGTCTCCTAAAAAAGGGACTCCTGACGATGAATTATGTTTTGTGGGAACAAATAATGGTGTAACTGCTTCAAGCAACAATCCAGTATCCGACACATCTCAAGGGGGGCTGCTAGTTGATCCGAATATACTGACTCAATACGATTCAAAAAAATGGTGGGGGCAATTCGGCCCTAAAGTTTCAATTTTTTTGAAATGGGTGATGGCTGGATGTGCATCGAGTCTGCTAGGATTAAGTGCTATGATCACAGCAACATTGCATCATTCCTTAACATGGCAGGGGGGGGCAATATTTTTATCAAATCTGGGTGTTGCTTCTCTCAATGTGGGTATTTTATGTTTAAATAAATTGGGCCTGCATTGGTCAAGCTTAGTGTCCTTCCATGTGGTGAATCCTGTCTACCCATTCCTTGTGACAGGCGTGATGTTAACATTGATAATCCCGATGATGCTCACAGGCCTGTGTATTGCATATCAATTATCATTTAAGGGTGGATATTCTGTTCGGGAAGGTCAAGCTCCAGTATCCATCGGCTTCATCACCTATCCAGCAACGCCTCCACAATCATCAGTGAAACCTCGCGAGCCGAACAGCCAGAAAAAGCCTAACTTACCCCCAACTAGTCGGCCTTAAGATAACCATTTGAGGCTCTATAGTGTTGATTGGGTATTTGATTTGAAATCGCAAAAGATTGTGTGAGCTCCTTTTGTTGAGTCATGCTCCATAGGAGGTTTGACCGATCATTTGACGATGATCTAATGGATTCACTCTATTATTGTACAGAGTTTGAATACAGATGTTGTCATTGAGTCCTCGTGGCCTTATTTTTTACGTGAGTCCAAGGAAGACACAATTCATGATTTGTTTGAAGGTTGTATCCGTTTAAATAAAATTCTTAAGAGGCCATGAGCGATCGATCCCATCCTAAACAATAGGTAAGTTAAGTGTTACACGAATGTATTGCCAAGTGGATTATCTCTACTTAGATGAGAGGTTTATGGGAAAAACCGAAGGATGATATAGATCGGTACACCCTATCAAAAATTTTATACACGATTGATCATCATCCGTTATTGATCTTATTTCAAACGAATCAATAGGGGTGAGCCAGTACATCACCTGGCTAAAAGTTTTGTTATAGAATGTATTCAGTATAGTTCGAGCCCTTTTCAATATCATAGGATACAAATCATCAGGGTATTGGATCAATTTCGTTTAATAATGACTTAATATTGACTGTGTTATCATGCAATGAGTCGATAGTAATGAAGAAGTATAATGATTTTTTTAACAGAGAATTTAAAAAAGTTAAAAGAGAATTTAAAAAAGAAAGATTATTTTGGGATAGGTGTGACTTTAGTGTTATCCCTTTTAATTTTAAATCATACTATTGTTTACCCAACGTTGTGGGTGACGCCTTGGGTTGGAATCATCTGTCTTGCCATGTGGTTTTTAACGTTAAACTTTAAGAATTGTCTAATTAATGTATTGAAAGGCATATTAGTGGGCATCATTCCCCTTTGTGTTTTTCCGCTATTGTTGAATGTATCAATTCCTTTAGTGATCATGGCGCCTCCTTCAATGATGTTGGTTGTGGGCATCGTTGCATTGAGTTTATCTTGCTTGTCAAAAATAGAAGGTTGTTTTCGCGATAGTCTTAAAGATGGTTTTAATACCAGTGAAAGAGCGGTAAATACAGCAGAATTAGAGGCTAACACTTTGTATCCGGTGGGTCAGGGTTTAAAAGAGGCCTTCTGTCAAATAAAAAATGAACTGGGTGGTCAGTTGAGTATTGGCTAGACTACGCTCAACAGCGCCCTTTCGAAACAACTGATCCTGAG
>PBNF01000021.1 GCA_002722995.1 Legionellales bacterium | reverse complement strand
TTTAAAGCGAGCAGGGTATAGTGCAAAAGCACTACTGGCTGCAGGCCTTTCACCTGAAGCCTTGAAGCAAGCAGGTTATACAGCATCAGAGGTTGAAGCAGCCCAATCCAATGGATTATCTGCAGCACGCGCAAAAGAACTGTTACAATCTGGGATGAGCGTGAATGATTTAAAGCGAGCAGGGTATAGTGCAAAAGCACTACTGGCTGCAGGCCTTTCACCTGAAGCCTTGAAGCAAGCAGGTTATACAGCATCAGAGGTTGAAGCGGCGCTCAAAGGTACTTCAATGGATGCTGCTGATGCTAATTTAGATCAACAGTTATTGAGTCAAATTCAGTCAACTTTATCGGGTCAAAACACTACTCAAGATCAACAATTGCAAGCTTTGAATCAGCAGCAAGCCGCTTTGCTGAAAACACAAAAAGATCAGCAAAAAATAGATGATCGTGCATCAGCAATGTCTGGGCAAGCGAGTGCGTTGTTGCAAGGTTGGTCAACAACACGCACACAAACAGTTCAGGAAGCACCTTTTTCAAAAGAAGCTCCAAGTCTTGCCAATCGTCTCGAGTCAATGAAAAGCGGTCAAAATCTTCAGGCTTCAGGTGATGTGATTAAAGCGGGTAGCATTGTTTTTGGTGTCATGGATACGGCTTTGAATAGTGATCAACCCGGCCCCGTGCTTGCCACAATTGTTCAAGGTCCACTGAATGGTGCAAAGTTAATCGGAAGTTTTACGCGAACAGATGATCGAATGCTGATCAGTTTTAATCGAATTAGTATTCCTGGAATTAAAAATAGTGTACCCACTTCAATCGTAGCAATCGACTCAAATACAGCGCGTACTGCTGTGGCTTCTAGTGTAGATAAGCACTATTTATTAAGATATGGCACTTTGTTTGCTTCAAGCTTCTTAGAAGGGCTCTCTCAAGCAATATCCTCATCTGGAACTCAATTAAGTGTGGGGGCTGCGGATGCAGGTGCAGGTAATGGATGGAAAGTGGTTAAAGATAATCTAAGCCCAACTGGAAAAGCATTAGTGGCTTTAGGCACCGTAGGTTCTCGATTTTCAAATGTATTACAACCAGTATTTTCAACTCCTCCGACAGTTCGTGTCAATTCAGGAGACGGTATAGGTTTATTATTTATGTCTGATTTCTCAGTGCCTGTTGCTTAACTAAATCTAATAAGGAGTTAACTAATGTCTGATAATCGTATTGATCAAGAGAATTATGATTTTCCAAATCAAGAACAAAAAGAGCAATACAGCATGAGCCCATTTGGTGGGACAGAATCGATTAAAACCTTATTTAAGAACAAACGTTTGATGATGAGTTTAGGTGGAATGGTTGCTTTTTACCTAATGTTATATCTGGTCAGTCATTTTTTCAGTGGAGACGAAGCCCAAACACAGCCAGTTAAAATCGCCCAAACAACGGTTAAACCTGCCGTTCAAACATCACCGCCACCTCAGATAGATCAAAACAAACCTTCTGATCAAGATCTGTTAGTCAAAGAGCAATCAGTCCAGCTCAAAGAGCAATTGGATGTGATTCAGCAACTACAAACCCAAATAGATCAACTGATGTCTCGTCAATCAGAAACCCAAGCTCAGTTAAACACATTAGAGGGGCAATACCGGGTTAACATCGTTGATATTAATGAATATATTAATCACCAAAAAGCAAAAGAAGCAGCTTTATTACAAAAAACTAAAGTTAAGAAACAGGCTAAACCTCTTTATACTTACTTTACACGAGCAGCAATTCATGGTCGAGCCTGGGTGGTTGATTCTAAGAATCACCGCGATATCAGTGTGACTATTGGGGATACAATTCCTTCTTATGGAACTGTGATTGCCATTGATCCAGATTCAGGGCACATTAGAACCAGCTCTAGCCGAGTTATTCGCTATGCTCCAGAAGATCGGTAATTGATGATGTTAAAGCGCTTCATCATCATCTTCTTTCTGATGTTATGTGTTTCAAATATTAGTGTGTTTGCTGGACCTGATGATCCTCAACCATTGACTCCAGGTATGAGCAATATAATTGATCAAGCTTCAGAGGCTGTCAATAACCCTGGAGGTTTTTTTTCTGGCCTATCTAACAAATTAAAAGACCCTACTTTTGCTACGGTTCTTCAAAATTTTGACACCAGTTTAAATAAGATTTTCCCAGCTTTAATTGCTTTATGTTATTTGTTAGGTTTATTTTTTATTTTAAAAGCACTTTATTCTCTCAAAAAATTAGGATATAAGACTGCTTTTATGCAATCAAACTCGAGTATTTTAGCGCCTGCAGCATTAATCATGATTGGGGTTATTTTAATGTACACCCCTGAATTTCTTAAAATTATGTTTCTCAGCTTATACGGAACAAGCACTGTGACTTCTGTGATTGATTGGCAAGCGCAACATAAGAGCACCAGTGGTGGTATTGATGGTTGGGAAGCCTCTATTGTTCCATTGGTTGGGATTATTCAGGTGATTGGGTTGTTTGCATTTATTCGAGGTTGGTTCTTAGTGGTTAAATCTAGTGCTGAAAATGCACAGCCTGGAAATTTATCCAAAGGGGCCATGCATATTGTTGGGGGTGTGTTAGCCATTAATATTACAGGAACTATCGATTTAGTGAATCAATCTTTAGGGTTATGAGGTCATTTTTTTTAAAATGATTTTTATTCAAAAATAATTTGGGTGAAAGTTCTTTTTAAGTTAAAGTATTAATTGATTTTTTTATTTTTGTTGGTTTTTGATTAAGGAGAATGGTATATGAAAATACTTAATTTAAAGGAGGAGCCTTCTTTGAGTTTTTCTCAAACAGCGCAGCGTATTCTCAAATTAAGTTTAATATTAGGTGCTGCTGTATCTGTATCTGCTTTTGCTGAGGACGCTAGTTTAGGTAAACTGGCAGAAAACTTATCTGGTAGCTTTGAGGGTATTGCAAAATTAATGATTGGTACAGCCTATGTTGCTGGTATTGGTTTCGGTATCTCCGCAATTTTCAAATTCAAGCAACACAAAGACAATCCAACTCAAGTGCCTATCGGAACCCCTTTTGCGTTGCTTGCGATTTCAGTTTTATTAGTGTTCTTGCCTAATATATATGCCCCTGCAGGTACAAGTATTTTCGGAGGAGATGTTCAATCTAAGGCAGGTGGTACAAAAGGTACTGGTTTATCAGCAATGCCAGGTGGTGGTGATGCTGGTGATGCTGGTGCTGCTAGTGGTAATTAGACAAATGAAGAGTCTCCAATGAGCATGAACAAGAAAACACTTCAGATCATACAGTATGTTCTAGTACCTCTAGGCGCTTTGCTATGCTCAACTGAAGTGTTTTGTATAGAAGTTGCTCGAGATATTGGTGATGTGTTCCAAAATTTTTCCGAACAGTATACCCCAATTGCTCGTCTGATCATTGGGGTTTCTGCTGTATCTGGAATTGGATTTGGTATTGCTGCTGTCTACAAGTTCAAACAATATAAAGACAATCCAACCCAAATTCCAATTGGAACACCTGTGGCATTGTTGATTGTGTCAGTGTTAATGTGGTTTATGCCTGGTATTGTTGAGCCTGCTGCTCAATCCATGTTTGGGAAAAGAGGAGCAAGTGAGAACTTTAGTTATGGGCTAGATACCTCTAGACCGGGTTTCAAAGACAATGTAAATGAGTTATTAGGGCGTCAGGGGTTAGGATCTTGATTTGAAGGATTCAGCGTGTCGTATTATGGAGCAGTCAGCAAGGTAGCGATTCATGTCTAGATCTTCACTTAAATTAAATTTCGGATTAGACCCGAATGATTGGCGTCTTTATCAACTCAGAGAATCAGATCAACGCTTTCATTCATTTAAACTTAAGATTTTCGAGCGTGATCACTATACCTGTAGCTATTGCGGATTCAAATCGAAAGAAGATTTTTGCGTGCTAAATGCTGATCAAAATTATAAGAATAACAAAGGCAGTAACTTGGTGACAGCTTGCCCATTATGTGCTCAGTGCCATTTTTTGCCTATGATTGGAATGGGTGTCTTTAAAGGTGGAACTTTTATTTATTTGCCTGAAATGAAACAAGAAGAATTGAATGCCCTATGCCATGTGATATTTTGTTCTATTGCAAATGGAACAGAGCAAAGTACCCTAGCACAAAACATCTATAATAATCTTAGATTGCGTTCTCAAGAAGTTGAAGAACATTTTGGAAAAGGTCTGAGTGATCCTAAAATGTGTGCAAAAATGTTAGTGGATACGCCTTTAAATAACCAAAAAGCTATTGCAGAATTTATGTTTAAGTCATTACGATTGTTACCCTCTTGTAACGATTTTTCAGATCAAGTCATGAATTGGTCAAAGCAAGCTTTGGAGGGTTTAACTCAAGCGTCATGAATGGCAACTTTAGGCGTCGGCACATCAATAAGCTGATATAGAGATCATTGAGTCAGGCGTTATAAATCGGTAAGATAGAGAAAATCTTTCATGCATCGTGTTGTCTTAAGTCTACTTAAATGAAGGGCTAAATAGTCCTCTAAATTTAGATAATCAGCACCAATGCAATCGTATTGGAGTGAAATGATTGAAGTAAGGGAGTAAAGCTATGGCAGGAATCATTGAACCTTTTTTAGATGGTATTGATACACTCTTGGCTTGGTTCAGCGTGGGGGCAGGTCAAACTGTTGGCGCTTATTGTGATATTCAAACAGCAGACAGTGAAACGGCACTGGCAGCACACGACGGATCATTGGTCTCAATCTTAGAATTAGATGGTATCAACGCTTTAGTTGGACAAGCAGAGTTTAAATCGTTACATGATAGTATTCTACAATCATTACAAACGAGTCTCTCCGAATCAGGGCATGCTGTTCAAATCCACTTCAATTATGAAAAAGACACCATGGCGAATCATTTAAAAGATAAATTAAAGGCAAGTCGGCAAGTTATTGAGGCTTTAAATTTATCTTTGGAAGACTTAATAGAAGAACGTGAAAATAATTTAGTCGCTTATTGCGCGCATGAAACAGTTCATTTGGCCCTGTGGACGCGGCCTTCATTGTTATCTTCAGAAGAGCAACGTCAAATGGTCAAAGAAAAAACAAAAATGATTAAAGAAACAGGCTTTCCAGCCGTACGTTATACTCAAAATATTATGGCAGCTTTTCCTGAATTGCGTGATGCACATGATGCATTTGTGCGCTCTGTTGCATCGGATTTTAAAGGCATGGGGGCTGATATTAAATTACTCCATGTCAAAGCGGCATGTCGAGCCATTCGGAAAACTATAGATGCTCCATTTACGGCTGATAATTGGACGCCTATTTTACCTGGAGATCGATATCACCCTAAAATTGCAAAGAATTTTCAGGGGGATATCTCAGAGCTATTGTGGCCATCATTGGCGCATCAGTTATTTCCCCGTGATGCTGAAAACTTGAATCTAAGAACTGCTCGTGTGGGTGATCGTATTTATGCTTCTGTATTCATTGATTTATTTCCAAAAGATGCTCAATCGTTTGCGTTACTCTTTAATCGAGTCATGTCCGCACATATTCCATGGAGAATTTCTTTTAATGTGTATGGAGGTGGATTGGCGTCTTTGAAAATTAAGAGAGCAATGGCAGGCTTGTTATCTTTTGCGTCCGCGCAGAACCGCCTGATCAATGATGCGGTGAGTTTATTAGATTTTATTTCATTAAATAGTGATGATTCAGTGATCACTTTAAGGGTGACAGCAACCACTTGGGCACCCGATGGAGAAACACAAATATTACGTTCACGCCTTTCTCAGTTATCACGTGCGATTCAAGGTTGGGGATCTTGTAATGTCTCTGAATTTTGTGGAGATGCTTTCGGAGGAGTGGTGTCTTCAATGTTGGGTATTTCAGCTAAAAATTATGCCACAGCAACCATCGCATCTTTATCAGATACCATTTATATGCTACCGCTGTACCGGCCTTCATCACCTTGGAAAGAAGGTAGTTTATTGTTTAGAACCCCCGATGGGAAATTATGGCCATATCAACCTGGAAGTTCATTACAAACCACATGGATTGATTTGATTTACGCAAGGCCAGGTTCGGGTAAATCAGTCCTTTCAAATGCAATTAACTTAGCGTTATGTACTGCAGCCGGCAACATTCGATTACCTAGAATTTCAATTATTGATATTGGACCATCGAGCAGTGGCTTAATTTCTTTATTGCAAGAAGCATTACCTACAGATCAGAAGCATTTAGTGGCTTATCACCGTCTACAGATGAATGAATCATATGCTATTAATCCATTTGATACACAGTTAGGCTGTCGAATGCCTTTGCCACAAGATAGAGCTTTTTTAATTAACTTTATTACTTTACTGATGACCCCTGTCGGAAATGAAAAAGCATATGATGCAGTCAGTGATATGGCAGGGATGGTGATTGATGAATCATATAAACAATTATCTGACTCAGGCAATCCTAATATTTATACCCCAGGTGTTGAAGAATTTATAGATGCGATTCTTGATGAGATTGGTTTTGTAGCGGATACACATACAACATGGTGGGAAGTGACAGATGCATTATTCTTAGCTGGTTTTGAGCATGAAGCAATGTTGGCACAACGTAATGCTGTTCCTTTATTAGGAGATTTGGCTGCGATTTGCCGTTCATCTGCTGTTGAAGATTTATATGGAAATATTGTCATTCCAACGGGTGAAAGTTTAATTGATTCATTTAATCGTGTGATTTCTGCAGCCATCCGTGAATATCCTATTTTATCGACCATTACAAAATTTGATCTGGGTGAATCACGTGTGATCTCATTAGATTTAGATGAAGTTGCAAAAGGTGGTGGGGCCGCAGCAGACCGGCAAACAACCATTATGTATATGATTGCGCGTTATGTATTAGGGCGTAATTTTTATTTGAATCTTGAAACAGTCAGTCTAATGCCAGAAACCTATCGAGCCTATCATGAGGTGCGCGCTAATGAAATTGCTGAAGATCAAAAGCGATTGGTTTTCGATGAGTTTCATAGAACAGCACGCTCACAGTCAGTTCGAGATCAAATGTTACTGGATATGCGAGAAGGCCGAAAATGGAATGTACAAGTGGCATTAATTTCTCAATCACTCGATGACTTTGACCGAACTATGGTGGAATTTGGAACATCAATTTTCATCATGGATGCAGGTCCTGAGCAAGCGATTCGAAAAACTTCAGAAACATTTGGATTATCTGCAACAGCGTCTGCAGGATTAAGGAGACATGTCAGGGGGCCTCGAGAAGGCGGTGCAACATTTCTGGCTCAATTTTCCACTAAAGAACAAAATCACATCCAGCTGTTAACTTTAACTTTGGGGCCTATTGAGCTATGGGCCTTTAGTACAACGGCTGTTGATACGGCATTACGTCGTCGATTATACCATAGATTGGGCCCATCAGAGGCACGTAGGGTTCTGGGGGTTGCATTTCCTCAAGGGTCTGCTGTACGTTATGTTGAATCAAAACTACAAGCGATTAAAGAAGATACAGGTTTAATTGATACCCATGTAAGCCAAGGTGTTGTGGATGATTTGGCAGATACAATATGTCAGGCTTATGAGCGAGATGCAGATTTTAAGCGATTGGTCTTGCCACTATAAATACTGATGAATAGAGAGGCTTCTATCTGTGATCATTGCCCTTAAGGACTTAAGGACTTAAGGGCTTTTAATATCATTGCTTTAAATAATAGGGTGCTACCCGCTTCAATGAATGTGAAAAACAATCGAGTTGATGTGAAGTGGCTTTGTAAAAAGTGACACCTCAAAAAAATTTCAATATCATGCGGCATATTTTAAGTATGTGAGTATCAAGCATGTGGGTGTTTAATTAAGATTAAATGCTATGAGTGTCGATTCAATCCAAATGTTTAGCTTTGAATATGTCCGATTGATTCATAACATCACTGTTGTATAGACCTTAATGATGATAGATATTGGGGTGTGATCAATTATGATCAAGGCTTGATGTGAATCAAAATCAATCATCGATTCATGAATGCCACATTTTAAAACTCTAAATCAAACTGTCTAAAAGCGCGTGTATGTATCAGGTGTAATATACGGCAATCAGGTTAGTATGCACTCGGTTAAGTGACTTGATAAGTAAACTTTCGAATTAAAATGATTGATGGAGCTTGGCTCAACTCAATGGCCAATTTTCCAAGATTTAAATAAGTTAATACCATAACTCTTTTCATTAAGATACAATTGGCTCATTGTATTTTGATTCAAACGCAGTTGTGAACTGATTTGATAATGATTGTCTAATAAACCAAATTGATATTGTAGATCCATGTTAGGCGTGAGTTGTTTACTCAAAGTAATCACAGTATCGAGTAAAGGGTTATTGATTTCGCTGTCTAAACTATTTCGACTACTGAGTTTAATATGATCAATCATAGGAATGAAGCGAAGATGATTTGAGTTGGATAATAATGGATCAAATTGACCGATTGAAAAAAGCGCCAGTTGTGAAGGACTCAGCAATCCATCTTGTTGGCCTGATATTAAACTGGTTAGAATTTGATTATCGCTCATGTGAATAGGTTCTGAAAAATATTGATACTGTGGATGGCTGATTGAGCCATATAATCGCATGCCAACTCGAATGGGTTGTAAAGAAAAAGGATCAGCGCTCATATCCCATTCTGGATTGAGTGTGCGATCTAATTTAACGAATATTTGAGGATGAGTGATGACATGATCTGAAAATCGTAGTTGAGCCTCATGAATCTTAATTTCTGGGATATTATTAAAAGAAGGCTGAATCAGTTTGACAAATCCTTGAGCCGTTGTGGGATTTTGGGGGCGCATGAATAGTTTCAATTGTCCAAACAGTTGGCCTTTTAAATTAAATAAATTTGATGGGATGGGTTTAGGCGTGGTGAGTTCAATCGTACCTGTAGGTTGAAAGTGTGTGTTCGATTGGTGGGTTCCTAGAATGAGAGTATGTTCGGGTAATTTCGGCATAGATTGCCAATGCTTTGAAAAAGAAGCGTGGTGGATGGTTACGCGCCCATTCAATTGTGGTTGATCAAATAAGCTCTTAAGTTGAATGTGAGGATTCCCAATTAAATGCATGAAATTAGAATGATAAATTGAAACATGAGTGCCTGTTAACGTCAGTTGATCCTGTTGGTGATCTTGATGCATGAGTTGACCTTTGAGATCAATAGTCCCCTGATGAGGTTGCCCTTTGAGTTCAAAGGATAAAGCGGGCGTGCGTTGAGAGTTGAAGTTTAATTGTCCCTGAATATTATGAACAGAGTCTAATGTGTAAGGAATCAGTGCCTTTGCCTGCATTAAAGACAGTTTAGCTTCCCCCCTCCAAGGATGATTCAATGATTTAGATAAAAACCAATGCCCATTTAAATCACCTCCATATGGCATGAAGATATGATTGGGCAGCCATGCAGCAATATGATCTAATACCATGTGTTTGAGTTGCCCCATTAAAATAAAGCGTTGAGTATTTAAATCTAGATGAAAACAGATGGACCCAGTTGCTAATTGAAAACAATATTGATGGGTGCGATCAGATTCGATTAGATTAGGGATAGAATGATAAGGTGTAAATTGTTTCAGCCATTTCGAAGATAATTCAGAATATAACAGATGAGAAGAAGGGATTAGGGTTGAATTCACTGTATGCTCAGTTGTAGGCTGATACGAGCAAAAGGGCTTGTTTTTAGGGCAGTATAAATCAATATGAATGGGTCGAAGCATTAAACCAAACAGTTCAAGTGATGTTGTGTTTAAAGCGATATGATGCTGATGATGTGTTGCTTTAAGACTCAATAATATGTGTGCTGCATTCAGAACTGAAGTTTTCAATTTTTTAAGCTGCGTAGTTGTGTTCAGAATCCAAGATTTTGAAGGTAAAGCGCCTGTACCCTGGCTGATCACTTGCCCTGACCAAATTGGAACCAAGTGTTTTAAATTTGGAATGGAGATATCCCAGGTGACTATGGGTTTAAGGTTGTGTTTCAAATCGATGATTCCATGCATGCCTCCCATATGAAAGTTAAATTTCAATGTCTTGAGGTGATCTGTATATTGAAGCATTAAAAGGCTATTAAAGTGTTCTGAATAACCATTTAATTGTCCCGTCATTGGGCTGCATTTCAAAGATTGTAATGAGGCGATTTGATCAATGGTACAATGCCCTTGAATCCAGCCAAACATGTTCATGGGTTGATAAGCAAATGGCCAGTGTTGAGTATGTAGATCAAGTTGCCATGAAGTAGCTGTTTGATGGTTGAGGTGAATGATCAAGTGATCATGCTGCTGATGTAATAAATTAAAGTTTAATTGATGTCGATGAAATGACCAAGTGCCATGACCTTTAAGCTTTAAATTAGGCGAGTTAAGGCTGAGAATATAATCTTCATTATTTTGGATGACTGCACTCAAGTGATGCAAGACAATCATCGTCTGAGCAATCGGTTTGAAGTCAATGGACCGAATATGAATGCTTTGAACAACAGGTTTTTGAAGCCAATCTCGTACGGGATGTAATTGTAGAGTGGTTTCTGGAATAAAGAATCGTAAATTTGTAGATTGAATATTTCGAATTGAAAGTGTATCAGGTCCTATATGTTGAATGCGCTCAACTTTTATTGGCAAGCGCTTGATTTTGATCAGTATTTTTGCAACCAAGGTGATTCCCTGATCCGTTCGCAGGGTTAGGCTCATCAGGGACATGAACAGCATGAGTATTGCCGTTAAGATAGATAAGATCCGTTGAGCCCTATTCATGTAGATACCGACAAATAAAATCTTAAAGGGCGTTGAGGTAAAGACAGTGCACGTGCAAGGCCTAATGACACATGCGCAACTGGGTGTGTCCAGACAATTCCTGCGCCGATGCTATGGTGAACATTATCTTTTAAATTAACACTTAGGTTAGCGCGATCTACAAAGCAGGCAGCATACCATTCATCTTTTAAATGCAAACGATATTCAAGATTACTGACGTTTAAGTTTTTACTAGGGCCTAAACTGTTATAGGCATAGCCACGAAGGCTTTGTGCTCCACCGGTGGCAAATTGAAGGCTGATTGGAACTTCACTGAGATTAGAGACAAAAGATCTTGAAAATTGTGTAGACAGGATCAATTGTTGTTCATCTGTTAGGGGCATTAAAGCACGTGCTTTGAGTTGAGCTTGTTGAAAATGTGAGGTGATATCATGTGTGTGTGATGCAATACGGCCCATCATTTGAAACTTTAACTGGATAGGGGTGTGATATGAAAAGTATTTAAATTCAAATGTTTTAAAGGCATTCAGTTCAGTATAGAGCAATCGTGTATTTTGATAAAGGCCAACTAAAGGTGTGGAGTGCTCATTGAGAAGGTTTAAAGTCAGATCAATCATACGATCAGATTTTAAACGTTTAAACTGTAATTTGTTGAGCCAATAACGACTGTGCCCAAAGCCTCGATTAAGATAAGATTGGCGTTTTGTTTCAAAACTGAAGTGCTCAAATGCGGGATGATATCCTGGAATATCGTATTGAGCGGTGAAATGTCGATCTTGCTGCCCTATCATGGCTGTACTTTGAAATCGGTGCCCGAAGCGATTGATTAGACGTTGTTTAAAGCCGAAAAGTGCTTTAAAGTCGGTGTCACTGTCATAACCAATACCGGCCAAGAGATCAATCGGTTTTTTCTCTTTGACTTTCACTGAAATTGGAATAGTGTTTTGTGTCTGTTTTGACCACAAAGGGTTGACTTCAACACGATTGAAATAATCACTCGCTAATAAGTCCATTTGTGCCTGTTCAAGCCATTGATTTGAATAAGGTGCACCACTTTCAAATGATAAATAACGCTGAACAAGCGTTGGAGAAAGCTGAGTGTCTTGAAGGATTAAAGATGAAAGCTTTAATTTTGGGCCTAAATCAATTGTGTAATCGACATAAGCTGATTGTGTATTGGGGTTGATCGTTAATGTAGAGTGATTGCCATGTGCGTGGTAATAACCTTTTCGAATCGCAATGTTTAATAATTGCTCTAAAGTTTTTTCATATTGCTCTGTAGTAAAAGGGGCTCCAAGTTGTGCGGGCATGTCATGTAAAGCTGATTGTATGAGAACACATGTTGGAGTATGGCCACAGTGGAGTCGAATTGATTTGAAATGAGTGAGTGGGCCAGGTTGGATTGAAATGAGATGGCGAGCACAAGTTTGTTGAGGGGGAACTTGAGTGTCTATTTGAATATGAGGTGTAAAATATCCATAGGGTTGAAGTGCTTTCTGCGTGACTCGACGAATAGAGGTTTTTGTGTCTAATAAAGATGGAATACTTTGTTGTTTAAAATATTCATTTAAATAGAGTTTAATCGTGTTGTGTTCAGTGCTGTTTAGATTAGATTTAATTTTAAAGGTATGGCAGGGTGGTTGTGCAAAAGCCATGGATAGACTCAGGCAGTAGAAGATCAATAGCGTATTTTTCAAAAAATTTAAATGAATTGCCATAAGGTACAGCCGCTATCAAAATATTGAATCAATTCAAAGATATAGAGAATCTCACCATAACGATTTATCATGAAATTGTCAAAAAAAAATAAGGTGAGGGAATGTATGATGATTCGGTTGAATAGCTATACTTCAAGGCTTTAGTGATTTATACTGGAATTTAGATCATACGATGATTGTTTAAATATGAGCTGTGTGCAAGCATCTTTAGATATGAAATGGGTTCCATCGCCTTGGGTGTTTTCGGGTGACTCACAATATGCTTGGGTTAAGCGTGGAAGCGACAATGATCTATTGATGTTTTCACTGGCCTTGCTTCAAGTGCTTTATGCTTATGAATCAAAAGGGTGGCCGCTTCTCATTCAAGTGTCAGGTTCAGTTGCCGTGGGCAAGACAACATTTGCACAACATTTAATGACAACTTTGAAGCAGTTAGCACCACATTGGACTTATTTGGCATTGTCAACAGATCATTTTTTAAAATCGAATGATGAGCTGCGTTTAACTTGTGGGTTAGATCGTAAGGGTTTTCCTGAAAGTTATCGTGATCAACAGTTACAGGATTTTTTAGAAGCTTTTCAAAATCAAAACCAATCATTGCCTGATATTGATCAATATTCACATGAGTATTATGATCATATTCCGGGTTTGACTCAAACATTAATCTGTCCCAATGTATTGATTTTAGAAGGGGTGGTGGCATTAAACCCCACGTGTATCAGTCAGCAAGGGATTGGTCTCTTTATTGAAGCACCTTTACCCTGTATTAAGCAATGGTATATCGAGCGTTTTATGCGTTTGAGAGATGCAGCGCGTGATCAATCTCATCATTATTTTAATCGTTTTGCACAACAAGATTTGAAAACCGCCCAAACCATTGCAGAACAAACCTGGTGTGAAGTGAATTTGGTTAATTGGTATGAGCATATCATGCCAACACGAGATCAAGCCATGTGTCATTTACATAAAACAGAGGATCACCAGTGGGAAGCGATTCATGTGCCGAGCCATTGGCCTATTAGGACGATGACATGACGTGTACAGTCACGTTAAAAGCCTTAGGGATTACACCCTTTAAACCCTATGTTGCAGAAGTATGGCAATATCTTTATACACAATATGATTCGAATGAATGGGGAATGGCTTGGTGTTACCAAGGGCCGGTTGTGCCGGCTGAGCATGAAGTGTTTTTTAATCGGATGCTGAAAGGTTTAACTTTAACGCAGCATCCTTCAAAAGAATCAATTGAGATTGTGGGGTGGATTATATTGGGCCAAGATATTCCCTCACAATTTTCGACTGAAGTGATTACTCAATTGCCTGAAAAGAAAGGTGTGATCATGTTATCTCCAAACATTGAGGAGATCGCCCAATGTTTTCAACAAAAAAATGAATTTTGGCGTCGATGGAAAATCTTTTTAAATCATTGCAAGGCTATCTCATCGGACTAAAATCGTGTTATGATCAATGCACTATAATGATGAGAGAAGCTATGCACTTATTAGAACCTTCTGATCCAGTCTTATACGCTTGCCTTCAATCTGAGTCACAGCGTCAGCACCAGCACTTAGAGTTGATTGCTTCTGAGAATTATGCCAGTGCAGCTGTGCGTGCGATGCAGGGCAGTATTTTGACCAATAAGTATGCTGAAGGATATCCAGCACGTCGATATTACGGTGGTTGTCATTGGGTTGATGAAATCGAGGCATTGGCCATTGAGCGTGCTTGCCAACTCTTCAAATGTGAGTATGCGAATGTACAGCCGCATTCAGGATCACAAGCAAATTTTGCGGTCTATAGTGCTTTGCTGTGTCCAGGAGATTTAATTTTAGGCATGGATTTGAATTCAGGAGGGCATCTGACGCATGGCGCTTCAGTGAATGCTTCGGGTCAACTGTATCAATCAATTGCATATGGACTCAATGCTGAGGGAGATATTGATTATGATCAAGTCGCTCAATTAGCTCAGCAACATCAACCTAAAATGATCATTGCTGGATTTTCCGCATTTAGTGGCATCATTGATTGGGCGAGGTTTAGAGCGATTGCCGATGAGGTTGGGGCTTATTTGTTGGCCGATATTGCTCATGTTTCTGGGTTAGTCGCTGCAGGGCTCTATCCTTCGCCCATTCCACATGCGCATGTGGTCACATCAACCACTCATAAAACATTAAGAGGGCCTCGTGGAGGCCTGATTCTTTCAGGGAGTGATGAGACACTTCATAAAAAATTGAATTTTGGAGTCTTTCCATGTACACAAGGGGGGCCATTGATGCATGTGATTGCCGCAAAAGCAGTGGCTTTTCAAGAAGCATTATCCAGTGGTTTTAAGCGGTATCAACAGCAGGTGATTCAAAATGCTCAAACATTAGTGAATGCGCTCAGGCAGCTCAACGTTCAAGTGGTTTCAAATCAAACTCATAATCACATGTTTTTAATTGATTTATCAGATCAATCATTTTCCGGGAAAGTTGCTGAGCAATGGCTAGAATCCATATGTATTACAACCAACAAAAATACCATTCCAGGTGACCAGCGTTCTCCTTTTCAAACGTCAGGCTTACGCATTGGAACCCCTGCGGTGACGTCAAGAGGTATGAATGAAACAGCGATGATTACAATTGCTCAATGGATTGCAGGGTGCTTAAATGCTGAAGGTGATCCTGTGTGGACTGAATCAGTGCGTGATGAAGTCCTTGCATTGGCGGATCAATATCCAATTCCAGAGTGTTATGGAGAATAATGAATGTTTTGTCCATTTTGTCAAGCCCCTGATACCCGAGTGATTGATTCTCGATTGGTTGCAGATGGCTCTCAGGTGCGTCGAAGACGAGAGTGTATCGAATGCAAAGAGCGATTAACAACCTATGAAGTTGCTGAATTATTAATGCCTAAAATCATTAAGCGTAATGGCACACGAGAACCTTTTTATGATGAAAAATTACGTGCAGGAATGATGCGTGCATTGGAAAAATGCCCCATCACTGCTGAAATGTTTGAAGTTTCAATTTTGAAGATTATTCAAAGACTTAGGTCAACAGGTGAACGTGAAGTCAGTAGCAAGTTATTGGGTGAATGGGTGATGGCTGAATTACAAGCACTGGATTTAATTGCTTATATTCGTTTTGCATCAGTGTATTGGGATTTCAAAGATATTCAAACCTTTAAAGAATTTTTAGATCAGTTACAGTTATCACCACACAGCGCTGATTAAATTATGATCAATCGAGGAGCATCATGATGGGGCTTGCAGCTATTAAGAAAGCAAGAAATTTTGTATGTCAGGCATTATATCAATGGCAATTGACTGAACAATCAGGTGAAGATATTCTCAAACAATTTTTAGAGGTGAATGCGGGTAAATCTTTTGATCAGGATTATTTTGAACGGGTATTGATGGGGGTGATTCAAGAAGCTGTTGAGCTTGATGCTTTCTTTGAGCCTTATCTAAAAGATCATACCCTTGAAACATTAACGCGGGTTGAGTGTGCCATTCTCAGAATGGGTACTTATGAACTCATGTACCCTCATGGGCTTTCAGATGCTGCTATTATTTCAGAGTCAGTGAGGTTGTCAAAACGCTTTGGATCAAAAGAGGGTTATCGTTTTGTTAATGCAGTGCTGGATCAAGTTGCGCATCAACTAAAAGCGGAATAAAGCATGAGTTCGGCTGAACAATCATTAATTGAATTATGTCTCAAGCATCAAACCCTGCAGCGCTCGGATGTGTGGTGCCATAGTGGTGATGATGCTGCGGGTATGTCACCACGATCCGGTGAAGGGATTGTCACAACCGTTGATGCTCAAATTGAAGGGACACACTTTGATAAACGCTTTACAGCACAAGCGATTGGGCATCGATCATTAGCGGTTTCATTGAGTGATATTGCTGCAATGGGGGCTCAACCCTGTTGGGCTATGGCGTCTTTGAGTTTGCCAATCGATGACTCAAAGTGGTTATCCGAATGGAGTCAAGGGTTTATCAGATTGGCAGAACAATATGACATTGAATGTGTGGGAGGGAATCTTTCAAAAGGCGCTCGAGCCATCCATACAACCTTAATTGGACAAGTTAACCCAACTCATGCTTTACATCAACACACGGCACAGATGGGTGATGACATTTATATTACAGGCACGTTAGGCGCAAGCGCTTGGGCTTTGAATCATCCTCTGGGAGCTTCATCCATTGAACAATCAGCGTATCAACAGTGGCAATATCCTAATCCTCCCGTAAATTTTGCGCAGGCTGCAGCGCCTTGGATTCATGCTTGTTTGGATATTTCAGATGGTTTGATTGAGGATTTAACTCGATTGTTAAAACGTTCATTATGTGCAGCAACGATAGACCTTGATGCATGTCCTTATCACCCAGTGCTCAATACCCTCTCATCTCAAGAAGCCATCAATGCTGCATTATTAGGTGGAGAAGTCTATGAGCTGTGTTTCACAGCCCCTCAATCACATGCCTCGATGTTGAAAGACCTTGCTCAGCAGCATCAATGTCAGCTGAGTTTGATTGGTGAAATTCAACCTGGATCAGGGTTATACTGGCAGCAGGGGTCACGGCGACCTATTCCCCAAGGAGCAGCTTTTGAGCACTTTAAATCGAATTAAAAATCACGTACAACACTTTGATTATCAATTCATTCATTTATGGAGTGTGGGGTTTTTTTTGGGTTATGCACCTTATGCACCGGGTACTTGGGGGAGTTTATGGGCCATTGTGCTGGCCGGGATGATGCAGCCCATTTCAATGGCTTATCAGTTGATCATCTGGTGTTGTTTAACGCTCTTAAGCTGTTGGACGGCTGATCAGACAGCTCGACATTTAGGACATAAGGATCCCAGTTGTATTGTATGTGATGAGGTTGTAGGTTGTTGGATTCCTTTGATGGGTGTGCCTTTTCAATGGCCTTGGGTGATGTGTGCTTTTGTGATGTTTAGATATTTTGATATTGCTAAACCTTGGCCAGTTCGCCTAGCGGATCAACGCTCAGAAGGTTGGGCCATTGTTTTAGATGATTGTATTGCCGGTGTTTATGCGCTTTTAGTATGTCGAATGATGTTATGGATATCATCAGGCTCATGAGGGCTTCATATGAAGACCTGGATCAAGCATGATGGCCTGACGATAAGGCAATAAACAGCTATATTGTTTGCTAGATTCACAGTGCTTTAACAGGTTATTTAAGGATCAGTTAAAAGATCTGTTTATTGTATTTTGATATATCTCTAGGATAGCCCACCTTCTCCATAAACATTGAGTGTCATGCTACGAAAGTAAGCCTAAGTGTTGATTTGAGGATCGGAGAGGTGCATGAGCATTGGTTTCGTCGAATTGAACGGGACTCGAGGAGAAGCCTTCTTGAGAAGATCGTGCGGATCCTTGTTCTTCAGCATCTTGAGTATTAAGGGGCTCGAAGAGACCGCTCAAGCCATAAGTAACCACTGCAATACCCATCAATGATAAAGCCACAATACTTAAGGGTATTAGATAAGGCGAATAATCTGTAAAAGATAAGGCATGAAAACATTCTTTGATTAAATCTGTGATGCTAGAATAATATAGAACATCAATAATAAGTATCAGCGTACAGATTGGAACAAATCTAAAAACCATCTCAAACCAATGTCGATGATGTTCACTTATATCATTTCCACGAAATTGTTTTGGACATAAGGCAGATAGTCCAGACTTTTGAAGTGACTGGCATTCTTTCATCATGATAGTGATACTCAGCATACTGCCTGCTATTAGCATGAATGTTGCAGTGATTTCATGATTAAAAGTAGCATGAGTAATCACGCCATTCCCTAGAGCATTGAATCCAATTAATGTCGCGACGACCATATAAGCCATACACACAATCAAATGCTCGATTCTTGGTATTTTGAATGATTCTTTGATAGTCGTGCAGCATTGACGAATAAACGCTATCAACCAACGTGCTATTTCAAGGCAAAAAAGGATTTCAGATACCAATAGTGTTCCAGTTAAAACACATGAAAAAATTTCTGGATGCGGCAATGCGGGGATATGATTAAATACAGATAGGATATCAGCGTATTGACTAAAAGCTACGCCAACATTTGCAGATATAAATATCACTGCAATGAGTAATTGGAAAAAGTCTTTACAATAAGTTGAAAGATTATTTTCATGGTTGGGAACACTTTGATTTTTATTGTTTGTTAAAATGACTTTGATCAGAGATTTAAGCTCTTCAAGATCTTCAATATCCCCAGGATTATCTCCGCCATAGTAAGCTTTTTTAATGTCTGCATCATTGCATAACTCATGTAGGCTTAACACTGAATGATCGGTCTTCGACAAGATCGCCGCTTTTAAATCAGATTCATTCCAATCTAATAAAAATTGAAAGGCAGCTTTACGCATTAAGGTTAATGTTCCAATAAAATAAGACGCAGAAAATAATACAGCCATCCAAAAGGGCACTTGAATAATCGCATCGGCTGCAATATAAGCATGATAGGTGTATAGCGCCATGCCTGAGGCAGCAAAGATCGGCATTAGACTATATAAACAGGCACAAAAAAAACGCTTCCATGAAAATAAGCGTTGACGAACTAGAAAAGTATATTTAAGCCCTATGCAAAATGCATCAAAGCTTTCAAATGCATCGGCTGTATATAAAATAACATTTAATAAAAGGCCTGCAATCCCTGTAAAGATAGCTAGACTCATGAAAGGGCTATTATAAACATAGTGATAGCTAATGAAAAAACAGTCAAAACCAATGAATAAGCTTGCAGCCAATGAAATGCCATATAAAAAAAATGAAAACCAAGATACAGTTGTTTCTTGAGTGGTTTGATGTGCTGCTAATGCTTCTTGCATAAATGAGCTCTAAATCTAGGGTCAATATTACTCTTATTTTATTTCAATAATCTTAAGGTAATATGAATGATTGCTGATTCAATAGAAGGCTCATTTATCAGCTGCATTTAAAGTCGTCCGTTATTTTATAGTGAGGAAGGCCTTCAAAGAAGCGTGTTTGAAGATCTTTCAACGAAGGGGGCTAGAGCGTTCAATGATAGGGTGTGGAGGGCCTTTCTTGAGTCATGAAAAAATGGGGCATGTCATGTGCCACATATGTATATCATGATGAAATAAACAGCTGAGCGATGATCAAGTGTCTTTGGGTGAATAGATTCATTGGACAAACCATTTTAAGGGTGGGCAGGGGCACTACCACCACCATGCAGTCTATCCCTGGCACTACCACCACCATGCAGTCTATCCCTATTTTCCGGCTGCTGAGGATTAGGAGGGAGAGGCTGTTGCTGCTGTTGCTGCTGTTGCTGCTGTTGTGTTAAGTGCAGCGGATGAGATATCGTCAGTTCTGTATTTAGGTTTTGATATAGGGTTTTGAGTGCAAAACAAATGCTAATCAAGATAAAAGGTGCCGTAATACTGATGAGTGTGATGACGTTAGGTTGTGTGATCAAAGGCTGAATCATTCCATTTGTAAAAGGTCCTAAATAATAAGCACATGATATCACTGTGAACGCTAATAAATATTTGAAATGAGTCTGCATTGTTGATGAGAACTGTTGTGCTGTATTGGGTATTTTTGAAGGAATAATTGCGTTCTTATCAAATGCAGCCACAGCATTACTCATGATGGATAAACTTAAGCATGTTCCAAGTGCGATAAATAGAAATTGATAGTGTTGCAATGTACTTTCTGCAATGATGCCATTAGCATACGCATTGAGGGAAATCATGCAAGCTGGGAGGATGAATGTAAAGATACCTATTACAATAGACTGAAGGGATAATGTATGTTGTGCGTTTTTATCCTGAGTCATTTGGATTTTTTGACTGAGGGTATAAGCTAAAGAAACACAAAACATAATTTCAGAAGCTAAGAGCATGCCTGCAATCACCCATGCAATGAGATTTGAAGCGCCTGAGGTTAAAGGCCAACTGCTGAGCACTGCTTGAGCGCCGGCTTGCCATGCCAGTGTTGTGGTGGCCATTGCGGCGCTGAATATGACTGAAAGGATTGCAGTAATGCTCCCTGTAACCCATGAATTTGTTTCTGAGTTCGTGCAAGAAAGCATTCCATTTTCTTCATGGATTTGATGATTTTTTTTCAAACTATCAA